>CABMQL010000003.1 GCA_902388735.1 uncultured Eubacteriales bacterium | reverse complement strand
TTTGCCAACGGGACCATGCTGTTCTACTACCTCTACAATGTCCAGGGGGATGTTATTGCCATTGTCCGGGCTGCTACGGGACAAGTTGTGGCCAAGTACAGCTACGACGCCTGGGGCAAATGCACGGTCACCAACGCCGCCGGCTACGCCGTGGGCGACAAGAATCCCTTCCGCTACCGAGGCTACTATTACGATACCGAAACTGGCTTGTACTATCTGAACAGCCGGTATTATAGCCCGGAATTTGGGCGGTTCATCAGCGCGGACGGCCTTATCGACAACCGCGGTGCCACTTCGCAGAATCTGTTTGCATACTGCTACAACAATCCCGTTAACTACAGCGATGCAGACGGACATCTGCCGTTCTGCGTAATCACCGCCCTTGCCGGAGCCCTTGCTGGAGCCATTATTGGAGGGGTTCGCGCAGCTAAATCCGGCAACAGCGTATGGACGGGAGCGCTAAAAGGCGCTGCTATCGGTGGAGCAATCGGACTCGGCGTGGGAATGGCTGCAGGTGTTGTTTTAGCAGGCAGCGCAACAGCATCCACAGGTGCGGTTGTGGCAGGCGCAGGCACATTAGCCTCGACTATCAGTACGGGCGGGCTTGGAGCAGGTGCATCTTACATTGCGAACAATGTATCAAGAGCCGTTGGCAGTCTATCACCCGCCACACAAGCGGCAGCAAGCAAAATGCAGCAAGTCTCGGCAAGAGGCAAAGCTGGAGAGGCCATGTCAGGCCTGATAAAGAACAACACTCATATTCCATCCCTGACACAAACCGCGTCTTACCGAATTCCAGACGGCCTTGATATTGATTTGAAAATACTCAGTGAAGTAAAAAACTATTCCGGTATACTGTCATATACAAGGCAGCTTAAAGATTTTGTTTTGTGGTCACAGGACCAAGGTTTTCAAATGCGCCTTTACACCAATGCAACACTATCAGGCCCACTGCAGCAGTTAGTCGATAGTGGTATAATTAGGTTATTTCCGTTAGGATGAGGAGTAAAACAATGGGAATCAATGATACTTGCAACAGTAAATCCAATACAGATAATTTGCGAATTCGTCATGCAAAGGAGGCTGCCGAGCGTTATTACAGAGAAAATCCCGATTCACTGATTCCTCTTTTTGAAAAAGAATTGCGGGAGTTAGGATTTGACTTTGAAGTTTCAAGTCAAACGTTCGGATTTATTCCCAAATACAAGAAAGACATATTGCCGATTGCTGTCAGATATTATCAACTTGCAAAAAAACGCAAAAAAACAAATGAGCAAATGCATTTTATGGGATTTTTCCGCATCAAAGGCTTTGATGATATTGTTCCAATGCTACTGGAAGACTACTACTCTAAGGAAGCGGATGATTTGACTCGCTGGTTCATTTCGGACTGTCTATACTGTATCCGCTCAAAAAAATTTATAAGAGAATATCAAGAAATATCCTCTAACAAAATTTTCGGAATAAACAGGCAGATGATAGTTTTACTTCTTGGAAAGCTAAAAGATGATACCTCTGTACCAATATTGATTGCATTATTGGAGGATGAAGAAGTCCGCTTGCAAGCAATTTGTGCATTAGGAGAATATAAACGCGAAAGTTTTCGCTGCTATTTTGAGCGATTTAAAGATGATACGCATCCCGGATGGCGCAAATATGCTAGAGCAGCATTGAAAAAACTTGATAATGCAATTGGGTAAAGGTCAATAAATAAAGCTTATTTATCGTAACAGCTCAAATAGTTTCTTACGAATAATATTTAGCTAATTGACGCCTATACAACCGGTACCCTGGGCGACGTTCTGGAGACCAAGACATACACCTATGGCGACAGCAGCTGGGCCGATCTGCTGACCAAGTACAACGGCAAGGCCATCACCTACGACGGCATCGGCAACATGCTCACCTACAACGGCTCCACCTACACCTGGATGGGCCGGGAGCTGCGGAAGATCACCAATGGCAGCAATACTTACAGCTACAAGTACAACGCTGACGGTATCCGCACCAGCAAGACAGTCAACGGTACCACCACGGAATTCTTCCTCAACGGCAGCCAGGTCCTGGCGCAAAAGACCGGGGATTCTGTCATGTGGTTCTTCTACGACAGCGCCGACAAGCGCGTGGGCTTTGCCAACGGTACCATGCTGTTCTACTACCTCTACAATGTCCAGGGGGATGTTATAGCCATCGCCCGGGCCGCCACCGGCCAAATCGTTGCCACCTACAGCTACGACGCCTGGGGCAACTGCACTGTCACCAACGCCACCGGCTACGCCGTGGGCGACAAGAATCCCTTCCGCTACCGGGGGTACTACTATGACACCGAAACAGGGCTTTATGGTGGAACGTGGACAGGTGTTCTCAGGCTATATGATTAGGAGGATAATAATTATGCATTTTTCTCATGAAGGCTACTTTACCTACGAATTGCCAAATGGTTGGTGTTCAGAAGACAGCGGTGAAAATCTCCTGATTTACGACCCAAATGGCGACGGGGCCATGACCATATCTTTCTTTAGCATTTTAGATATGAATAAATCATTGGATGAGCACATCAGCATCATGGCAAAGAAGTTTGTTGATAAAAACGAGATCTCTCTTTATGGGCCGCTCATTCTTTGCGGCTCGAAAGAGAGCAAATTAACCCTATACGGGACAGGGGTAACTTCTGACAAGTGGTTTATCAAGCTATGGGTCATAGCAAGGTATCCAAGAATTGCGTTTGCAACATATCAAAGTGAAAAGAAAACATCAGAAGTAAAAAAATACGACGCAATTATCAGTAGGACTAATTTCGCCACATAAAATTGCATTGTCAGTAACCTCCGCAACATGCTCACCTATAACGGCGCCAGCTACACCTGGATGGGCCGGGAGCTGCGGAAGATCACCAATGGCAGCAATACTTACAGCTACAAGTACAACGCTGACGGTATCCGCACCAGCAAGACAGTCAATGGCACCACCACGGAATTCTTCCTCAATGGCAGCCAAATTTTGGCGCAAAAAACCGGGGATTCCGTTATGCGGTTCTTCTACGACAGCACCGGCAAGCGCGTGGGCTTTGCCAACGGGACCATGCTGTTCTACTACCTCTACAATGTCCAGGGGGATGTTACCACAAAGGAGGATCAAATACAATGGCGTTAACGGACACAAATATCTACGCTTCGTGCCGTCGCCGGACCGGAATGACCCAGGAGGGCTGGGCGGAGGCGCTGGACGTCAGCGTGGAGAGCGTTAAGCGGTATGAGACAGACGTGCGGATCCCGCCGCTGCACATCGTGAAGGCTATGGCGGATCTGAGCGGGGATGAATCTTTGGCCTACCGCTTTTTGGCCAAGACGACCCAGGAGTTGGATGTGCTGCCGGACATAGAGATGGTCAATCTGCAGGCGGCGACTATCCGGCTCATGAACCGCATGGCCCGCTTCGCGGCCAAGTCGCGGGACAGGCAACTGCTGGAGATCGCCGAGGACGGCATTATATCCGAGGCGGAGCGTCCACTCTATGCGGAAATCTTGGACGAGCTGACCGGGATCATCACGGCATATTATCAGCTCAAATTTTACACGGAGGACGGGAAGCGATGAAGTGGAAGGAGTTGCATTTGGCCCATAAGGACGGACACCCGGCCCCGGGTGAGCTGTGTGTGGTGCGCCGGGTTTACCCGGATAATTCCGGAGGCAAGACGGAGTACGTTGTGGGCCGTTTTATCCGGGATCCACGGGACCTGAAATCGACCAAGCTATGGTGGGTAGACGGTCGCGGATCCTGGTCGGAAAACCCGGCTCGATGGAAAGACCGTTACTGCGGTATGCTTTGGGCCGTTATCGATCTGCCTGTAGAGGAGGTGCGCGAATAATGCAGAAGAAAACGCTGGCGGATCTGATGAACATCGAAAGGGAGTACCTGCTGCCCGGTGATGTGGCGGGGGTGCTTGGCACATCGGATCAATGGGTCCGGGTGTGCGCAAGACAGCAGCCGCAGCTGCTGGGGTTCCCTACAGTGATTATGGGGAGCCGAGTAAAGATTCCGCGTATCCCGTTTTTGCGGTATATGGGAGCAATCATTTGAGAAAGGAGGGCTGCTTATGGAACTGTTTGGCACAATCTGCACCGTGGTCGGTGTAGGGACGATCTCTGCCGGAGCGATACGGCTCATCTGCTGGTTGGATGAGGGCACAAAAAAAGACCGCACCCGGAGGGAAGCCGAGTACGGTCGGAGCACCAGGGACGGCGCTCAATGAGAACATCATCAGTATACATGAGATATTCCTAACTTGCAAGGGGGAATTTGATGGAATCCAAAATAAAAATGATTCGGAGGGGCGGTTATACCGTCCTTCCGAACCAAATTCTTCGGGATGAGACGCTGACACTGCAGGCAAAGGGACTGTTTTGCATGATGGCCAGCTTCCCTGAAAACTGGGATTTTACGGTCAAGGGCCTGGCCACGGTGGCCGGCTGCGGCCGGGAAAAGATCAGCGCAGCCCTAAAGAATTTGGAGGATGCCGGGTACCTCTTACGGGAGCAGGGACACAGTGAAACCGGACAGTTTGCGGCCAATCTCTTCGTTCTATACGATGAGAAAATCGCACCGTTGCCGGGTTTTCCGTCAACGGGAAAACCGTCAACGGGAAAACCGTTGCCGGGAAACCCGACGCAAATAAATAAAGAAAGAATAAAAGAAAGAAGAAATAAACCCCCTATAGTCCCCCGTGAAGTGCTGGCTCGAGTGGACGAAGCCTGCGGCGAAGATCAGGAGCTACGGGACGGCATTATGGCTCTGCTGGAAAATCGGAAGAAACTCCGCAAGCCGGTGGACACGGTGAAGAAAATCGATGGCATCTTGAATCGCCTGTCCGAGTACTCCGGCGGCAACCGCCGCATGAAACTGGCAATGCTGGATAAGGCGGTGGAGTGGGACTGGCTGTCTGTCTATCCCCTCAAGCCGGACGAGCTTACCCAGGCAGATGGGGGGCAGGGAAAGGAGGAATATGGTTGGCAAGAGTAGATCAATCCCCCGTCCCCATCCAGGCGTGGCTGGATGCAGAGAACGCCGTCATAGGCTCCCTGCTGCTGGATGAGCGGCTTGCCCCGCCAATCCTGGCCACGGTAGATGCATCCGACTTTGCAGACAGCGGTAACCGGCGCATCTATCAAGCTGCCCGGGCACTGCTGCAGGAGGGCGCTCCGGTGGATCCCGTGACCATCCGGGGCAAGCTGGGACCGGAAATTTCGCAGCGACTGGTACAGCTGATGGAGATCACGCCCACCGCCACCAACTGGCGGGAATACGCTGCCATCATGCATGAGCAGGCCACATTGTCCCGGATCCGTCTCGTAGCGCAGGAATTGACAGAGGCCGCCAACGTGGAGGATAGCCGCGTAAAGATCGCCGCCTTGGCGGATATGGTGGCCACCGGCCAGGGTATGGAGGCATGGAGCATGGAGGACGCTTTCCGGCACTTCATGGAATCCCAGGCAGCAGAGAAAAAGCGCGAGTACATCGGCTACGGCATCCGCGAGATTGATGAGGGTACATACACAGAGCGGGGGGATGTTGTTGTCATCGGCGGCGAGCCCTCAGCGGGCAAGACGGCTCTGGCGCTGATGCTGGCCTATCACATGGCCAAAAAGTACCGGGTGGGATTCTTTTCGCTGGAGACCGGCCCCAAGAAGCTGACGGACCGTCTCGTGTCCTCGTCTTTGGGTATCGATTTTAACGTCATTAAGCGCCAAAAGATGGTGGAGGCGGATTTTGAGCAAGCCGCTGCCGGCGGCAGCGATTTTACATCCCGACGGCTGACGCTGCTGCGCAGCTCCGGTTGGACGGCATCTCAGATTCAAGCTGTCAGCCGGTCCTACCTGTTGGCAAACACAGCAAATCCTCCGGATGATCGTTCACATGAGACAGCTCCATCGGGCAGTCGCCCTCTTAATACATGATGATCTATACCACCGAATATTCGTTCCCCTGGGCAGACCATGACCTACGTCCGGATCGCCGCCAAAGCGGCCCTGTGACAGGAACAGGGGGTGCCGTCTCCGCATCAGAATAAGCCAAAAAACAGGCACACCCCGCGTTTATATCGCAGAGTGTGCCTGTTTTTAATGATCCATCAGTCCTTCACAAACAGGGCCGCGCCGATGACGCCGGCGTCATTGCCCAGGGTGCAGCAGAGGAGGCGGGGGTGTTTTTTGGAGTACGCCGCGCCGTATTCCCGCTGCGCGACCTCCGCCCGCAGAGGGGCGAGCAGGTTCTCGCCCTGGTTGGCGATGCCGCCGGATAGCGCTATTACCTCCGGAAAGAAGATATTGACGATGTTGCCGACGCCGATGGCAAGATAGTGGATATATTGCCGGACCAATTCGCTGCCTGCTGCGTCGCCCAGCTGCTTGGCCAAGAATGCCGTGCGTCCGTCCACACCGCCGTTTTCGGCGGCGATCCGGTGCAGGGCGCTCTCCGGATGCTGCGCCATGGCCTGCCTTGTCATGCGGATGAGCGCCGTGGCCGAGGCATAGGTTTCAAAGCACCCCTTTTGCCCGCAGGCGCAGGGCTCTCCGCCCGACACAATGGTCATGTGCCCCAGCTCGCTGGCGGCGCCGGTGAACCCGGTGAGCAGCCTGCCATCCAGCACCACGCCGCCGCCTACGCCGGTGCCCAGGGTGACCACCACGGCGCTTTGGGCGCCCTTGGCAGCCCCTGCCGCCGCCTCTGCCAGGGCAGCGGCGTTGGCGTCGTTCACAAGCCTTACGCCGTAGCCCGTCAGCTCCCGCAGGGCGGTGCGCACATCGTAGTGTATCCACCCGAGGTTGCAGGCGTAGACCACCGTGCCCTCCCGGTCATCCACCGTGCCGGGACAGCCCATGCCTACACCACTGACGGACTCTCCCTCCGCCAGCTGGCAGATCATGGCAGCGATGGCCTTTGTCACCGCTTCGGGCCCTGCTTCAGCACGAGTGGGGACGGAGCGCTGCTTCAGGATTTCACCTGTCTCGCTGACCAGGGCACCCTTTATGTTGGTGCCGCCCAGGTCAATGCCGATATACTGCCGCATGCTTACCACTCCAGGTTCTTGCCGGTTTCCTTGCTGAATACATGGGCCACGTTGCCGCCGAAGATGAGGTTCACCTCGCTGCCCATGGGGAAGTGCGTCGCTGCGCCATTGGTGGGCACGATGACGATGACGTCCTTGCCCCCGGCGGTGACATGGAGATGCACGCTGGAGCCCATAAGCTCGCTGACGTCCACCTGACCCTTGATGCCGTCGGCGCAGAGCATCAGATGGTCGGGCCGGACGCCCAGGGTGATGTCCTGGGGCTGCACGTTGTGGGCGCGCAGACGCTCCTGCTTTTCATCGCTGAGCTCCACGGTAACGCCGTCCATAACCACGGCGTACTTCTCGCCGTTTTTCACCAGCTGCGCGTCGAACAGGTTCATCTGCGGCGTGCCGATGAAGCCGGCCACAAAGAGGTTGGCGGGGTGGTCAAACACCTCCTGGGGGGTGCCGATCTGCTGGATGAAGCCGTCCTTCATGATGACGATCCGGTCGCCCAGAGTCATGGCCTCGGTCTGGTCGTGAGTGACATAGATAAAGGTGGTGTTGATGCGCTGGCGCAGCTTGATGATCTCCGCGCGCATCTCATTGCGCAGCTTGGCATCCAGGTTGGACAAAGGCTCGTCCATCAGCATGACCTGGGGATTGCGGACGATGGCCCGGCCGATGGCGACACGCTGCCGCTGGCCGCCGGAGAGGGCCTTGGGCTTGCGGTCGAGATACTGGGTGATG
This sequence comes from uncultured Eubacteriales bacterium, assembly GCA_902388735.1. Lineage (GTDB taxonomy): Bacteria > Bacillota > Clostridia > Oscillospirales > Oscillospiraceae > Vescimonas. The sequence goes on along the minus strand of CABMQL010000003.1, from coordinate 58,585 downwards.
TCCAGGATCTCGGCGGCCTCCCGGACCTTCCGGTCGATCTCTTCCTTGGGGGTCTTCTTCAGCTTCAGGGAGAAGGCCATATTCTCATATACCGTCATGTGGGGATACAGGGCGTAGTTCTGGAAGACCATGGCAATATCCCGGTCCTTGGGCTCCACATCGTTCATGAGCTTGTCGCCGATGTACAGCTCGCCGTCGCTGATCTCCTCCAGTCCGGCGATCATGCGCAGGGTGGTGGATTTGCCGCAGCCGGAGGGGCCGACCAGGACGATGAACTCCTTGTCGGCGATCTCCAGGTTGAACTCCTGCACGGCCACGACGCCTTCGGCTGTGATCTGCAGGTTGGATTTCTTGACCTCCTCGCCCTTTTTGGGCTTCTTTTTCTTTTCGGTGTTGGGGTAGACTTTCTTCAGGTTCTTGAGAATGACTTTTGCCATTTTGCTTGACTGCAGCTGCTCTGCCTCCGCAAGGAGCAGCCTCACGGCCGCCGCTATGGGCACGCCGCTTTACGACAGGTCTCCACACTGCCGCACCGCCAGTCGCAGCGGAATTTTATTCCTCCTTTTTTTGACCGCCCGGCACCATGAAGTGGAGTGACGCCCGGCGGCGGGAATCGGCGGCGGTTCATCGCCTTAAAGATTGTAATAAATCGCCTCCTTGCCCCTATTGTAATCAAATTCTTGTAAAAATACAAGAGAAAATATTGTAGGGGAAAGGCAATTTTGTATAGATTTTGCCGAGAGATCGCCCTCAAAATGTTTTCAGGGGATGCAGCGCCAGCATAAAGCCGCCCCCGTGGTCCCGGCGGGGAGGGACAACAAAACCGGTTGACATCCCCCGGGCCGGCCGGTATAATGGTTTGTAGGTGAAGAATTGGCAGAGCGCAGCTTCGGATAGGGGATTGCGCTTTGTTTTTTGCCCTCGGGCATAGAAACCGTCCGCAAGGGCGAGAGCGGGGAACGGAGCGCGGTATGAAAAACAAAAAGCTGATAGGGGAGATCCTGTTTCTGCTCCTGGTTTTCGGGGCCACGGTGTATATGGTGTTCCGCGGGGAGGATTTGAAGCAGACCCTGGCGGTCATCGCGCAGGTGCGGAAGCTATGGCTGCTCCCGGCGGTGCTGTGCGTGATCTTCTTCATATGGGGCGAGTCTATTATCATTTACTACATGATGGGCACGCTGCATGTGCGGCTGAAGAAGTGGACCTGCTTTTTGTTTTCATCCATCGGCTTTTTTTACAGCTGCATCACCCCCTCTGCCTCCGGCGGCCAGCCCGCTCAGATCTACTATATGCGGCAAAAGGACATCCCCGTCCCGGTGTCTACCCTGGTGCTGATGGTCGTCACCATCACCTATAAAGCGGTGCTGGTGCTGATGGGCCTGGGGCTGATGGCGTTCGGCCGGGGCTTTCTCCATACCTATCTGCAGGAGATCCTGCCGGTATTTTACCTGGGTATTGGGCTGAACGTGATCTGCGTGGCAGCGCTGGTGGTGCTGGTTTTCCATAACTCTTTGGCCCAGTCCATGATGCGCGGGGGCCTGGCGCTGCTGGAGCGGCTGCACCTGCTGCGCCGAAAGGAGAGCCGCCATGAAAGGCTGGAGTCTGCCATGGAAAAATACCGGGAGACGGCGGCGTATTTTAAAACCCACAGGCTTGTGGTATTCAATGTACTGGGCATCACCTTTGCGCAGCGGTTTGCGCTGTTTCTGTCCACCTATTTTGTATACCGGGCCTTCGGCCTGCAGGGCGTATCCGCCGTGACCATTCTGCTGCTGCAGGCTGCCATCTCCATTTCTGTGGACATGCTGCCCCTGCCGGGGGGAATGGGCATCAGCGAGAAGCTGTTTCTGACGATTTTCGTGCCTGTGTTTACGGGGCAGCTGCTGCTGCCGGGCATGATTTTGAGCAGGGGATTGAGCTACTACACGGAGCTGCTGCTCAGCGCCCTGCTGACCCTGTACGCCCACTTCGCACTGAAAAAGAAACCCATTGCGGCACAATAGAGCCTGTCGAAAAAACCTCCGCTTTTTCCAACAAGTTGAAAGGACCGGTCCTGCAAGCAGGACCGGTCCTTTATTTTCGGGATCAGGCGATCTCGTCAGTGCGGTAGATGAATTTCACCTGGCCGTCGGCGTCATCGCTGATGCCGGCAAAGCTGCGGTAGTTCTTGGAAACGTCAATGGTGGCCTGCACCCGGGCGGACAGGTCGCCCACGTCGTTCTGCAGCAGGTTTACCAGCTTCTGAATACCGTCGCGGTTGAATTGCTGCAGTCCCTCGGACAGCTGCATGGAGCCGTCCTTCAGCTGCGTCACGCCGCTGACCAGGGCGGGAGTACCGTCCTGCAGCTGCAGCACACCATTATAGAGCTGGGCCGCGCCGGCACGCAGCTGGGCGGTGCCGTCCTTCAGCTGATCCGCTCCGGCATAGAGGGCGTTGGCGCCTGCGGCGGCGTCATCCACTCCGCCGGTGTAGGTCAGCAGACCCAGATAGAAGGTGTTGTAATCATCCAGGGAGGCCTTCAGAGCGATCAGGGTCTGAGCGCCCTCGGATGCCTTCTTCAGCTGATTCTGCACCGCGTCGGAGGCCATGTTTTCGGAGATGGCCTTCTGCACCTGCAGCTCTGTCTGCTGCTGGATGGTGGCCTGGATGGCATCCGCCTGCATCTGCGCATCGGTGTTTTCGGCGATCGTAGCCTGCACGGCCTCGCTGCTCATCTGCGCGTCGGTGTTCTCGGTGATGGTGGCCTGTACCGTCTCGCTGGCCATCTGCGCAGAGACGTTCTCGGTGATCTTGGCCTGCACGGCCTCACTGCTCATCTGCGCGGCAACGGCCTGGCTGATCTTGGCCTGCACGGTCTCGCTGCTCATCTGCGCCTGGATGGCGGCGCTGACGGCATCCTGTGTCTGCTGGGGGATCATCCCGGCGGCCACGGCGGCGTCATAATCTGCCTTGCTCATGTTGGCGGCGGCCCGGATCACCTGCTCGGCCACCTGCTGCTGCACGGTGTCTGTCACGGTGGCGGTGACCTGCTGCTGTACGGCGGCGGTCACAGTGGCGGTGACCTGCTGCTGCACGGCGGCGGTCACCTTTTCTTCCACCTGCTGGCGTACGGCGGCGGTCACTTTCGCCTCCACCTGCTGGCGCACGGCGTCGGTGACCTTTTGGGTAATGACCGGGCGCTGGGCCTCCACAGCATCGGTGACCTGCTTCAGAGCGGTCTCATACACGGCGGTTTCGTCCAGGGATTTGATCAGGGTGTTCAGCTGTTCGGCATAGTTTTCAATGGTCAGATCCGGCACGGTCAGGCCTTTTTCCCGGATCTGCGTGGTAGCGGTACCCAGCAGGGAATTGAATACCTGCTCCGCGCCGCTGTTCAGGGTCTCGCTGTTGGCGGAAAGGGTGTTCAGTCCGCTGGACAGGTCCGCAAGGCCTGCCTTCAGCTGTGCTGCGCCATCGTCCACGGAATCGGCGCCATCCTTGATGGCGGCTGCGCCCTGGGCCAGTTCTTCCACACCGGCCACCAGCTCGCTGGATTTATCCAGCAGGGTGGACAGGCCATCATACAGGGCGGAGGAACCGTTCAGAAGCTGATCCATAGCGCCGGTCAGCTGATCCAGCGCGGAGGTGCTGTCCAGGGAGGTGAGATCCACGTCGCCCAGCTGGCTGAACAGGTCGTTGCAGGCCAGGGTCACGGTCATACCTAGGGAGAAGTTGGTCACATCGGCGGTGATCTCCACGCTGTCGGGGATGGAGAGGTCATCCCGGCTGAGGTTCAGGTTCTCCTGCAGGCCCGGGAAGGCCAGGCCCACCACCACGGTGCGGTCGCCGTCATTGACCAGCTTGCCGTTGGTGATCTGCACGTTTTGGAAGGTGTCGTTGTCCAGGATCATACCCGTGAGCATGGCGAAGGGAACATAGATCCGCTGATTCTCGCCGTTGATCTGCACGGTCTCATACTGGCGGTTCTCGTAGTCGAAGCGGATGGTCACCTTACCGCTCTTACCCTTGAGTTCCTCGGGGGAAACGGACTTTCCGTCCAGATAGTAGCGCACGGACAGGCCCACCGGCAGCTCCTTTTGGATGTTGCCCTGGTAGTAGATGTCGTTGCCCTGGGCATCCCAAACGGTCATGTTGTCGCCGTTGATGGTGTAGGACTCGTCGCCCTTGACATTCTCAATGTCGCTCAGGTCGGACTTATCCGCAACGGATGCGCTGCCCAGTTCGTTTTTCAGCCAGTCGCTGACGATGATCTTCTGCACGGAGCCGTCGGCACCGGCCAGGACGTAAACGGTCTCATCCTTAGAGATCTTCTGCTGCAGCTGGGCTGCCTGTTCGGCAGCGGAGGCAGGCTGGTCATCGGCCTTCTCGGAGCCTGCCTGGGCGAAGGCCATGCCCGCGCCGCCCAGGCACAGGGCAGCGCACAGGCAGATGGCGATGATTTTTTTGGTGGTTTTACTCATGCTCGATTACCTCCTTGGCTTTTTTGCCGCACGGGATATGACGCATATCCAAAGTTGTTTTGCAAATCACTGTGTCCAGCAGCATGAACATGGCCGGCAGCACGAAGGTCACCAGCAGCATACTGATGACGGCGCCCCGGGCAATGAGCATGCACATGGAGCTGACGATCTCAATATCGGAATACAGGGCCACGCCGAAGGTGGCGGCGAACATGCCCATGCCGGAGACGAAGATGGAGGGGATGGAGGTGTAAAGTGCCGTCCAAACAGCGTCCTTCTTGGCCTGGCCGGCGATACGCTCGGCCTTGTAGCGGGTGGTCATGAGGATGGCGTAGTCCACGGTGGCGCCCAACTGAATGGTGCTGATGCAGATAGGCGTGATGAAGGCCATGCTTTGGCCCAAATAGTGGGGCAGGCCCAGGTTGATGAAGATGCCCAGCTCAATAACGGCGATGAGGATCACCGGCAGGGTCAGGCTCTTTTCCACCAGCAGGATGATGACGAAGATGGCCAAAATGGATACCGCCGTGACAACGGCGAAGTCGTGGTCCGTAGTCTCGATCATATCCTTCATGCAGGGGGCTTCGCCGATGATCATGCCGCCCTGGTCATATTTTTTCAGGATGGTGTTGAGGCTTGTGATCTGCTCATTCACCTCATCGCTGGCGGGTGCATACTCGGAGTTGATGAGCAGCAGCTCCCAGCGGTCGCTCTCCAAAATATCCTTAATGCTGTCCGGCAGCACCTCCTGGGGCACCCGGGAACCGATGACCGATTCCAGGCCCAGGACATATTTCACGCCGTCTACCTGTTCCATCTCGCTCATCATGTTCTTGACGGCCTTGGGGGAGAGGCCTGCGTCTACCAGCACCATATGGGTGGAGGCGATGTCGAAGTCCTCCTGCAGCTTGGAGTTGGAGATGACGTAGTTCATGTCCTCGGGCAGGCACTGGCCCATGTTGTAATAGACCTCGTCGTTGGCCTTTTCATAGCCGTAGTAGGCGGGGGCGATGAGCAGGGCAAATACGACCAAGAACACGGGGAAGATTTTCACCAGCTTCTTGGCAAAGCCCCGCATATCGGGGATAATGGAGCGGTGCTTTGTCTTCTGCAGGGGCTTATCCAGCACCAGGATCATAGACGGCAGCACGGTGACGCAGCCCAGCACACCCAGCAGCACGCCCTTGGCCATAACGATGCCCAAATCGCGGCCCAAAGTAAAGCTCATGAAGCACAGGGCGATGAAGCCGGAGATGGTGGTGACGGAGCTGCCGATGACACTGGTGAGAGTGCTGTGAATGGCATTGGCCATGGCGGCCTCTTTATTCTCACACAGGGGCAGCTGCTCGTTGTAGCTGTGCCATAGGAAGATGGAGTAGTCCATAGTCACGGCCAGCTGCAGCACGGCGGACAGAGCCTTGGTGATGTAGGAGATTTCACCCAGGAAGAAGTTGGTGCCCATGTTCAGCAGGATCATGGCACCGATGGAGGCCAGGAACACAAAGGGGATCAGCCAGCCATCCAAAAACAGCAGCATGGCCACGCACGCCAGGGCCACGGCCAGGGCCACATAGATGGGCTCCTCCTGCTCGCACAGGTCCTTCAGGTCCACCACCAGGGCGGTCATGCCGGACACGAAGCACTGCTTGCCGCAGAGGGTGCGGATCTGCTTCACTGCGTCCATGGTGACGTCCTCCGATGTGCCGGAGTCAAAGAACACAGCCATCATGGTGGAGTGGTCGGAGTTAAAGGCCTGGTAGACCTTGTCCGGCAGCATCTCCATGGGCATGGAGAGGTCCGCCAGGGAGTCGTACCAGAGGACGGTGTCCACATGGTCCACCTGCTCCACCTGCTGCTTCAGGGCCGCCACATCCTTGTTGGGCATATCCTCAAAGATCAGGAACGTGAAGGCACCCTTATTGAAGTCCTCCAGCAGTTCATTCTGACCGATGACCGTGTCCATATCCTCCGGCAGATAGGTCAGCATGTCGTAGTTGACACGGGTGGCCGCCATACCGAAGACCGATGGCACCAGCAGGGCCACAGTCAAAATCAAGATCAGTACGCGGTGTTTGACCACCGCTTTAGAAAAACGCATTTACGATTCCTCCCATTCTTCATAGTCATCCGAAACGATCACATCCGGCTGCTGGTTGTTCACGATCTTCACCATGCTGATGGCAACGCCCAGGCTCAAAAGCCCTTCGGACACGAACGAGATACCCAGCAGGACCGTAACGACCCGGGCGGCCGTCACGGGGCATAGGGTGATGAGCAGACCGATGAGGGCCGTGAGTCCGGCCAGCACCAGTGTCACCCACCATTGGCGGATGCCAAAGGCCTTGGCATCCAGCGCCGTTCGGATCTTGAACAGGCTGTCGGCCATGATGCAGATGCCGTAGGCCACGCACAGGAACGCCACAGCATCCTCGTGCCGGATGAGGGTGATGATGCCCAGCACGCACAGCAGCACGCCAAACTGCAGGTCATACTGAAAGGCCAGGCGAAACAGGTCCCGGGACCAGTAGCCCACCAACTTGATGATGCCGAAAGCCAGAATGGCGATGCCGAAGAAAATACCGATAAAGGATTGGGACGGCGTGGGGTAGAAGACCATCGCCAGCCCTGCCAGGGTGAAAATGGCGGAAATGGCAATGTAGCCGTACTTGGCGATCTTCATGGGGGTAACGGAACGCAGCTTCATGTGATGCACCTCCTCTTTGCTTTTTTCTGATTGCATGGCAGAGGATACACCCTGCGGCGGCATTTGACCACGGACAAATAAGCCGTCCGTGCCTGAAAACCAGACACGGACGGTGTAATTGGCCAAAAATTAGGCACGGGGGTGTCCCGTGCCTAATTTTTATCTTTTAAAAGCCTCGCAGAGTTCGCGTTCGTAGATGCGAAAAATTCAGATTATTTTTCACCGCGACATGTGCGTGGGGAAAAATACCGCTCAGGCTGCCAGTGTGGAATTTTGGCGCTGCGCGCCAAAATTATGCTCGCAGCAGACTGCAAGCTCCTTGTCGGAAAAACCAAGTTTTTCCGACAAAAGCAGTTAGGCACGGGGGTGTCCCGTGCCTAATTTTTGTATCTTTTGAAGATTTCAGACCTGATCCCGCAGGAGGGCGGCGGCCTCCGTGGCCATATCCCGCTTCAGCAGGAAAATGCGGCGGATGGATTTCATGTATTGCTCGGACATACCGCTGTCCAGCCAGTCAACGGTCAGGCCGAAGCAGACGCACTTATAGTAGTCGATGATGGTTTTTCGATCCTCGGGGGAGATGGCCTCCTGGGCCAGGGCGGTGTCCACATAGCTGCGGACGAAGTACTCGCACACCTGCATCAGCTTGCGCTCAAATACGTCCCAGCTCACAGAGCGATAGATGTGCAGAATGGCCCGGCGGCGGCGAGAGGCAAACTCGATGACCGCGTCAAATCCCTCCACAATGGAGGACACGGAGGGGTAGGCCTGGATGATGGCCTCGGCGTCCTCCTTGATGATTTCCTCAATGAGGGCTGGGAGGTCCTGGTAGTGGTAGTAGAACGAATTGCGGTTGATGCCGCACCGCTCCACAATATCTTTAACGGTGATGTCGTTCAGGGGGCGCTCCTCCAGCAGGGAGGTAAATGCTTCCTTGATCGCCCGCCGCGTAAAATTTGCCATGGCGCAGGGCTCCTTTCTGTGAATGGTGTAATTATAGCATGGATTCCGAAAAAATCCAAGACCGGTTTTTGCTCCGATGCCCGCTGGGTCATCTGTATTCTTTTGTAAAAAGGGGTAGCTTTTTGCCGAAAAAGGCCTTACAATATACAATATAGAATAGGAAAGCCGAGGAAAACCCCATGAAAAAAACACTGCAGGAAAAGCTCCTGGCCCGACAGGTGAAAACGCCCAACGGCCTGCTCTATTGGATCCTTATGCTGGTGGTGAAGATCCTCAACGGGAAGACACACACCACCTTCTGCTATAAAGCCGATCCCCGCAAGGACAGGGAGCCGTTCATCATCATCAGCAACCACGCCTCCCGGGTGGACTATCAGTTCACAGGTCCGGCGTGCTATCCCAATAAGCTCAATTATGTGGTGGGATATAACGAGTTTTTCCGTTTTCCTGCCTGTCTGCTGCTGAAGCTGGCCCAGGTCATTCCCAAGAAGAATTTCACCCCGGACCTGCACTGTATGCGTCAGATGCGCAGCATCATCCGCCAGGGTGGCCACCTGTGCATCATGCCCGAGGGCATGAGCTCCATCACGGGCATGGCCCAGCCGGTGATGATCGGCACGGGTAAGTTCCTGAAAATGATGGGCGTCACGGTGTATTATACCAAGGTGTCCGGCGGCTACCTGACCTACACCAAGCACTGTTTGGATGAGCGCGTGGGTCGGGTGGAGGTAACGGTGGACCGGATGTTCACCGCCCAGGAGCTGAAAAGCCTGTCTCCCCAGGAGATCGAGGACACCATGAACCGCCTGCTGGCCCACGACGACTATATTTGGAACCGGGAGGCCCAGGTGACCTTCCGGGGCAAGGGGCAGATGGCCAAAAATCTGGATACGCTGCTTTATATGTGCCCCAAGTGCGGCGCTATGTACCAAATGGAGTGCAGCGGCAATGAGATGCGCTGCGCCGCCTGCGGCAACACGATTTCCCTGGATGAAAAGTACAACCTGCGCCCGGTGGGTGAGGATAGCGTCTGCCCGGAGCTTGTCAGCGACTGGGTGCTGCTGGAGCGGAAAAGGGCGGAGGAAGATGTAAAGGATACAAGCTTTACATATACCGGCCACGTTCGGGTGGGCAAGCTGCCCAAGTATAAGACCCTCAAGGGGGACAACACCTCCGTGATCTGCGGTGAGGGGGAGCTGCGGCTGGACCGCAGCGGCCTGACCTTTGCTGGCACGGTGGAGGGAAAGCCCTGCAGCTTCCACCTGACCACGGAGCAGGTACCTACCTTCGGTATGTGTACGGATATTTCCCGATTCTATACGTTCGTAGACGGCGAGTTCATAGAGTTCTACCCGGATGGGCGGGATGTACTCCGCTGGGATCATCTGACGGAGGAGATGCACCGCATCTGCGGCGGCAAATGGCAGAACGTTCCCTACCGGCATTGCGACTGACCGCCATCGGGCGGCATGATATAAAAGCGCGCAGGCAACGCCTGCGCGCTTTTAGCTTGTGTTTATTGTTCCTTAGCCTTGCCGATGGCCATCAGAGGAATGGTGACCAGGATCAGGAAGAAGCCCAGCAGATCCAGCCAGGAGAAAGAGGTGTGCAGGAACAGCACGGAGATCACCACCGAGCCCACCGGCTCGATGGAGGACAGAACGCTGCCCACCAGGCTGCCCACGATGCTGCATCCGCTCTGAAACAGGCTGAAGGAGAGCACCGTGCCCAGAATAATGACGCAGGCCAGCAGCACCCAGAGCTTCCCGCTGAACTGCACTCCCTGGATGTGCCACGGGCGGAAGATCAGCAGCATCACCGCACCGCCGATGGTCATGCCCCAGCCGGTGATGGTGAGCACATGGTACCGCTGCATGAGCTTCCGGGGGGACACGGTGTAAAAAGCGAAGCACACGGCGCTGATAAGGCCCCATACCGCCCCCTTGACCGGCACAGCCAGGGTGGTGAGATCGAAATGGGTCACGCAGGTGAAAGCGCCCAGCACCACCAGCACCACGCTGACCAGCTCATAGGGATGCGGCTTTTTCCGGGTGGAAACTATGCTCCACAGCAGGATCAAAACGGGGCTGCAATAGGACAGCACCGTTGCGAACGCCACATTCGCATACTGAACGGATGTGTAATAGCTGTACTGGCACAGAGCAGAGCCCAGCAGGGCGAACACCAGCAGGGAGGGCCAGGATTCCTTATGCCGCAGGATCGCAAAAGGCTTATCTCCGGCGACGGCAGCAGCGGAAAGGGTGATAAGGCCGCCGATGAAAAGCCGGATAGGCACCAGCCAGTCGGAGATGACGCCGCAGTCCCGGAACATGACCTGCCCGCAGGCGCCGCCAACGGACCAAAGCAAGCCGCCCAAAAGGGTCATGATGTAGCCCTTGACCATAAGAGAACGAGTATTCCCAGCCATAAAAAAGCCTTCCTTTTATACAAAATCCAGCATCAATATAGCATGGCGGGGGATCGGTTGTCCATGAGCTTTTCCGACAAATTCAGACAAAAAAGGTCCTGCGTTCCTGGTGAAAATAGCTCGGCCTTTGGCAGCCGGAACGGATTGCAAATCGGGGCACAGTGTGGTACCATGAGCGGGAAAGGGAGGTGGCGGCGCTGGAAATACGGATCGAGGGAGCGGGGGAATACTCGGCCCGGCAGTTGGCGGCGGAAATGCTGGCGGATGCGGTGGGATCTGCCCCGGGTGACATTCCATTTTACCGGGGGAAAAACGGTAAACCGCTGACAAGCCTGCCCCTGCACTTTAATTGCAGCCACAGCGGAGATTTCGTGGTGTGCGCCGTAGGCGAAAGGGAGCTCGGCGTGGATCTGGAGCAGATCCGTCCGGTGCGTCCCCGGTTAGAGCGGGCCCTCACGGCGGCGGAGCGTCAGTGGCTGGCGTCGCTCCCGCAGCCGGAACGGGACGAAGGCTTTTTCCGGCTCTGGACGCTGAAGGAGAGCTGGATCAAGTGCCGGGACGGCCGGCTTGCGGAGTTCCACCGGGCGGAATTTTTGCTCCGGGGCAGGGAGATCGTTTCCGCACCGCCGGGCTTTGTCTTCCGATATTTGCCCGCCCCTGCGGGCTATGTGCTGGCGGTCTGCGAAAAAGGATAAAAATGCGGAGGCGTGGCCTCCGCATTTGATACTGTCGGAAAAACTATAGTTTTTCCGACAAAAAGATTGCAGTCTGCTGCGCGCATAATTTTGCCGCATGCGGCAAAATTCCACACTGGCAGACCGAGATGTATTTTTCTCCACGCACATGTCGCGGCGAAAAATGATCTGAATGCTTTGCCGCCTGCGGGCGGCAAACTCTGCGAGGCTTTATAGAGGCAAAATGCGGAGGCTGTGCCTCCGCATTTTGTCTCTAAAAATTATAAGGTGTATTTCCGCTTGTACTCGTCGTAGTACTCTGCGAAGGACTCGTCCTTCATCTGCTTCAGGCTGCGGACATACTCGTGGGTATCAAAGGAGTCCGACTGCAGCTCGATGACCGCCAGGGCGATGTTGGAGCAATGGTCGGCCACGCGCTCAAAGTTTGTCAGCAGGTCATTGAAGACGAAGCCCTGGTTCAGCGTGCACACGCCCCGCTGCAGCCGCTCAATGTGATGGCTCTTCATCTCGTCGCACAGGGTGTCCACGATCTCCTCCAGGGGTTCCACCCGGCGTGCACCGGCTACATTGCTTTGGATAAAGGTGTCCACGGACAGGTGCAGAATATCCCGGATGGCCTGCTGCAGCACGGAGAGCTCCTTTTGCGCCTGCTCAGAGAAAACAATGCTCTTTTCGTGGATCTCCTTAGCGCACTCGGCAATGTTCAGTGCGTGGTCGCCAATGCGCTCAAAGTCGGAGATGGTGTGCAGGTACTTGGAGACCTCCTCACTCTGCCGGGTGTTCAGGGACTTGACGGTGATCTTCATCAGGTAAGTGCCCAGCTTGTCCTCGAAGCGGTCTATGGTATCCTCCTTGTCCTCGATAGACTGGAAACCCTTGTCACTGTAGCTGGAGATCAGGTCCAGGGAGGCCATCAGATTGCTGCAGGCGGTATTGGCCATGGCGGCGGTAACTTCCCGGCTCTGCTCGATGGCCAGGGCGGGGTGCTGCAGAAAGCGCTCCTCCAGTCGGTCCATCTCCAGCTGAGCGGGGTCGGCGCCGCGCTTGTCCGGGATCAGGAAGCACACAAACCGCTCCATGAGGCCGATGCACGGGGTCAGCACGATGACCGTAGCCAGGCGGAACAGCGTGTTGAGCAGGGCAATGGACACGGTGGTCATGGTCATAGTCAGGAAGGAAAAGTGGACGAAGGCGTTCACCGTATAGAACACCGCGGCCCATATCACAACGCCCAGCACGTCGATGAGCAGATAGACGAATGCGGTACGCCGGCCGTGGATGTTGGCACCCAGGGCGCTGAGCAGCACCGGAACCGCGGCGCCGATGGCAATGCCCATAATAATGGGGAACGCCACTTCAAAGGTGACGGCGCCGGTGATGGCCAGCGCCTGCAGGATACCCACAGCGGCGGAGGCACTCTGCAGAATGCTGGTGAAGGCGATGCCCACCAGGATGCCCCAAAAGGGGTTGGAAAAGCTGGTGAGGATGCCGGTGAAAGCCTCGCTCTCCTTCAGCGGAGCCACAGCGCCGCTCATGGCGGACATGCCGAACATCAGCACGGCAAAGCCCATGAGGATATTGCCGATGGCCAGGGTGGACTGCTTTTTCCCGGCCATACGCAGGACAATGCCGACGATGGCGACAACGCCTGTAAGGGTGGCGGTGCTCAAAAGATCCACCCAGCCGCTGCCGCCGGAAAGGTCGGACAGGCACAGGATCCATCCGGTGATGCTGGTGCCGAGAATAGCGCCCATGACCACGCCGATGGCCTGCTTGACCTGCATCATGCCGGAGTTTACGAAGCCCACCACCATCACCGACGTGGCGGAGGACGACTGGATCACGGCGGTAACGCCGGTGCCCAGCAAAACGCCCTTGAGCGGTGTGCTGCTGAGCCGGTAAAGCACCAGCTCCAGCTTGTTGCCGGCGACTTTTTTCAGGCCGTCTCCCATCAGGCTCATGCCGAACAGGAACAGCGCCACGCCGCCCAGCAGGGTTATGACATCGGATACACCCATCCGCTTATCCCTCCCATTAACATTCCTAATTTAATAGTATACAAAATTTGTGGAACATTGTCGATAGCAATTTAAGAAAACCGGTAAAAATCGTGAAAAGAATTGGCCAAAAATTTCAGAGAAAAAACTCACAATTTAAGATAGATTTTACATAAAGCGGATTTCCTTTTTAATAAGGATGCGGTATAATCAGTCTGAAAGAAGGTGGAATGGATGATTTATCTGCTGGAGGATGACGACAGCATCCGCAAATTGGTGATCTATGCCCTGCAGAGTCAGGGATATGAGGCGGCGGGCTTTGAAAGACCGTCGGAGTTTTGGCATGCCATGGGCCGGCAGCTGCCGGAGCTGGTGCTGCTGGATGTCATGCTGCCGGAGGAGGATGGATTGTCCGTTCTGAAGAAGCTGCGCTCGGCCACGGCCACTGCAGCCATCCCGGTGATCATGCTCACGGCCAAGAATACGGAGTTTGACCGGGTGACGGGGCTGGACTGCGGGGCGGACGACTTTGTCTCCAAGCCCTTTGGCATGATGGAGCTGCTGGCCCGTGTGCGCGCGGTGCTGCGCCGCACGGAGAAAAAAACCCAGGAGCAGCAGTGGCAGGTGGGTCCGCTGCAGGTGTATCCCCTGCGCCGGCAGGTGCAGGTGAACGGCCGGGAGGTTACACTGACCTATAAGGAGTTTGAGATCCTCTCTCTGCTTTTGCAGGAGCAGGGCCGCGTTCTGACCCGGGATACGCTCATGGACCGGGTTTGGGGCCTGGAGGCCGAGCGGGAAAACCGCACATTGGACGTGCATATCCGCACCCTGCGGCAGAAACTGGGGGAGGCCGGCGGTCTCATCGAGACCGTCCGGGGCGTCGGCTATAAGCTGGGAGGGCAGGCATGACCGGTAAGATCATCCGCAGCCTGTTTTCCTTGGCGCTGCTGGTGCTGGTCGCCGGCGCTGCGCTGTTTTCCGGGATTCTCTATGGCTATTATGAAAAGCAGTCCTTTGCCTCCCTTTCCCAGGAGGCGGAGCAGCTGCAGCAGACGCTGGAGTATATTTCCCCCGAACAGATGCGCTCCACAGACCGCATCACCCTCATTTCCTCTGACGGAACAGTGCTCTATGACAGCGTGGCCAGGGCCGACGCCATGGAGAATCACCTGAGCCGGGAGGAGGTTGCCCAGGCCCTGCGGGATGGGACGGGCAAGAGCAGCCATTACTCCAGCACCGTGCTGAAAAAGAATTTGTATTACGCCCTCCGGCTGGAAGATGGCAGCGTTCTGCGCCTGAGCCGGGAGCAGAGCAGCCTGGGGGCCATGCTGCTGAATATGGCCTGGCCCATTGCCGCTACGGTGGCGGGACTTTTGCTGCTGGCGGCGGGCCTGTCCGTCCGCCTGGCCCGGCAGATCACCCAGCCCATCAACGCCATCTCCCCGGATGATCCCCAGGATGTATATCCGGAACTGCAGCCCCTGACCCAGCGCCTGCGTCAGCAGCGGGAGACCATCCGCAGTCAGATGGACGAACTGAGCCGACGCATGCGGGAGTTTTCGGCCATGACGGAGAATATGAGCGAGGGCTTTCTGCTCATTGACCTCCGGGGCCATGTGCTGACGGAGAACCACAGCGCGTCCATGCTGCTGCCCACGGACGCGGATAATATTGCCAAATGCAGCCAAAAGGAGCTTTGCCAGGCGGCGCAGCAGGCCTTGTCCGGCCAGCGGTGTGAGCAGCTGCTGCAGCAGGGGGAGCGGACATTGTCCGTCATTGCAAGCCCCGTGCTGGCGTCCGGCCAGGTCACCGGCGCCGTGGTGCTGACCCTGGACGTGACGGAGCGGGAGCAGCGGGAAAAGCTCCGCCGCGAGTTTTCCGCCAACGTGTCCCACGAGCTGAAAACGCCCCTGACCTCCATCTCCGGCTTTGCCGAGCTCATGAGCCAGGGCCTTGTGCCGGCTGACAAGGTGCGGGAGTTCAGCCGGGACATCCAAAAGGAGTGCGCCCGGCTGACAAATCTGGTGGAGGACATCATCGACCTGTCCCGCCTGGAGGAGGGCGGCGGCGATATGACATGGGAAGGCGTTGACCTTTACACCCTGTGCGATAAAGTACTCCAGAGCCTGGAACCGGTGGCGAAAAAGCAGACCGTCGCGCTGCACCTGGAAGGGGAGAGCCAAAGAGTCCGCGGCGTGCACCAGGTGCTCCACGAGATGATTTATAACCTCTGCGATAATGCCATCAAGTATAATCGTCCCGGCGGCAGCGTTACTGTAACGGTGTCGCAGAGCGGGGGCAGAACGTCCGTCACCGTGGCCGATACCGGCATCGGCATTCCCTATGAAGATCAGAGCCGCGTATTTGAGCGGTTTTACCGGGTGGATAAGAGCCATAGCCGCGCCATCGGCGGCACGGGCCTGGGTCTGTCCATTGTGAAACACGCGGCGGCCCTGCATAGTGCGGAGGTAAAGCTGCAGAGCCGGCCCGGAGAGGGAACCGTCATCACGGTGCTTTTTCCCGGGGAATGACAAGTAATTTACAGAATTTTAAGAGGGCTTTCTTGATGAAAGCCCTCTTTTTTACGCAATTTAATATGGATTTAACTTTTCTCCGGTTTCGGATTTAAGATGGGACAGATATGCTAATAATAGGTAAAGGTAATAAAAGGCAAGAAAACGAAAGAGGAGAGAAATTCATGACATTTTTTGATTTCTTAACATTGATCGGCGGGCTGAGCCTGTTTCTGTTTGGCATGAATCTGATGGGTGATGCGCTGGAGAAGCGTGCAGGCAACGGGCTGAAGAACCTGCTGGGCAAGCTCACCGGCAGCAAGGCAGCGGGCTTTCTCACCGGCGTGGGCATCACGGCGGTGATCCAGTCGTCGTCTGCCACCACGGTGATGGTGGTGGGCTTTGTAAACTCGGGCCTTATGGCTCTGCGCCAGGCCATTTATGTCATCATGGGCGCCAACGTGGGCACCACGGTAACGGCGTGGATCCTGAGCCTGACCGGCATCCAGAGCGACAGCTTCTTTATGCAGCTCCTCAAGCCTACCTCCTTCACACCCATCCTGGCCCTGGTCGGCGTGGTGCTGTACATGATGGGCAAAAACGGCAAGAAGAAGGATACGGGCCTTATCCTCCTGGGCTTTGCCACGCTGATGTTCGGCATGGATACCATGAGCGGGGCCGTGGCGGGACTGAAGGATATGGAGAGCTTCCGGGAGCTGCTGTTGGTGTTCACCAATCCCATTTTGGGTGTGCTGGCCGGCGCGGTGCTCACGGCTATCATCCAGTCGTCCTCGGCCTCCGTGGGCATTTTGCAGGCCGTGTCCTCCACAGGACAGATCACCTTCGGTGCGGCCATTCCCATCATCATGGGGCAGAACATCGGTACCTGCGTCACGGCCATGCTTTCCTCCATCGGCACCAACCGCAATGCCCGCCGGGCGGCGGTGGTGCACCTGTCCTTTAATATTATCGGCACAGTGGTGTGGCTGACGGTGTTCGAGGTTGTGCGTGCCCTGGTGGATATCCCCATGCTGGACGGCAGCATCGATCAGCTGGGCATTGCCATTGTCCACTCCGTATTTAATGTCCTCTGCACGGCGCTGCTGCTGCCTATGACAGGTCTGCTGGAGAAGCTGGCCTGCCGCATTATCCCCGATCATGCCGGCAGCGACAGCATCCCCGAGCTGGACGAGCGCCTCATGGCCACTCCGGCTGTGGCTATGGAGCGGTGCCACGAGATCACCATGAACATGGGCTTCACCTCGGTCCGGGCCACCCGGAATGCCATGCATGAGCTGAAGAATCATGATGAAAAGCGCGCTGAGAGCATCCGGGAGGATGAGCAGACCGCCGACCGCTATGAGGATGAGCTGGGCACCTACCTGGTGAAGCTGTCCGGCTGTCATTTGAGCGATCAGGACCGGGTGGAGGCGGCGGAACTGCTGCACATGATCGGCGATTTTGAGCGTATCAGCGACCATGCTGTAAATATCCTGGAGTCCACAGAGGAACTGCGCGGCAAGGGAATCAACTTTACACAGGCCGCCATGGAAGAAATGAGCAAGATGTTCGGTGCAGTGGACGAGATCATGGACCTGGCTCTCACGTCCTTCATCCACGGAGACCTCTCCGCCGCTAAGGAGGTGGAGCCCCTGGAGCAGGTGGTGGACACGCTGAAGGAGCAGCTCCGCTCCCGGCATATCCTGCGCCTGCAGGAGGGCAAGTGCAGCATGGAGGCGGGCTTTGTCTGGGCGGATCTGCTGACGGACCTGGAGCGCATCGCCGACCACTGCTCCAACATCGCCGGCTGTGTGGTACAGATGCAGAAGAGCCGCCTGGACATCCACGGCTACCTGGACGGCATCCGCAGCGGCAGCGAGGAGTATCGCCAGCGGTATGACTACTACGCCCGGAAATATGCTTTGGTCTGAGTCTTGTAAACGCCTGCAAAAGTGTGTATAATATGTGCATACTAAAGTTAGGAGCCAATATCCCATGCTGAAGCATTGTTTGATCGTGTTCGGAGTGTCCATGGTGCCGCTGATAGAGCTGCGCGGTGCGATCCCCTATGGCGTGGCATTCGGCCTGCCCCTGTGGCTGACCTTCTGCATCGCTATCGTGGGTAATATGCTGCCGGTCCCTATCATTTATTTCTTCGCCCGCAAGGTCCTGGTTTGGGGCTGCGACAAGAAATATATCGGCAAGTTTTTCACCTGGTGTCTGCAAAAGGGCGAAAAGGGTGGCCAAAAGCTCCAGGAGAAGGCGGGCCGGGGCCTGTTTTGGGCGCTGCTGCTGTTTGTGGGCATCCCGCTGCCCGGCACCGGTGCCTGGACGGGCACCTTGGCGGCCAGTATTCTGGACATGGGCTTTAAGAAAAGCGTGCTGGCCTGCATGGGCGGCGTGCTGCTGGCGGGGTTCATCATGGGCGCCCTGTCCCTTTTGGGCGTGGGCATCTTCACGGCGGCTGCGGCTTGACTTGAACAAGAGGAGGACTGCATATGACATACACCTATCAGCCTCGGGGCGTTTGCTCCCGAAAGATGACCGTAGAACTGGAGGACGGCATCATCCGCGATGTCCGGGTGGAGGGCGGCTGCAACGGGAATCTGCAGGGCATTTCCCGCCTGGTCATCGGAATGCCCGCCCGGGAAGCCATTGAGCGGATGAAGGGCATCCGCTGCGGCGGTAAGCCCAGCTCCTGCCCGGACCAGCTTTCCATCGCCCTGGAGCAGGCTTTGGCAAAAGGCGAATAAACAAAACATAGCAAGCCGCGGAGCGATCTCCGCGGCTTTTTTTTCACGCCCCGATACGTCGGCGCATAGTATGGAGAGCAACGGGAGCGTGAGAGCGATGGCCTATGATGAGCGAGAGCTGCTGGCCCGGCTCATTCAGTGTGAGGCGGGAGGCGAAGGAGAAAACGGAATGAAAGCGGTGGCCGGCGTGGTGATGAACCGGGTAAACGTTGTCGGCGGGGAGTACGACAGACTGGGCCAGGGGGATCTGTATAACATTATTTTCCAGCCCGGGCAGTTCACCTGCCTGGCGGAGAACATTGCCGGTGTGTATAACCCCCAGAACATCTACAACATGCGGCCCACACAGGAAAATTACGACATAGCGGACTGGGCCATAGCGGGCAACCGCCTGCCTATTGTAGGGGATGCCCTGTGGTTTTATAACCCCTACGATAAGCCCTGCCGGAGCTATTTTCCCTCCCAGGTAGGGCAGTTCGTGGAGAAGATCGGGCAGCATTGCTTCTATGTCCCGACGGATGCGTATTATGAAACTTGAGTGAGGTGTGATGTATGCTGCAATTACATACGGATCTACAAGACGGGGTTCCGTCCGGTATGAACGCCATGCAGGGGAGTATGAGCCCCATCCAGGGGGGCTCTACGCCCATGCAGAGCGGCCTGTCTCCCATGCAGGCGGATCAAAGCAACATGGCCCTGATCCCCCAGCGGCCGGAGCACATGATGCTTCAGCAGGAGGGGATCGAAACCGTGGAGACCCCTACCGGCACCCGGGATGTGACCAACAGCTCCATCCGGGGTCTGCTGGCCCGGAACCTGGGTTACTATATCGTGGCCAGTTTCCTCATGGGCACCCAGCAGGCCATACAATGGGAGGGGATCCTGGCCAGCGTCGGCAACGACTATTTGGTGATCTATCAGCCGGATCAGAACCGCTTTGTCAGCGGGGATATTTACGCGCTGAAGTTTGTAGAGTTCCACGAGGATCAGTCTGCCTGCGCCGGTTATCGCCGCCGGGATGCCTTCCAGGGCTGGTAAAAAAAGCTCTCAAAGGCTGGTAAAAAAAGCTCTCAAAGGCTGGTAAAAAAAGCTCTCAAAGCGCAAATGCGCTTTGAGAGCTTTTTATTATCCCTTCAGCTCGTCACAATCAAACAGGTCCCAAGGGTATTGCTTCGGCGGCGGCTGGATAACGTCGATCCTCTCCCCGGTGACGGGGTGGGTCAGCGCCAGGCGATAGGACCACAGGGCGGCTGAGCAGTTTGCGTCCTTGCTGCCGTAGCGTATGTCGCCCAGCAGCGGCAGCCCCCGGGCGGAGAACTGCACCCGGATCTGGTGGGTGCGCCCGGTGTAGAGCCGTACCCGCACCAGGGTCAGCTCGTTGGTTTCTCCCAGCACGCGGTAAGACAGCTTTGCCTCCCGCACGCCCTTGCGCATCCGCTTGACCACATAGCTTTTGTTTTTTGCCGCGTCCCGGAACAGCAGATCCGTCAGCTCCGCCTCTTTTTCAGCCGGATGCCCCCGGAGGACGGCCAGATATTCCTTTTCCACCCGATGCTCTGCCACAGCGGCGATGAGCTTACCGGTGGCGGCCTTCTGCCGGGAAAAGAGCATCAGTCCGCCGGTGATCTTGTCCAGGCGGTGTACGGTGGCGATATAGTCCGGCTGATGCCGCGCGGCATAGTGCTGCCGCAGGAGCCGGGGCATGGAGGCGCCGTTTTCGCTGTCCTCGGAGAGGACGCCCACCGGCTTCACGCACAGCAGCAGGCTGCGGTCCTCATATACGATAGTCAGGTCGTCGTGGGGCATGATGTGTCCTTTCTAAACAAGGCAGACGCTTTATCTGCGTCTGCCTTGTGGTTTTATTTTATCTGCGTCTGCCGCGGTAGCTGCGGAAGCCCTTGCTTCTGTTTCGCCGGGACCCGTAGCGGTTTTGGGGCCGGACCTTCTTCGCCCAAATCACGATGAGGATCACCAGCAGAATCACTACCACCAAAAGGATCTTTACCAGCGTCTTGGAGAAGA
The DNA here is from genome assembly GCA_902388735.1 of uncultured Eubacteriales bacterium. Classification (GTDB taxonomy): domain Bacteria; phylum Bacillota; class Clostridia; order Oscillospirales; family Oscillospiraceae; genus Vescimonas. The sequence goes on along the minus strand of CABMQL010000003.1, from coordinate 38,049 downwards.
ACCAGGAGATGTAGTATTTTCCCTGCAGGAATCGGTTCACGCTCACGCTGTCCGCGGCCAGGAGCTTAAAGGTGGCGTAGGTATACCCGTCATAGGACAGGGTCATTTCGCCCACTTCCTGCTCAGCCTCAATAGGGGCCAGGGCAGCGCCGCCGTAAACGGTGACCTGCCGCTCCAGCATATCCGGCGTCACGTCACTGGGCAGCAGCACCTCCACATCCTCGGCCGGGTGGACCAGAACGGCGCTGGCCTGCTTGCTCAGGGACACAGGGATCTCCTGGATCAGGTCGTCCTTGGTGAACACGGTCTGCGTGGTGAAGCTGTTGTAGCCCCAGTCCAGCAGCGTGGCGGAGTCCACAAAGCTCATGATCTTTGTTTCGCCGCCGATCTCCTTGGTGTCGCTGCCCAGGACCACGGAGATGAACCGCCGCCCGTCCTTCAGGGCGGAGGCCACCAGGCAGTAGCCGGCCTCGTCGGTAAAGCCGGTCTTCAGCCCGTCGGCATAGTCATACAGATAACCCAGCATACGCCAGTTGGAGATCAGGGCGTTGGTGGAGTGCAGCTCCCGGACATCGGATTTGTTGGTGGCGGGTACCTCGTAGGACTTGCTGCCGCAGATGGTCATGAACAGATCATACTTCATGGCCTCCCGGGCGATGAGATAGATGTCCCAGGCGGTGGTGTAGTGGTTGGGATCGGGCAGACCGTTGGTGTTGGCGAAATGGGTCCCCTCGCAGCCCAGTTCAGTGGCCCGCTGATTCATCAGCGCCACAAAGTCCGTAACGGAGCCGGATACCGCCTCGGCCAGAATGTTGGCGGCCTCGTTGGCGGAAACCACGAGCAGGCAGTAGAGGAGCTGCTCCACAGTCAGCACTTCGCCCTCCTCGATGCCGGCGGTGCTGCTGTCCTCGTCAATGCTGTTGGCCGCCTCATAGGAGGCGGTGATGGGCTGGGAGGCAGACAGGTTCCCCCGGTCCACGGCCTCCAGCACCAGCAGCGCGGTCATGATCTTGGTGATGCTGGCGGGGTAGGCCTTCTCTTTTTCCGCCTTACCGTAGAGCATCCGCCCGTTGGTCTCGTCCATGAGCAGGGCGTTCCGGGCGTCCAGAACCGGCTCCTCCAGCGCATAGGCCGTGGGGGTCAGAAAGAGGACCGCCAAAAGGACGGATAGCAAAAAAACTGAAAAAAAGCGGCGAATTTTCATGGTCGTTTAACTCCGATTATGTTATAATAAAATATCCCAAACGCAAATGTCGGTCTTTTTATCAAATTATAAACACAAAATAGGGTGTAGTCAACAGTGAAAAAACGAATTCATTTGACAAAAACGGAAATAGCACTTCTGCTGCTGGCAGTCCTGTTTGCAGTGTCCATGTTTCTGTACAAGGCCTCCCGGGTCCGGGAGGGGGACTGGCAGATCACCACGGAGCGGGAGGACCGGCAGCAGCAGGAGATCGTGCCGGTGAACATCAACACCGCCACGGAGGAGGAGCTCATCGCGGTGGAGGGCATCGGCCCTGCCCTGGCCCGGCGCATCATCGCCTACCGGGAGGAGAACGGTCCCTTCCGGACCATTGAGGAGCTGGACAATGTTAAGGGCATCGGCCCGAGTTTGATCGAGAACATACGCTATCTTGTCTGCACGGAGGATAAGGAATGAAAATATTGGTAGTGGACGATGAAAAACTGCTTGTAAAGGGGATCACCTTTAACCTGCAGAACGAGGGATACGAGGTGGAGGCGGCCTATGACGGCGTCACCGCCGTGGACATGGCCCGGCGGGAGGAATTCGATCTCATCATCCTGGACTGGATGATGCCCGGCAAGTCCGGCAGCGAGGCCTGCATGGAGATCCGCACCTTTTCGGATGTGCCGATCATTATGCTCACGGCCAAGAGTGAGGACAGCGACAAGATCATGGGTTTTGCCTGCGGCGCGGACGATTATGTGACCAAGCCCTTTAATATCATGGAGCTGAAGGCCCGGATCCGCGCGCTGCTGCGGCGCAGCACCGGCGCCCGCCGCCGGGAGCAGGAGAGCAGCCGTCTTTCCTGCGGCGATTTTGTGCTGGACATGGGGCAGCGGGTGGCCCTGTGCGGCGGCCGGGTGGTGGACCTGACGGCCAAGGAGTACGACCTGCTGGAGGTGCTTATGAAGAATCCCCGCCATGTGTTCAGCCGGGAAAAGCTCATGGACCAGGTGTGGGGCTATACCTATGCCGGGGATTACCGCACGGTGGACGTGCATATCCGCCGCCTGCGGGAAAAGCTGGAGCCGGACCCGGCCCAGCCGCAGTATATACTCACAAAATGGGGGGTAGGGTACTATTTTCAAGATGAAAAGCAGTCTGCAGTTTAAGATCGGACTGAGCTATTTTGCCATTATTATCGCCGTACTGGTCATTTTGAATACATATCCGCTCATCGAGTCGCAGAACCTGGTGTTCCGGTCCAAGGAGACCCTGCTCACCGGCAGTGTAAAGGCCATCGAATCCGCCCTGTCCGGCCTGCCGGAGCTGACGGAGGGCAGCGTGGAGAAGGCTCTCTCCGGCCTGGAGGAGACCGGCGTCAGCCGGGTGATGGTCACGGATACGTCGGGCCGCGTACTCTATGATACCCGCCAGCAGGAGAATGCCCGGGGACAGTACGCCTTTTATACGGAGATCGCCCAGGCCCTGGACGGGAACGATGCCTTCTACTGCGGGTATGACGGCAGCGCGTTTTTGAGCCGGGGCGCGGCCCCGGTGGTATACCGCAGTCAGATCATCGGTGCGGTCTATGCCTATCAGTATGACGCCCAGCAGGGGGCGCTGCTGAAGGACCTGCAGAAAAATCTGATTACCATATCCGCAGTGGTGGCGGTGCTGGTGGTGGGCGTGAGCCTGCTGCTTTCCCGGATGTTCGGCCGGCGCATCAGCCGCCTGCTCCAGGCCATCCGCACGGTGCGGGAGGGGTCTTACAGCCACCGCGCTCAGATCAGGGGCACCGATGAGATCGGCCAGATCGCCGCCGAATTCAACAGCCTCACCGACCGCCTGCAGACCACGGAGGAGGCCCGGCGCCGCTTCGTGTCCGATGCTTCCCATGAGATGAAAACGCCCCTGGCAGGCATCAAGCTGCTGACGGATTCCATATTGCAGACGGAGAATATCGACCCGGCCACCACCCGGGAATTTGTCGCGGATATCGGGGATGAGGCCAGCCGCCTGGAGCGCATCACCGAGGATCTGCTGCGCCTGACGCGGCTGGACAGCGGCGCTGTGGAACCGGCTGTGCGCGTAGCGGTGAAGCCGATTTTGGAGCGCGCGGCCCGCATGCTGCAGCCGGTGGCCCGGCAGCGGGAGATCCGGCTGACCTGCCGGGCGGATGAGACCGTCGCCGTGCTGGCCACGGAGGGGGACATCCATCAGATCCTGTATAATCTCATGGAAAACAGCGTGAAGTATACCGCCCCCGGCGGTTTTGTCCATGCGTCCGTTTCTGTGGAAGAGGACCGGGTGGTGCTCACCGTGTCGGATAACGGCATCGGCATCCCGCCGGAGGATATGCCCCATATTTTTGAGCGCTTTTACCGGGTGGATAAGGCCCGCTCCCGTCAGATCGGCGGCACGGGCCTGGGGCTGAGCATCGTGGGTGACACGGTGCAGCGCCGGGGCGGCGAGATCAGCGTTGCGCCCCGGGCAGGCGGCGGCACTGTGTTCACCGTGTCGTTTCCCCAGGCGGAGCCGGAGGTGACGGCATGAAGGCAAAACGGATCCTGGCCGCTCTTTTGGCGCTGCTGCTTTTGCTGACGGGCTGTTCCCCCGATAAGACCGGCGGCCATAGCCTGCACCTTTTTTACCCGGCGGCGGACTATGAAGCCGGCGGGGATGTGCTTTGCTCCCAACCGGTGGACTGGTCGGCCCAGGAGAGCGCCGATACGGCGGACCAGGTGAAAATGGTGGTGCAGCTGCTGCAGAACCGGTCGGGCGGCATGGACTTCACCTCGCCCATTCCGCCGGATGCGGAGCTGCTGGAGTGCAGCGTGTCCGGCGGCGTGGCGGTGCTGGATTTCTCCGCTGCCTATGGCCGCCTGTCGGGCCTTTCTCTGACGGTGGCGGATTACTGCATCACCCTGTCGGCCTGCCAGATCCCCGGTGTCAAGTGGCTGCAGGTCCTGGTGGAGGGCAGACCCCTCTCCGGGCGGACAAACTCATATTTTTCCACGGAGGACGTGCTGCTCACCAGCTCGGAGGATGTGGTGAAGGTGGTGCCCGTAACGCTGTACTTCCCGGATCCATCCGGCACGCTGCAGCCGGAAAAGCGGGAGCTGCTGATCTACGAGGGTGAGAACCGCTGCCAGCGGGTGCTGCAGGCTCTGGAGGAGGGGCCGCAGACCGAGGGCCTGGAAAAGCTGCTGCCGGAGGGGATCAGCGCAGCCGGCGTGTGGATGGACGGGGATATCTGCTGCCTGAACTTTTCCTATGCCGACTACAAGTCCCTTTGCGATGTTTCGGTGTGCCAGGACAGCCTGGTCCAGGGGCTGGTGAAGTCCCTGTGCAGCCTGGACGGCGTGGAGCGGGTGCAGATCATGGTAGGCGGGGCCTACCGGTCCAAGCTGGGCGTCGTTGACATCGAAAATCCCATTAAGCCGCAGTAATCAATACGGCGCCGGCATTTGCCGGCGCCGTATTGATTATTGTTTCCGGGCGGTGATGTACTCGTCTCCGGGCCGCCAATAGGGGCAGCTGTCCGCCCGTGCGGTGAGAAACCGGACCATCTCGTCCTCATCCAGATCCATATCGCAGATGTAGTCGTCGTACTCCTCGTCGTAGGAGTAGTAGACGCAGCTTTCGCATTTTCCGCCCATGGCAGCCCCTCCCTGTGTTTGTGGTTTCCGTTTCCGCCATTATAGGTCCGGCACGCCGGTTCGTCAATCACCTGTGCATCCCTGCCTGCAACTTTTTTGAAAAAACGGGAAAAATTCAAAGAAAAGTAATGACTTTTTCCCGCCGTTCGGCTACAATAAGGCGAAAGAATCGAACAGGAGGACTTCCTTTTGAAAAAAATCTATGACGCGGTGGAGCGCTTCTGCGCCCGCCATCCCCGTTTTGGCATCCCGAATCTGATGCGCTACATCGTCATCGGCAACGCGCTGGTGTATGTTCTCTCCCTTCTCAGCCGCAATGCGGATGCCGCGGCCCTGGACTTTCTGTCCTTCAACCTCAGCGGCCTGCTCCACGGCGAGGTGTGGCGGCTGGTGAGTTTTGTGTTCGTGCCGGGATACGGCAGCCCCTTTGCGTTGATCATCGCCCTGTATTTCTACTACTGGATCGGCTCCACCCTGGAGCGGGAGTGGGGCACGGCGAAGTTCACCCTGTACTATGTGGGCGGCGCATTGCTGACGGTGCTGGGTGTCATCATCACCAGCCTCATCACCGGCAATTATCACCTGACCCTGGCCGGCACGGGGTATGTGAACCTGTCCATGTTCCTGGCCTTTGCGGTGCTGTTCCCGGATATGACGGTGCTGCTGTTTTTCATCATCCCCGTCAAGATCAAGTGGCTGGCCATCATCGATGGGGCGTTCTTTGCCATTGAGATCGTGCAGTCCATTCTCTCCGGCAACGTGGTGGGTGCCATCACGCCGGTGCTGGCGCTGCTGAACTTTGCCATTTTCGCAACGCCCCATGTGCGCTATCTGCGTCAGAAGACCCAGTACCGCCATTCGCCCGGCGCGGTGAACTACCGCCGCACGGTGCGCCAGGCCCAGCAGCAGCAAAAGAGCGCGCCCTATCACCACAAATGCGCCGTCTGCGGCCGCACGGATACGGATTATCCCGACCTGCAGTTCCGCTATTGCAGCAAGTGCGCCGGGTATCACTGCTTCTGCCAGGATCATATTTTCTCCCACGTCCACTTCACGGAGGAGTAACTTGACGGGCCGGGATTTTTTCGGTAGAATAATACAAATTGTGCAGTGAGGTATGAGTATATGGCAAACGGATTCATAGATAAAGCGCGCATCACCGTCCGGGCCGGTAACGGCGGCAACGGTGCCGTGGCGTTTCATAGGGAGAAATATATAGCCGCCGGCGGCCCTGATGGCGGCGATGGCGGCGATGGCGGCAGCATCATCGTGCAGGTGGATGACAACATGTCCACTCTGATGGACTTCCGCTATAAGCGCAAGTATGTGGCCGGCAACGGGGTGGACGGCCAGGGCGGCCGCAAGAGCGGCAAGGACGGCGAGAGCCTGACCATCCGCGTGCCCCGCGGCACCCTGATCCGGGACGCGGAGACCGGTGAAATTATCAAGGACATGTCAGACAAGGAGCCCTTCGTCCTGTGCAAGGGCGGCCGGGGCGGCTGGGGCAACCAGCATTTTGCCACCCCCACCCGGCAGGTGCCCCGCTTTGCCAAGGCGGGCCTGCCCGGGGAGAGCCACGATGTGATCCTGGAGCTGAAGCTCCTGGCGGATGTAGGCCTGGTGGGCTTTCCCAACGTGGGCAAATCCACGTTACTCAGCGTGGTGAGCAAGGCGCACCCCAAAATTGCCAACTATCATTTCACCACCCTCTATCCCAACCTGGGCGTGGTGTATGTGGACGATGGCGTCAGCTTTGTCATGGCGGATATTCCCGGCATCATTGAGGGGGCCAGCGAGGGTGCCGGACTGGGCCACGATTTTCTGCGGCATATCGACCGGTGCCGGCTGCTGGTCCACCTGGTGGATGTCTCCGGCAGCGAGGGCCGGGACCCTGTGGCGGACTTTGACGCCATCAACGAGGAACTGAAGAACTATTCTCCGGAGCTTGCAAAGCGTCCCCAGATCGTGGTGGGCAACAAGACGGATCTTCTGCAGGATCCGGAGCAGCTGGAGGCCCTTAAAAAGCATGTGGAGGAGGCGGGCTACACCTTCCTGGAGATGTCCGCCGCCACCCACCAGGGGACCCGGGAGCTGGTGCAGACCATCGGGCGGATGCTCTCTCAGCTGCCGCCGGTGGTGGTGTACGAGCCGGAGTATGTGCCCCGCCCGCCGGAGGTGGATACCTCCCAGCCTCTCAATATTCAGGTGGAGGACAACACCTGGCTGGTGGAGGGTCCGTGGCTGCAGCGGCTCATGGCCAACATCAACTTCTCCGACTATGAGAGCCGGATGTATTTCGACAAAATGCTGCGTCAGAGCGGTCTGTTTGACCGGCTGGAGCAGATGGGCATCCAGGACGGGGACATCGTCTCCATGTACGACCTGGAGTTTGAATATCAGCATTAATTAAAAGACGCGCAGGGAAGAACTCCTGCGCGTCTTTGCTTGTTATTCCGCCGGGAAATCCTCCCGGTCTGCCATGTGCATGATGGATACCTCGTAGGCGGTGCGCTGCTGGGCTGCGCCGCCTTCGACTTTTATGTAGGTCCGGCTTTGGACCCGGCCCTCGGCGCAGAAGCTGTCACCGGTCTCCAGCTCGGCAGCCTGCCGCGCCAGGAGCCCCCAGCAGATGACCGGCAGGTAGTCCGACCGGCCGCACCGGCGGTTCACCGCCAGCAGAATGTCGCAGATCTCCCGGCCCAGGGGGGTGCTGCGCAGCACCGGGGGCTTGCATACTGCGCCGCACAGGCAGATGCGGTTTGCCGGGCTTGCGCCGGGGGTCGGAGTCAGACTTCGTGCGAAAACGGATAGAATGAGCCGCCGTCCCTGGCCGCTGCGGTTGTTGAACGAGCGCAGCTGGCCCGTTATAGAAACGGTGTCGCCCACCTGCAGTTCCTCCGGCAGCAAACTCTGCCGCACTAGCACCGGCAGCTCGTCATTCTGCCCGGAAAGGCGCGGCACGGACAGCATAAAGCGGTAAAAAATCTCCCCGTGGTTGGTGTGGGACGGTTCCGGGAGCGTGAGCACCTCTCCGCAGAGCTCCACGCGGTTATAGCAATCCTCCATGGCATTGACCATTCCTTTCGCTTTGGCGGTAGATTTCCATGGAACACTATATGGCCCTGCTCTGGAGAATATGCTCTTTTCAACCGGGAAAAAATGCGGTATAATAACCACCAAATAAATGCACCGCGCAGAAAACGAAAGGAGAAATGACCGTGCGATATAAAGGAAAGGTGTACCGTCCGCCCAGCGAGGCCTACAGTCTCATTGTCCAGGTGACCTATGGCTGCAGTCACAACCGCTGCGCCTTTTGCGATATGTACGATGACAAGCACTTTGCCATGCGCCCGATGGAGGAGATCCGGGAGGATTTTGAGCTGGCCCGGCGGGTCTACCGGCATGTGGACCGGGTGTTTTTGGCCGACGGGGACGCCCTGATGCGCAAGACCGATGACCTGGTGCAGATCCTGGGCCTTGTATACGGCTTGTTTCCCGAGTGTGAGCGGGTGACCTGCTACGCCTCGCCCACCAGTCTGCAGATCAAGTCCGAGGAGGACCTGCGCCTGCTGCGGGAAAAGGGGCTGAAAATGGTCTACATGGGCCTGGAGTCCGGCTGCGACGCGGTGCTGGAGCGGATGAATAAGGGCCATACGACTGCCGAAATTATCGCGGCGGGGCAGAAGGCTCGCCGAAGCGGACTGCAGCTGTCGGTGACGGCCATATCCGGCCTGGGCAGCCGGGAGCTGTGGCGGGAGCACGCCGTAGAAACGGCCCGGGCCTTCAATGCCATGAACCCGGAGTATATCGGCCTTCTGACCTTGATGGTAGAGCCGGGCACGCCCCTGGAAAAATGGGTGCGGGAGGGGAGTTTTTATGTGCTCAAACCCGTGGAAGTGATGCAGGAAATGGAGCTGTTTCTGCAGCACATTGACAGCCCCGGCAGCGTGTTCCGCATGAACCACGCTTCCAACTATCTCACGCTGAAGGGTACGCTGAACCAGGACCGGGAGCGCCTGCTGCAGCAGGTGCGCCAGGGCCTAGCCGGCCGCGGTCTGAAGGACGAATTTTTAAGAGGTCTATAAAAATCAAAGCGCCGCAGAAACGGTTAACAGGCACAGCAGTCCGCGCTGCTGTGCCTGTTATTGCATAATTTGCTTTCGCATGGTAAGATAAAAATGAAACAGCAAGCTTTAATTCGCGGGATCAGTCTTATAAGCAGCAAGAGGAGAGGGGGGCACGATATTGCGATATTTCAGGTATAAAAATAAAGAAGAAAATCCGAATAATACTTTTATAGAGCAATATAAGGCCTTAAATACCCGCGAGAAGTGTATCGTCCGAAAAGGAAAAATCTGGCGAAGATTCAGCACAGCTGTTTCCTACATCGCCTTCATAATCGTTGCTGCCGCGGGACTCTTTCCGCTGAAATTAATTCCGCAGCCAAGCGGGTGGATTTGGAAGATTCTTGTTGGAATTGCTAAGCTGGTTGTCGGCTGTGCCGTTTTCATTGTTGCCGGAATAGCAGCTGTCGGATCGACTATGGTCTTGCGAAAAAAAGAGAAATCATTCCATATTCCTACCATGAAAAAAGAAATCCTTACAAAAGCCTGCCGTCATTTGCGGGATTATTATGGATTACAGGAACCGTATATTATCACCAAGTGTTTTGACGCTGCGGATAAAAAGTTTCGGAATCATGATGTCTGCATTTTTGTCATCGAGGATGAACTGCGCATCACTACGGATTTGATTCATGGATTTCTTTATGAAAAAAGAGATTTGGGCTGCTATGCATTCGCGGAGCAGGAGATAGCGTTATCAAAAAGGCTGTGCGAGAAACATTTAATGTGCGAAATAAAAACATGCGAGACTACTTTTTTGTTAGGATATAAGGCAAAAAAATTTATTGAAAAAAACTTCTTAAGGTCAGATGCCAATTAAACGCCAATTTCTCAAGCTGACTAGGCAGAGAGAAAAGCCAAGCTGCATTTCACAGCTTGGCTTTTACTGTTTTACGGAAGCACCGCAGGAAATCCTGCGGTGCTTTTGTTTGATGGAATAGAATGGCTGATGGATGGAAAAATCTGTCAGGCGGCGGTGCGGCGGCGGTCAAAATACAGCGCGCCGTATACCAGGCACAGGATCAGCACCAGTGCTGCCAGCGCCACGGTCCCGATGGCACATACCGTTCCGATGCCCTGGGGCAGGAAGAAGGCAATGACTGCCAGACCGAAGCAAATAGCCGTCAGCAGTACGATCAGGTTGCGGATGGTTTTCATCTGTTTCATGTTACATTCCTCCTGTTCTGATTTTATATACTTAGTATAGCACGCGGAAGGAGATCATTCATTACAGCAGCGCTACAATACTATAATGATTCGACTACAAAACAGTTACATTTTTTGAATAAAAAAGTATAAAATGTAACCTTTCTTGTCCGGCTCGGTTTTGCGCTTGAATTGGCCCTGTTTTTTTGGTATAATCCATATGTTATAAAAGAGTGAAGATGGGGGAGTATTGACTTGCACTATTTGAGCAACTTGTGGGCGGCGCTGGACTTTGGGTCGCTGCTGGATATGGTGCTGCGCCTGGCGGCGGTGCTGCTGTGCCTGACAGTGCATGAGACCTGCCACGGTCTGGCGGCCTACGCTTTGGGCGACCCCACGGCCCGGCGGGCCCACAGGCTGAGCCTGAACCCCCTGCGGCATATCGACTGGTTCGGATTGCTGATGATGTTTGCGGTGGGCTTCGGCTGGGCCAAGCCCGTGCCGGTGAATCCCAACTACTTTAAAAAGCCCAAGCAGGGCATGGCGCTGACGGCTCTGGCAGGGCCCGTGAGCAATTTTCTGCTGGCGCTGCTCACGCTGCTTGCCGCCCGGATTTTCTGCGATGTGGCGGCCTATTCGGAGACAAACCAGAGGATTTTGGACTTTCTGCTGATGGTGGCGGTGCTGTCCATCGGCCTGGGCCTGTTTAACCTGGTACCTATCCCACCGCTGGACGGGTCCAAGGTGCTGTTTGCGGTGCTGCCGGACCGGGCCTATAACCAGCTTATGTGCTATGAGCGGTACGGCATGCTGGTGCTGTTTGCACTGGTTTTCTTCGATGTGGGCAGCAGCGCCCTATCTAATGCTATCCGGTGGGTGTTTGATTTATTCTGCCGCGTGGTCGGCTTGTAAGGGAGAAAATATTTTGGACAATCCCATTTTTAAATTGGAAAAAGTGGTGCAGACCAGGGCGGCGGAATCGCTGGAGGATTTCGAGGGGCCGCTGGATCTGATCCTGTTCCTGCTGAGCAAAAATAAAATCGAGATCCAGGATATTCCCATCTCGCTGATCCTGGATCAGTATTTGGAATACCTGGAAAAACGGCAGCAGATGGACCTGGAGGTGGCCAGCGAATTTGTGACCATGGCCTCCCATCTTATGTACATTAAGACGAGAATGCTCCTGTCCATTGAGGACGAGGAGGCTCAGAGCGAGATGGACGCCCTGATCCAATCCCTGCAGGAGCGGCAGCGGGGGGAGTGCTACCAAAAGATCCGCAAGCTGACGGAAAAGCTTGGCCCCATGAGTGAGTTCGGACGCAACATCTTTACCAAAAATCCGGAGCCGGTAAAGCGGGGCAAGGTGTTTGAGTACGACCACGAGCCGGGCGAGTTGGCCATCGCCATGCAGGAGCTGCTGGACCGGCGGGACATGGCGCTGAATCCGCAGCTGACGGTGTTTGAGGACATCGTGAAGCGGGAGCCGTACTCTGTGGAGGAAAAAGCCGCAGAGATCGTGCGGCGTGTAAAGCTGGCGGGCATTACACGGTTTCTGCTCCTGTTCAAGGGCAGCCGCAGCCGCAGCGAGCTGGTGGCCACGTTTATGGCGGTGCTGGAGCTGTGCAAAAAGCACGTGCTGCGCCTGGCCGGCGGGCCGGAGGACTGCATGGTGTCCTGCAGCAAGGAAACCGAGGTGTAATCGGAGGGAATATGGAAATACTGGAAATGAAAGAGATCGAGGCGGCCCTGGAGGGCATCCTCTTTGCCTCCGGCGAGCCGGTGCACATTGACCGCATCTGCCTGGCCCTGGACCTGGACAGGCCCACGGCGGAACTGGTGCTGCAGAAGCTGGGGGACTACTACAGCTTCGAGCGCCGGGGCATACGCCTGGTGCGCATGGCGGACACCTGGCAGCTGTGCTCGGCACCGGAATATGCCGACTACATCCGCAAAGCCTTTGAAATTCGCAAACCGGCCAAGCTGTCCCAGCCGGCGCTGGAGGTGCTGACCATCATTGCCTACTACCAGCCCACCACCCGGGCCTACATCGATCAGATCCGGGGCGTGGACAGCTCGTATACCGTGGGGCTGCTTTTGGAGCGGCATATGATCGAGGAATGCGGCACATTGCAGGTGCCGGGACGGCCCAGGCTGTACCGCACCACCAAGGAGTTCCTCCGGGCGTTCCACCTGAACACCCTGGAGGACCTGCCGGAGATGCCGGGCCTGGAGAACGACGGGCAGCTGCGGCTGGAAAACGACGGGACCATCAGCGAGGACATGAACACCTGACAGAAGCACCTGAGAGGAGGCGGACACGGCTTGACGGCACTGTGGATAGTGGGAATACTGCTGGCGATCTTTTTGGCGGTGCAGCTGAGCCGCGTGGGCGTGCGCCTTGCCTTCGGCGAGGAGCTCAGAGTAATGCTGCGGCTGGGGCCCGTGCATGTGCAGGTGGTGCCCAAAAAGGAAACGGCGAAGAAGAAGCCAAAAAAGGAAAAGCCACCCAAGAAGAAAAAAGAGAAACCCAAAAAGGAGACGCCGAAGATCACGGCCCGGGCGGTGCTGGACAGCCTGCCGGAGCTGTGGCGGATCCTAAAAAAAGGGCTGCGGATGACGTTCCGGCGGGTCCGCATTTCGCCTATGAATGTTTCGGCGGTCATCGGCGGGGACGACCCGGCGGACACGGCGCTGCTCTATGGCAGGCTCAGCGCGGCCATGTATGCGGCGGCGCCGGTGCTGCAGGAGCTGGTGCGCATGCCGGACCCGCACATCCACCTGGAACCGGAGCTGCAGGGAGGCAAGACGAAGATCTCGGGAGAGGTGGGCGTGTCCTTCCTGATCTGGGATCTGACGGTCATCGGCTTTGCCTGCGGCGTGCCGCTCATCAAATGGTTCCTGCAACTTCGCAAACAGCCGCCTAAGGCGGAAAACGATACAAAAACGCAGTCTGGAAAGGATGAACAATATGGAAAACAAGGAAAAGACCAACCTCAGCGAAATGATGGAGACCTCCATGAGCAAGGTGCGGGAGATGGTCAGCAGTGACACGGTCATCGGCCAGCCCATTACCACGCCGGACGGCGTGACCCTGGTGCCGGTGTCCCGGCTGAGCTTCGGCTTTACCTGCGGCGGCAGCGACTTTGGCAAGCAGGCGGACGGCAAGAATTTCGCCGGCGGCACCGCCTCTGCCGTGAAGGTGGATCCGGTGGCGTTCCTGGTGGTGAAGGACGGCGTGACCCGGGTGATGCCGGTAGCGATCCCCGCTATGGGCACCGCGGACCGCATCATCGAAATGGTGCCCCAGGTCATGGACCGGGTGGAGAGCTTCCTGGATAAAAAGAAGGAAACTACCGAATTTTAACTGCGTATACTGTCACCATCAACTGCAAAAAGGGTGATGGGGATTGAAATTCGCACGCATGACCGCCGCCGCGCTGGCGGCATTGCTGCTGCTGACGCAGAGGGTATGGGCCATGGACCTATCCGCCACGGCGGCGGTGCTCATGGACTGCGGCACGGGGCAGGTCCTCTACGAGAAGAACGCCGACAAGCGAATGCGGATCGCCAGCACCACCAAGATCCTCACGGCTCTGGTGGTGCTGGAGGAGTGCGGGATGCGGCAGGAGGTCACCGTGACGAAGCGGCACATGGCCGAGGGCTCCTCCATGTATCTCAGGCCCGGGGAAAGGGTGACGGTGGAGGACCTGCTGTACGGCCTGCTGCTGTGCTCCGGCAACGATGCGGCCCTGGCGCTGGCAGATGCCTGCGGCGGGGAAAAGCGGTGCGTCCGGCGGATGAACGACCTGGCCGGACGGATCGGCATGGACAGCAGTCACTTTGAAAACCCCAACGGATTGGACGGGGAAGCGCACTACTCCACGGCCCGGGATATGGCGAAGCTGGCGGCTTATGCGGCCAAGAACCCCACGCTGATGCGCATATGCTCTACCTCCGCCGCCCAAATCGGCGGACGCAGCATGAAAAACCACAACCGGCTGCTGCGGGAGCTGGAGGGCTGCGTGGGGATGAAAACAGGCTATACCAAGGCGGCCGGGCGGACGCTGGTGTCCTGCGTGGAGCGGGACGGGCGGATGCTGGCGGCTGTGACGCTGCAGGACGGCAACGACTGGGCCGACCATGCGGCGCTGTATGCATACGGCTTTGGCCGGGAAAACGGCGTGGAAACGGCGGCTATACCCGGAGAAAAAAAGTATTTATGAGAAAAGGCGGGTGACACCGGTGCGCCAGCGCGTGCAGAAAATCATTGCCCAGGCGGGGCTGTGCTCCCGACGGACGGCGGAGGAATGGATGCTCTGCGGCCGGGTCACGGTGAACGGCGCGGCGGCCCGGCCCGGAGACCAGGCAGATCCGGACACGGACTGCATCGCCGTGGACGGAAAGCCCTTGGCCGGCAGGGAAAAGAAGGTCTATCTGATGCTGCACAAGCCGAGAGGCTATGTGACGACCCTCTCCGACGAATTCGGGCGCAGGACTGCGGCGGAGCTGGTGAGGGACTGCGGCGCGCGGGTGTTTCCCGTGGGGCGGCTGGACATGGATTCCGAAGGGCTGCTGCTGTTTACCAACGACGGCGAACTGATGCAGCGGATGATCCACCCGAAATATGAGGTGGACAAGCTGTACCGGGTGACGGTGCGGGGCGACTGGAAAAAGGGCACGGAGCTGCTGCGGCAGATGCGCCTGCTGGAGGGGGAGCCCATTGCCCCGGCCCAGGTGGAGGTGCTGTCCGGCCAGGGAGAAAACGCTGTGCTGCAGGTGACCATCCACCAGGGAAAGAACCGGCAGATCCGGCGCATGTGCCGGCAGGCAGGACTGACCGTCCTGCGGCTGGAGCGCGTAGCCGAACACGGAATTTTATTAGGAAACTTGCCATGTGGCAAGTGGAGAGCCTTGACAGAGGAGGAAGTCAAAACGCTGAAGGGGAGCGATGAACCATGAGCCACAATGTGCTCTATTTGATCCGCACCGGGATGGACGGATTTTCCAAGGGACAGAAACGGATCGCCAATTACATACTGTCCAACTACGACAAGGCTGCCTTTATGACGGCCTGCCGCCTGGGGCAGATCGCCCAGGTCAGCGAGTCTACGGTGGTGCGCTTTGCCTCCCAGCTGGGGTATGACGGCTACCCGGCCATGCAGAAGGCGCTGCAGGAACTGATCCGGGGCAAGCTCACCAGTATCCAGCGCATTGAGGCATCCGGAGAGCAGATCAACAGCGGCGACATCGCCGGCAGTGTTATGCAGCGGGACATGGAGACCATCCGCAGCACCATTGAGCGCATGGACCGAACGGAGTTCGATCTGGCGGTGGAGAAGCTGGTGGAGGCGAAGCATATCTATCTGCTGGGCGTGCGGTCGTCGGCTTTTTTGGCAGGGTATCTGAACTTCTATTTCCATTTGATCTTTGAGAATGTGACCCTGGTACAGAGCGCGGCGGGGGAGATATTCGACCAGATGCTGCGCATGGGGCCGGGGGATGTGCTGGTGGGCATCAGCTTCCCCAGGTACTCCCAAATGGCGGTGAACGCCGTCCGCTTCGCCCGGGACCGGGGGGCGGATGTGATCGCCGTGACGGACAGCAAAATGTCGCCTATTTACAAGCTGGCCAGCGCATCGCTGCTGGTGAGCAGCGATATGATCTCCTTTGTGGACTCTATGGCGGCCCCTGTGAGCCTGCTGAATGCGCTGATCATGGCGGTGGGACAGCAGAAAAGCGAGGAGACTGCCGAGTCGTTCTCGGAACTGGAGCGTGTGTGGTCCCGGTATGGGGTCTTTGGGTATGCGGAAGATGAATAAGGAGATCGTGGTTATCGGCGGCGGCGCAGCCGGCATGATGGCGGCCATCGCCGCGGCAGAGCGGGGAGCGGCCGTGCGCCTGCTGGAGCCCAACGAGCGACTGGGCAAAAAACTGAATATCACCGGCAAGGGCCGGTGCAACGTGACCAACAACTGCCCGGTGGAGGAGCTGATGGCGCATATTCCCCGTAATGGCAAATTCCTTTACAGCGCCTTGACCCGCTTTACAAGCGCCGATGCGATGGCATTTTTTGAGGGGATCGGCGTGCCGCTGAAAACAGAGCGGGGAAACCGGGTATTTCCTGTGTCGGACTGCGCATTTGATGTGTCCGGGGCGCTGAAGCGGCGGATGGAGAAGCTGGGTGTCCGGTGGGAGCATGACCGGGCGGTGTCCCTGTTGACGGAGGCGGGCGCAGTCTGCGCCGTGCAGGGGGAAAAGAAGGAGTACCCGGCTGCAGCGGCGATCCTGGCCACCGGGGGTGTGTCCTATCCCGGGACGGGCTCTACCGGAGATGGCTATCGGATGGCCGCCCAGCTGGGGCACACCATTGTGGAGCCCCACGGCTCCCTGGTGCCGCTGGTGAGCGATGATCCCTGCTGCGGACAGATGCAGGGGCTGGCGCTGAAAAACGTGCAGCTTTCCGCCAGGAACGAGAAGGGAAAGACCGTGTTCAGTGAGTTTGGCGAGATGCTGTTTACCCATTTCGGCGTTTCGGGGCCACTGGTGCTGTCAGCCAGTGCGCATCTGCGGGACTGGGGCAAGCATACCTATAAACTGTCCATCGACCTGAAGCCGGCCCTTTCCGAGGAAAAGCTGGAGGAGCGGCTGCTGCGGGAGCTGCGGGAGCAGAGCAACCGGAACATGGAAAACGTGCTTTCTTCGCTGCTGCCCCACAGCATGGTGCCGGTGATGTGCCGGCGGCTGGGGATCTCTACGGAGCTGAAAGCCAATTCCCTGAAAAAGGAGCAGCGCCGGGCGCTGCTGCAGGAGCTGAAGCATTTTGCGCTATCCGTTACCGGCCCACGGCCGGTGGCAGAGGCCATCGTCACCTCCGGCGGGGTCAAGGTGGGGGAGGTAAACCCCAACAGCATGGAATCCAAAAAGGTCTGCGGGCTTTTCTTCGCGGGCGAGATTTTGGATGTAGATGCCTACACGGGCGGGTTCAACCTGCAGATCGCCTGGGCTACGGGCCGGGCGGCAGGGATCGCCGCCGCAGAAACAGAAGGAGAGAAAGAACTATGAGCGTATATTCCGTGGCCGTAGACGGCCCGTCCGGAGCAGGCAAAAGCACCCTGAGCAAGGCTGTGGCCAAGGAGCTGGGCATCGTATATGTGGATACCGGCGCCATTTACCGCAGCATTGGTTACTATATGTATAAAAACGGCATTGACCCCAAAGACGCCGCGGCGGTGGTGGCCGCGCTGCCGCAGATCCGGGTGGACATGCGCTACAGCGATGACGGATTGCAGCACATGCTCCTCAACGGGGAGGACGTGACGGAGCAGATCCGGCTGCCGGAGATCTCCATGTATGCCTCCGCCGTATCCGCCATCCCGGCGGTGCGGACCTTTCTGCTGGAGATGCAGCGGGACATGGCCCGGCGCAGCAGCGTCATTATGGACGGCCGGGACATCGGCACCGTGGTGCTGCCACAGGCCCAGGTGAAGATCTTCCTCAGCGCCGACGTAGAGGTGCGGGCCCGCCGCCGGACTATGGAGCTGGAGCAGCGGGGGACCCCCAAGCCCTACGAACAGGTGCTGGAGGAAATGAAGCAGCGGGACTGGGCGGACAGCCACCGGGAGGCGGCGCCGCTGCAGGCAGCCGCAGACGCCGTGACGGTGGACACCACCCACATGGATTTTCAGCAGAGTAAGGACGCAATTTTACAGGAGATCAGAAAGCGGGTCAGATAATGAGCAGCAAGTATTTTGCCACCGTATATGACATTGTGAAGCCTATCGCCACATTCCTGCACCCCATCCGGGTGGAGGGACTGGAGAACGTGCCCAAGGAAGGGCCTGTGCTGCTGTGCCCCAACCACAGCAGCAACTGGGATCCTATTCTGCTTATCTGCGCCCTGGGGCGGGAGGCAAACCTGCAGATCATGGGAAAAAATCAGCTGTTTAAGATCCCCATCCTGCGGACGTTCCTGCGGAAAATGGGTGTATTTCCCGTGGACCGGGGCCACTCCGACATCGGCGCGGTAAAAAGATCCATCCAGGCTCTGAAGGACGGGTTTATGCTGATGGTTTTCCCCGAGGGGACCCGGGTGCGCAAAAAGAACCGGGGCGTGCGGCCCAAGGGCGGCGTGGCAATGATGGCCATTCGGGCCGGGGCCAAGCTGATGCCCATTTATATCGGGACGAAAAAGCGGCTGTTTGCCAGGGTGCCCATTATTTTCGGCAAGCCCTTTACGCCGGAATACACGGGCCGGAAGGGCACGGCGGAGGAATACCAGGCCAATGCCGACGAGGTGGTGCGTCAGGCGTATGAATTAGGGGGAGAAGCATGGATGTAATGGTGGCGCAGAGCGCGGGATTCTGCTACGGCGTGAAGCGGGCGGTGGACATGGCCCGGGACACGGCGCGCCGGGGTGAGCCCTGCGTGATGCTGGGCAGCATCATCCACAACGCCAACGTGGTGGCGGAGCTGGAGGCACTGGGAATGCGCAAGGCGGAATCCTGGCAGGAGATCCGGCCCGGCGAGACGGTGGTCATCCGCTCCCACGGGGAGAAAAAAGAGGTTTTTGAAAAGCTGGAGGCGCTGGGCGCCCGGTGCGTCAACGCCACCTGCCCCAATGTGCTGCGCATCCAGCAGCTGGTGGCCCAGGCCCAGGAGGAGGGGCGGACCCCTCTTATCATCGGAGAGCCCCACCACCCGGAGGTCATGGGTGTGGCCAGCTGGTCGGAGCGATCGGTGATCCTGCCGGGACCGGAGGAGCTGGAAAAATGGCTGGCGGAGGACGAAAGCCGCAGGGCTCTGCCCCTGACGGCGGCGGCACAAACCACCTGCGTGCGAACAATTTGGGAAAGTTCTAAAGAAATTTTAAAAAAACAGTGTACAAATGTAAAAATCTTTGATACAATATGTAATGCTACGCATAGGCGTCAAGCGGAGGCAGCCGAACTGGCGGCCAAAGTGGACGTTATGGTCGTTGTCGGAGACCGGAAAAGTGCCAATACCAAGCATTTAGCGGAGATTTGCAGGGAGAAATGCGGACGGGTCGTTCAGATCGAGCGGGCCGGTGAGCTCTCGTCAGACCTTTTTGAAGGATGTCTTGTGGCAGGTCTAACGGCCGGCGCGTCTACGCCTGCGGGCATCATTAAGGAGGTATATACAACGATGAGCGAAGAAATCAAGACCATGGAAGCCAACGAGGAAAGCTTCGAGGAAATGCTGGAAAAATCTTTTAAAACTTTAAATACAGGAGAGAAGGTAACCGGTATTGTGACGGCAGTCGGCCCCACCGAGGTCCAGGTCGACCTGGGCTGCAAGCAGGCTGGCTATATTGCCGTGGATGAGCTGAGCGCTGATCCCAACGTCAAGCCCGAGGATGTGGTGAAGGTCGGCGACGAGATCGAGACCTACATCATCCGCGTCAACGATGTGGAGGGCTATGCGATGCTCTCCAAGAAGCGCCTGGACGCCGTGAAGGTCTGGGAAGACATCGAGAAGGCCCGCGAGGAGAAGACCACCCTGGAGGGCAAGGTCACCGAGGAGAACAAGGGCGGCATCGTCGTCAATGTCAAGGGCGTGCGCGTGTTCGTGCCCGCTTCTCAGAGCGGCCAGCCCCGTGGCGCCGATCTCAGCGAGATGATCGGCCAGACCGTTTCCCTGCGTATTACCGAGGTCAACCGTGCCCGCCGCCGCGTGGTGGGTTCCATCCGTGCGGTGCAGTTTGAGGCCCGTCAGGCTGCCCAGGCTGCCATTTGGGAGAGCATCGAGGTGGGTAAGCACTACACCGGTACCGTGAAGTCCATGACCAGCTACGGCGTGTTCGTGGACATTGGCGGCGTGGATGGTATGGTACATATCTCCGAGCTGTCCTGGTCCCGCATCAAGAACCCCGCTGAGGTGGTTTCCGTGGGCGACACCCTGGATGTGTACGTCATTTCCTTCGATCCTGAGAAGCACAAGATCTCCCTGGGCGTGAAGGATCGCTCCTGCAATCCCTGGGATAAGTTTATGGAGACCTATCACGTGGGCGATGTGGCCAACGTGCGCATCGTGAAGCTGATGACCTTCGGCGCTTTCGCTGAGGTCGTTCCCGGTGTGGATGGCCTGATCCACATTTCCCAGATCGCTGACCGCCGCATCGAGAAGCCCGGTGACGTTCTGTCCGAGGGCCAGATGGTGGATGCCAAGATCACCGCTATCGACGAGGAGAAGCAGAAGATCTCCCTGTCCATCCGCGCTTTGCTGGGCGACCACGAGGACGAGGTCGAGGACGAAGAATAATCCTGGTTTTATAAAAGAACCGGCACTCAATTGGGTGCCGGTTCTTTTGCGCTTTTTTACGGTGTCACCACTCCTGCCCGGTACATATGATATGGCATGAGGAGGAATGGCGGCATGGAATATGTGATCTTTATTGCCCGCTCCGTGACCCAGGCGCAGCGCATGATGCGCACACTGGAGGCGTGCGGGATATGGGCAAAAATATTCCGGGCTCCGGTGGGGCTGACGGAGTTCGGCTGCAGTTATGCGGTGAAAATTCGCAGAGAAAAGCTCTGGCAGGCCATGGACTGCCTGCGGCGGGGCGGTCTGGCACCGCTTTCCGTTCATGAGAAAACGGAAAGCGGCTATCGCGAGGTGAGGGTATGATCTATTTGGACAGCGGAGCGACTACCCTGGAAAAACCGCCGGCCGTGGCCCGGGCCATGGCCCGGGCGGTGGGGGAAATGTCCTCGCCGGGGCGGGGGAACTATCCGGCGTCCCAAAAAGCGGCCCGGACGGCCTATGACTGCCGGGAAGCGGCGGCTGCGCTGTTTCATGTGCCGTCGCCGGAGCAGGTGATCTTTACCTGCAACGCCACCCATGGGCTGAACATCGCCATCCGCACCCTGGTGCGGCCGGGCGGCCGGGTGGCGGTGAGCGGCTACGAGCACAACGCCGTGACACGGGTGCTGCACAGCATCCCGGGAGTGGAGATCATGGTGGCGGATGCGCCGCTTTATCGGCCGGAGCAGATGCTGGAGGGGTTCCGCACGGCCCTGCGCCGGGGTGTGGATGCGGTGATCTGCAACCATGTGTCCAATGTGTTCGGGTGTGTGCAGCCGGTGGGGGAGCTGGCGGGGCTGTGCCGGCAGGCGCGCACGCCGCTGATCGTGGATGCGTCCCAATCGGCGGGGATCCTGCCGGTGTTGCTGGCGGACTGGGGCGCGGCCTTTGTGGCCATGCCCGGGCATAAGGGACTCTATGGCCCCCAGGGCACAGGCCTGCTGCTGTGCGGCGCAGAAGCGAGGCCGCTGCTCTTTGGCGGCACCGGGAGCGCCTCCCGCAGGCAGACCATGCCCGCCGATCTGCCGGACCGGCTGGAGGCCGGGACCCACAACATGCCGGGCATCGCAGGACTGCTGGAGGGGCTGCGGTTTATCAGTCATACCGGGACAGAGCGGATCGCCCAATGGGAAAGACGGCTGACACGGCGGGCGGAGGATGGACTGACCCGGATGCCGGGTGTGGAGGTTTTTGCGGACAAAACAGGGCAAAATCAGACGGGCGTACTGTCCTTCCGGGTGAAAGGGCTGGACTGCGAACAGGTGGGGGAGGAGCTGGCCCGGCGGCAGATTGCCGTGCGGGCAGGGCTGCACTGCGCGCCCCTGGCCCACCGCACCGCCGGGACACTGGAAACGGGAACCATACGCATCAGCCCATCGGTTTTCAATTCAAAGGGGCAGATCGACCTGTTTTTGCGGGAGATGAGTGGGATCCTGCGGGAAAATACAGAGAAATCCCTATAGTTTCTGTTGCTTTTTTCCGAGAATTTATATATAATAAATATTACCTATGGCATTTAATTGTACCGGAAAGGAGCAGGCTGTGGATTCTATCATTTCTGTGCTGCAAGGCGCGTGGCGATACATCATGCTGGTCCGTATCACGGACGTGCTGGATGTGGCCATCATGTCCTTTGCGATCTACAAGCTGTTGAGCCTGGTGCGCAGTACACGCGCCGAGAATATATTCAAGGGCATCGTGGTTTTCGTTGTGGCCCTGTGGCTGTCGTCCCTGCTGAATCTGCGGGGGATCAACTATATCCTCAGCTATGTGGTGGAGTGGGGCGTTCTGGCCCTGTTTATCGTTTTTCAGCCGGAGCTGCGGCGAGGGCTGGAGCAGCTGGGCAGCAAGAATATCCGCCTGGTGCGGCTGCTGTCCCCGGAGCAGCAGTCAACGGAACTGGAAAAAGCCATTGACCAGACTGTGGTGGCCTGCACGGAGATGTCCAAGACCCGAACGGGCGTGCTGATCGTTTTTGAACGCAGTATGTTGCTCAACGATATGCTGCGCAGCGGCACCATGCTGGATGCGGCGGTATCCAGCGAGCTGCTGAAAAACATTTTCTTCGTAAAGGCGCCTATGCACGACGGCGCCGTCATCATCCGCAACGGGCGGATCCTGGGTGCCGGGTGCATGCTGCCGCTGTCTAAAAACGTGAATCTCAGCCGGGACCTTGGCATGCGCCACCGGGCGGGCATCGGTATGAGTGAAAATTCCGACGCGGTGGTGGTGATCGTCTCCGAGGAGACGGGCTCGATTTCCGTGGCCATTGGCGGGATGCTCAAGCGGCACCTCATGCCCGAGACTCTGGAGAAGCTACTGAAAAACGAGCTGATGCCTGCCGCGGAATCGGAGGGACAGTCTCAGAAAAGCACCTGGCTGCTGGGCCGGCTGCGGCAAAAGAAGGGGGGCGGCGAGGATGAGTAAAAAGCGCAAGGCTGTACGCGTTGCGGCATCCATTGTGGCCGCCATTGCCATTTGGCTCTATGTGGACACGGTGCGTGCTCCCAGTGTTCCCATGACGGTGCGGAATATTCCGGTGGAATTTTCCGGCGAGAGCACGACCCTGGCCGACAGAGGACTTATGCTCCTGTCCGGCTATGACACGACCATCGACCTGACGCTGAAGGGCCCGCGCCGCCAGCTCCGCAAGATCGACAAGAAGGATATACGCATCGTTGCGGACACCAGCACCATTTCGGAGGTGGGTACCCAAACCCTGAGCTATCAGGTGGTTTATCCCGACGGCGTGGCCAAAAACTCCATCTCCGTGGATTGGGCCAGCGCATACCGGGTCACGGTGACCGTGGGTGAGCTTTACTCCACGGAGGTGCCGATCCAGTGCGAAGTGATAGGCACCCCCAAGAAGGGCTTCTATGCCGAGGAGCCGATCCTGGATATTGACAAGATCCTGCTCCACGGCCAGCGGGATGACCTGGTGAACATCAGCTACGCCAAGCTGACGGTGGATATAAGCGACACGGATAAATCCTATGAAAACGCCCTGGGCTTTACGCTGTATGACTACAACGACATCGCCGTGGACAATCCCGCCATTCGCCCGGCTGTAAAACTGGTGCAGGTGAGAGTGCCGGTGAAGACCACCAAGGAGGTGCCGCTGGAGATCGTGGTGAAAGAGTCGGCAGGCTCGACTCTGGAGCAGACCAGCTACACCATCTCCCCTAAGTCCGTTACTTTGGCGGGCGAAAAGGACGTTTTGGACGCCATCAATTCCATTGCACTGGACACCGTGTACCTGCAGGATATTTCCCAGTCGCAGACACTGTATTATGAGATCATCCCGCCGGAGAATACGGAGCTGGTGGGCGACAATCACAGCGCTACGGTGGCATTTACCGTGACGGGCGTTACTGAAAAAACCGTGACCGTGAATCAGTTTATTGTGGAGCGGGTGCGGGAAGGCTTTAGCGGCCAGTGCACTACCGAGAGCATCCAGGTGACCATCCGGGGCCTGGCGGACGAGATCGCCGCCATCACAGACGGACAGGTCGTGGCGGTAGTGGATTTCAGCAAGCTCAGCACGGCCGGTGAATACACCCTGCCGGTGAACATCGTGGTGAACGGCTATGACCACGTCAGCGCCAAGGGAAACTACCAGGTAAATGTGCGGCTGGATCCCGACGGGACCAGTGAAAACGAAAGGTAATACTCATGACTCAGATCGCAACTGTTAAAAGAAAACTGGAGCCGGGCTATGTGGAAATTTCCGTGCCCCGCAAGTCCGCCTGCGGACATGACTGCGAGGAGTGCGCCGGCTGCGGCATGACTGGAGCGGCTATCCTGGCCCGGGCCAGCGACCCCGTCGGCGTGGAGCCGGGGGACAAAGTGGTGGTCCAGAGCGAGACGAAAAAGCTGCTGGGCGTGGTGGCACTGGTTTATTTGCTGCCGGTGATCGGCTTTCTGCTGGGGTATTTCCTGTCGGAGGGACTTGCGGAGGGTACACGCTACATCATTGCCATTGCCGCCGCTGCGGCCGCTTTCGTGCCCAGCATATTCTATGACCGATATGCCAAACGCCACGAGGTGCTGACCTATACCGTTGTGCGCCTGTTCTGATGTTTGGATATGTACACATCTCTCCGGATAAGCTAAACGGAGAGGAGCAGCAGCTGTATCGGGCGTGCTATTGCGGCCTGTGCCACACACTGGGCAGGCGGTATGGGCTGTTCGCCCGGATGACCCTGAACTATGACCTGGTGTTTTTGGCGATGCTCCTGTCTGACGGAGTGGCGCCCCGGTGCGGACAAAAACGGTGCCTGGTCCACCCGATCCGCCCCAGGTGCTTCTGCGAAGGAACGGAGGCGCTGGACGCGGCGGCGGATGTGAGCGTGCTGCTGACCTGGTGGCAGCTGCGGGACGGCATAGCAGATCACGGCTTTTGGGGCGGATGGAAGTACCGCTTCCTGTCCCTGCTGCTGCGCCGGTCGTACCGGAAGGCGAAAGCGCTGCGGCCGGAGCTGGATCAACGGATCCGAACGCACCTGGACAAGCTCTCGGGCCTGGAGCGGGAAAACTGCGCCGTTCCGGATGAGGCGGCGGATGCCTTTGCGCTGCTGCTGCGAGACACGGCGGCACTGGCGCCCCAGGGCGTAAAGCGCCGGGTGCTGGAGGAGCTGCTGTACCACCTGGGGCGGTGGATCTACCTGGTGGATGCACTGGACGACCTGAAAGAGGACAGCAGGAGCGGCAGCTATAACCCCCTGCTGCTGCGCTATGAGACCCGGGACGGGGCCTTGCAGCCGGAAGATCGGGAGCGGGTAGCTGCGACACTGGATGCCTCCATCCGCACCATGGCGGCGGCCTTTGAGCTGGCCGATTTCGGCTGCTGGAGGCGGATCATTGAAAGCGTGGTTTATGAGGGACTGTATGCGGTGGGCAACGCCGTGCTCAACGGGACCTTTCGGAAGTATACAAGAAACAGAGAACGCCAAAGGAAAGGCAGGACCCAATAATGCGTGACCCCTACGAGGTGCTGGGCGTACCCAGCTCCGCTACAGATGAAGAAGTGAAAAAGGCCTACCGGAACCTGGCCCGGAAGTATCATCCGGACAATTACCATGACTCGCCCCTGGCCGATGTGGCCCAGGAGAAGATGAAGGAGATCAACGAGGCCTACGAGGAAGTGCAGTCCATGCGCAAAAACGGCGGCACGGGGCAGAATCCCTATGGCGGCTATGGGCGCAATCCCTATGGACAGAACCCCTACGGCGCCTATGGCGGCAGCTACGGTGGTGACCCGGCCTTTGCCCGGGTGCGCATGAGCATCGCCCAGGGGGAGCTGAACCTGGCCGAGGAGCTGCTCAACGCCATGAGCGACCACAACGCCGAGTGGAATTTCCTGAAGGGTGCCATTTGCTATCGCAGAGGCTGGATGGACGAGGCCAAGCGGTACTATGAGACCGCGGTGCAGATGAATCCCAACAACCCGGAATACCGGCGTGCGCTGGACATTCTGGAGGGGCAGGGAACAACCTACCAGCCCAACGGCTACGGGAACCGGTCCACCGCCGTATTCGGAGGCGACGCCTGCACCAGGATATGCGGCGCGCTGATCTGCGTGAACTGCCTGGCCGGCGTTGGCGGACGATTTTTCTACTGCTGCTGAGAGAATAGAGGAGGAATGAATATGGTCAGAAGTATGACCGGCTACGGCCGCGCAAAGCAGGAGCGCAACGGGCGGAGTATTACCGTGGAGGTGCGCTCCGTGAACAACCGCTACCTGGACTGCACGGTGAAAATGCCGAGAGCCTATATTTTTGCCGAGGACGCCATGAAGGCGCTGGTGCAGAAGTCTATTTCCCGGGGAAAGGTGGACGTGTTCGTCACCATGGACGCCGTAGAGGCGGATCAGACGGTGGTGCAGGTCAATGAGCCCCTGGCTAAGAGCTACTACGAGGCTTTGACCCGGCTGCAAAAGATGTTTGTGCTGTCCAACGACTTGTCTCCGGTGGCGCTGGCAAAATTCCCCGATGTGCTGACGGTGACCAAGGCGGAGGAGGACCTGGAGATGATCTCCGCCGACATCTGCGCCGTGCTGGAGGAGGCCCTGGCCGCCCACCGGCAGATGCGATCCGTGGAGGGCGAAAAGCTATGCCAGGACATTGCGGGCCGGGCGGACACCATCGAGGCCGTTGTAGGCAAGGTGGAGGAGCGCTCTCCCCAGACCGTGGCCGAATACCGGGCCAGACTGGAGGCGAAAATGCGGGAGGTATTGCAGTCCACCACCATCGACGAGAGCAGGATCCTCACCGAGGCGGCCATTTTCGCCGACAAGATCGCCGTGGACGAGGAGACGGTGCGGCTGCGGAGCCATCTGGCACAGCTGCGCGCCATGCTGGCCGGGGACGAGCCCGTGGGACGGAAGCTGGACTTCCTCATCCAGGAGGTGAACCGGGAGTGCAACACCATCGGATCCAAGTGCAACGATCTGACCATCGCACGGGATGTGGTGAACATGAAGGCTGAGGTGGAGAAGATCCGCGAGCAGGTGCAGAACATCGAGTGAGGGACGGCGGATGGATCTTATTAACATCGGATTTGGCAATCTGATCTCCGCTCAGCGGCTCATTGCCATCGTCAGCCCCGATTCGGCACCGGTGAAGCGGCTGATCCAGGAATCCCGGGACAGCGGGATGCTCATCGATGCAACCTACGGACGAAAAACGGCGGCGGTGCTCATCATGGACAGCGACCATGTGGTGCTTTCCGCGCTGACCACAGAGAAAATGGCGCCCCGTTTGGGGATGAAGGTAGAAGACTTTACACAGGAGGAATTGCTTTGACCAGGGGAAAAACATTCATTATTTCGGGCCCATCCGGCGTGGGCAAGAGCACCGTTCTTAACGAGCTGCTCAAGGAATACCCGGACCTGTATTTTTCCGTTTCCGCCACGACCCGGGGACCCCGGGAAGGGGAGCTGGACGGCATACATTATCATTTTATCGAGCCGGAGAACTTCCACAGGATGATCGAGGAAGACGCCTTTTTGGAGTACGCCGAGTATGTGGGCAACTTCTACGGGACGCCCAAGAAATTCGTGGACGCCGCCATGGATCAGGGCCGGGATGTGATCCTGGACATTGAGATCCAGGGGGCACAGCAGGTGTGCGCCAAGCGGCCGGAGACCGTGCGCATTTTCATCGCGCCGCCGTCCTGGGCTGAGCTGGAGCGGCGCCTCACCGCCCGGGGAACGGACGACGAGGACAAGGTGCAGAAGCGGCTGCTGCGCGCCAAGGTGGAGCTGAAAATGGCTGACCGGTACGACTACTTCGTGGTCAATGACACCGTGGACAACGCCGTGTTCCAGCTGAAATCCATCCTCTGCGCCGAGCACTGCAAGTCCGTTGACAGGATCGAAAAGCTCCTGATTGAGTAAAATATAATTTTTCGCCGAAAGGCAGATAGGAAGTTGATTATTATGATGCTGTATCCCGCTATGACAAAACTCACTGAGTACATTCCCAACCGCTACATGATGGTGAACGTGGTGGCGCGCCGCGCCCGCCAGATCGCCCAGGAAGCGGAGATGAACGGGGAGATCCTGGAGGAAAAGCCCGTGACCATGGCCATCAATGAGGTGGCCGAGGGCCTGTTTGACGCATCCACCATTGACACGGTGATCGACACCGATAAGTAACCACCCGCTGCAGGAGGCTGACACCATGGCGCAGATCGCCAAAATCGCAATAGAAGCGGCTACCTTTGCCATAGACAAGCCTTATGACTACCTGGTGCCCGATGGCATGGAGGTTCGCCCCGGGATGCGGGTCACCGTGCCCTTTGGACGGGGAAACCGCCGCTCGGAGGGGATGGTGCTGGCCGTGGAACCCGGACTGCCGGACCGGCCGCTGAAGGCGGTAGAGGCGCTGCTGGACGAAACGCCGCAGCTCTCCCGGGAGCAGATCCGGCTGGGGCTGTGGATGTGCCAGCGATACTTCTGCACCTTTTATGACGCGCTGCATGCGATCTTGCCCATTGGCCTGTGGTATCAGCACCGGGAGATATGGACGCTGCAGCGTGAGCCGGAGGGGGAGACCCTTTCGGACAGGGAGCGGGCGCTGCTGGACATGCTGCGGGAGAAGGAGCAATCTTTCTCCGACTTGCAGGCGGCGCAGCCCCGGGCGAGGGAACTGCTGCAGAAAATGGAGGGGCTGGGCCTGGTGGCCTGCCGCCGGGAATCCAGTCGCCGCGCAAGCGACAAGACGGACAAGCTGGTCTCCCTGGCTATTGCAGCAGACGAAGCGGCGGAGCTGATCCGGGAAAAGAAAAAGGCGCCCCGACAGGCCGCCGCGCTGTCATTTCTACTGCAGAACGGGGAGACATCCCTGCACGAGCTGCTGTATTTTACCGGCGTGAGCCGCCAGGCGGTGACGCAGATGGAAAAGGCGGAGATCCTGTCCCTGCGGGAGCAGGAGGCTTTTCGGGTGCAGCTGCGCCCGGCGGATCAGCAGGCGCCGGAGATCCGGCTGAACGAGGAGCAGGAGGCCGCCTATAACGAGATCCTGCAGCATATACACGGCGGCAAGCCCGGGGTGACGCTATTGCAGGGCGTTACGGGAAGCGGGAAAACGGAGGTTTACATCTGTCTGGCCCGCCGGCTGCTGGAGGAAGGGAAACAGGCCATGATCCTGGTGCCGGAGATCGCCCTGACCCCGCAGATGATGCAGCGGTTTTCCATGTATTTCGGGGAGGACGTTGCGCTGCTGCACAGCGCCCTGGGCATTGCCGAGCGATATGACCAGTATAAGCGCATCCGCCAGGGCTTGGCAAAAATCGTGCTGGGCACCCGGTCGGCGGTGTTTGCGCCGCTGCCGGACCTGGGTATGATCGTGATAGACGAGGAGCAGGAGGGCTCCTATGAATCGGAAAAGCCGCCCTGCTACCACGCCCGGGACATTGCCAAGTACCGCTGCGCCAAGGAGGGCGCATGGCTGGTGCTGGGGTCGGCGACACCTACGGTGGAAACAGCTTACCTGGCACAGGCGGGCGACTACCATTTGTCCCTGCTGCGGAAGCGGTATAACGAAAACGCCCTGCCGGAGGTCTCATTGGTGGACATGCGGCAGGAGCTGAAGCAGGGGAACTACACCTCCATCAGCCGCCGCCTGTATGAGGAGATCCGGGAGAATCTAAAGCTGGGGCAGCAGACGATCCTGTTTCTGAACCGGCGGGGCAACAGCCGGCAGATGATCTGCCCCGGCTGCGGCTATGTGCCCCAATGCCCCCGGTGCAGCGTGTATCTGACTTATCACTCTGCCAACCGGCGGATGATGTGCCACTACTGTGGGTATTCCGAGCCCTTTGTGCCGGACTGCCCCCAATGCGGCGAACCGTTTAAGCCCATAGGCTCCGGCACGCAGAAGGTGGAGCAGGAGCTGCGGGAGCTGTTTCCGGACACGCCCATCCTGCGGATGGACGCGGATTCCGTGGGGACGCAGCATGAAAAAATGCTGCAGAAATTTGAAAAGGAAAAAATTCCGATCCTTTTGGGTACACAGATGGTGGCCAAGGGACTGGATTTTGATAATGTGACGCTGGTGGGCGTTCTGGCGGCGGACCAGTCGCTGTATGTGGACCACTACCGGGCGGCGGAGCGCACCTTTGTGCTGCTGACGCAGGTGGTGGGCCGGGCCGGACGCGGCAGCAAGGCAGGACGGGCCGTTATCCAGACCTACACGCCGGAAAACGAGGTGCTGCGCAACGCCGCGGCCCAGGATTACGAGAGCTTTTTCCGGCGGGAGATCGATCTGCGCCGGATCCGGCGGGAGCCGCCCTTTGCCGACGAGGTGGTGCTGACGGTGACCGGACCCGAGGAAGCAGATGTGCGCCGGGCCTGCGCGCAGGTGCGGGACAGTCTGCGCCGGGCCGTTTCACAGGAGCCCTATGCCGCAATGGACCTGGAGGTGCTGGGTCCAGCGCCGGCCAGCGTTGTGAAGGTAAACAACCGCTACCGCTACCGCATCACGGTGGTGGGGAAATGCACCGCACCGGTGCGGAGGCTGCTGGCGGCCTACATGAAGGAATTTGCCAAGAGAAACGAAAACCGCACCCTGCATATTTTTGCAGAGTGCAACCGCATGAATTGAACGCATGATGGAGGATGAATTATGGCACTGCGAAAGATCGTTCTGCAGGGCGACGAATGCCTGACCAAGGTCTGCCGTCCGGTTACTGATTTTAACAGCCGTCTGCACACGCTGCTGGACGACATGACGGACACGCTGCTGGATTCCGGCGGCGTGGGCCTGGCTGCGCCTCAGGTGGGCATCCTGCGCCGCGTGTGCGTGGTGCTGAACGAGGACGACGAGGTCATTGAGCTGGTAAATCCCGAGATCATTTTCACCGACGGGGAGCAGACAGGCCTGGAGGGCTGCCTGAGCGTACCGGGAAAATACGGCGTGGTCACCCGCCCGGAGGTGGTGCGCGTTCGGGCCCAGGACAGAAACGGCGACTTTTTTGAGGTGGAGGATTCCGACCTCACGGCCCGGTGCTTCTGCCACGAGATCGAGCATTTGGATGGGCACCTGTTCATTGAGCACACGGATCACCTGATGACCGAGGAGGAGCTGCAGGAGTTCATCCGCCAGCAGGAGGAAAGCGAGGACTAAGGATGCGAATTCTATTTATGGGAACGCCGGAGTTTGCCGTAGAGCAGCTCAGACGCCTGGTGGAGACCGGCCACGAGATCTGCGGCGTGTTCACACAGCCGGATAAGCCCAAGAACCGGGGCATGAAAATGACCTTTTCTCCTGTAAAGGAATATGCCTTGTCACAGGGCCTGGACGTTTATCAGCCCACAAAAATGCGGGACGGCAGCGCCCTGGAGATCGTAGAAAAGCTGCAGCCGGAGCTGACGGTGGTGGCGGCCTACGGGCGCATCCTGCCGGAGGATATTCTGGCGGTGCCGCCGATGGGGTCCATCAACGTACATTCCTCCATCCTGCCCCAATACCGGGGGGCTGCGCCCATCAACTGGGCTATTTTGGACGGGTGCAAGGAAACCGGCGTTACCATTATGCACATGGCCAAGGAACTGGATGCCGGGGACATTATCTGCGTGAAGAAGACGGAGATCCTTCCCGATGAGAACGCCCAGGAGCTGACATATCGCCTGGCGCTGCTGGGCGCGGACGCCCTGGAGGAGGCCGTGGCCCAGCTGGCAAACGGCACAGCGGCCCGCACACCCCAGGATCACAGCGCCTTTACCTACGCGCCCATGCTGAGCAAGGAGCTCTCGCCCATGGACTGGACCAAGCCCGCCCAAAAGCTGCACGACCAGGTACGGGGGTTGATCCCTTGGCCCTGCGCCAGCACGGAGCTGGGCGGGAAGAAAGTGAAAATCTTCAGAACGAAGATCGGCGAAAAAACAAATGCCGGGGCCGGGACGATCCTGACCGCCGGAAAGCAGGGACTGGAGATCGCCTGCGGCGACGGACGCAGCCTGTGGATCCTGGAAATGCAGGCCGAGGGCGGCAAGCGCATGATGGCGGCGGACTATCTCCGGGGCCATCCCATTGAGACGGGAAAATGAGCGAAAACAGAAAAATGACCGCCCGGGATACGGCGCTGGAGGTGCTGATGCAGGTGGAGCGGGCCAATGCCTGGTCCGACGGCAGCCTCAAGCGCACCATTGCCAAAAACGGGCTGGAGGGCCGGGAGGCGGCCCTGGCCACAAGACTGGCCTACGGTGTGATCCAAAACCGCACGCTGCTGGACTACTATATCTCCTGCTACTGCGTGCAGAAGGCCCACAAGCTGGAGCCGGTGATCCGCAATATCCTGCGCATCGGCGGGTATCAGATCCTGTTTATGGATAAGATCCCCCACCGGGCCGCCGTAAATGAAGCGGTGGAGATGTGCCGGCGAAGCGGCCGGCCCCGGGCAGCCGGCATGGTCAACGCCGTGCTGCGGAAATTTGTGACCAACTGGATGAATATGCCGGAGATACGCTGCGGCGGAACAGCGGAATATTTGTCCATCCGATACAGCCACCCGCTGTGGCTGGTGAAAAGATTGCTGGAGATCCTGCCGCCTGAGGAGGTGGAGCAGTTCCTGCGGGGGAACAACGAGATCGTACCCACTACCATCCATACGAACCTGCTCAAGACCGATGACGAGACCCTGGTGGAGGAGCTGAAGCAGGCGGGGATCGCGGTGGAGCGCCACTCGTGGCTGGCGCACTGCTTCACCGTGAGCGGCACGGGCAACTTAGAGCGGCTGCCGGCCTTTGCGGAGGGACGCTTCATGGTGCAGGATGCCGCTGCGCATTTGGTTTCGGTGGTGGCCGGGCCCAAAAAGGGAGACCGGGTGCAGGACGTATGCGCCGCACCGGGGGGGAAGTCCTTTGCGGCCGCCATTTCCATGGAGGGAGAGGGCGAGATCATCTCCTGCGATATCCATCCGCACAAGCTGAAGCTTATTGACAGCGGCGCCCGGCGCCTGGGCATCGGGTGCATACGCACGATGCTGGCGGACGCCCGGGAGCACCATGCGGCCTGGGACCGGGCGGCGGATATGGTCATTGCCGACGTGCCCTGCTCGGGCCTGGGGATCATCCGCAAAAAGCCTGACATCCGCTACAAGGATCCCAAGGAGCTGGGGCAGCTGCCCGAGATCCAGCGGGCGATTTTGGACAATGTGTGCGAATATGTGCGGCCCGGCGGCGTGCTGGTGTACTCCACCTGCACGGTGCTGCCGGAGGAGAACGAAGCCGTGACGGACGACTTTTTGCAGGCGCACCCCGAATTTGAAATGACGCCGTTTGCCCTGCCGCTGCCCATCGGGCGCTGCGAGGGAAGGCTGACCCTGTGGCCCCAGCGCAACGGCACGGACGGCTTTTATATCTGCCGCATGCGCAGAAAGGACTAAAAACGCAGAACGGGAGGGAGACTTACTTGGTTGACATAAAATCCATGACCCAGGAGGAAATGGGCGAATACTTCCGCCAGCTGGGTGAGCCGGCTTTCCGGGCCAAGCAGGTGTTTTCCTGGCTGCATCGGGGGGCACGATCCTTTGACGAGATGAGCAATCTCTCCAAAGCGCTCCGGGCCAAGCTGGCAGCCGCCTGCCGCATTACGGTGCCCACGGTGGCGAGGAAGCAGGAATCCCGGCTGGACGGCACCATCAAATACCTATGGGAGCTGCAGGACGGGAACTGCATTGAGACCGTGCTTATGCAGTACCACCACGGCAACACCGTGTGCATCTCCTCCCAGGTGGGGTGCCGCATGGGATGCGCCTTCTGCGCATCCACCATTGCCGGGCGGGTGCGGGATCTGGCGCCGTCTGAGATGCTGGATCAGGTGCTGTTTACCCAGCTGGACTCCGGACGGGAGATCTCCAACATCGTGCTTATGGGCATCGGAGAGCCCCTGGATAACCGGGACAATGTGCTGAAGTTTTTGGAGCTGGTGAACCACCCCGACGGGATGAACATCGGCATGCGGCACATAAGCCTGTCTACCTGCGGCGTGATCCCGGGTATCGAGTTTCTGGCGCAGCAGCATCTGCAGCTGACGCTTTCCGTGTCCCTCCACGCACCGGATTCGGAGACGAGATCCCGCATTATGCCGGTGAACCGGAAATATGATGTGGAGGAGCTGTTTGCCGCCTGCCATCGGTATTTTCAGGCTACCGGGCGGCGCATATCCTTTGAGTATGCCATGATCGACGGCGTGAATGACCACGACTGGCAGGCGGACCTTATCGCAAAGAGGCTGGCAGGTATGCCGGGCCATGTGAATCTGATCCCGCTGAACGATGTGGTGGAGAGTCCCTTTAAGCCCAGCCGCCGGGTGGCGGCCTTTCAAAAGAGATTGGAGTCCCACGGCATCACCGCCACGGTGCGGCGGAGCCTGGGCGGAGATATTGACGCATCCTGCGGCCAGCTGCGCCGCAAGGCTATGGAAGAAAAGGAGGGAGCCGGGAAACCATGAGAATCTGGAGCATATCGGACATCGGCCTTGTGCGGCATGAAAACCAGGACGCCTACGAGACGATGCTGATCGGCGAGTACACCGCAGCGGTGGTCTGCGACGGCATGGGCGGAGCTGCTGGAGGGGCAGTGGCCAGTCAACTGGCTGTGCAGACCTACCGGGAGCAGATGGAGGCAAATCTCCGAAATCACATGACCATGGACCAGCTGAAGGAGGTCTCCGGCTTTGCCATTGCTGCGGCCAATGACGCCATCCGCCGCCGGGGACAGGAGGAACCCGCTGTCCATGGCATGGGCACCACGTTGGTGGCCGCCATCATAAGGGGCGAGGACGTTCTCATCAGCAATGTGGGCGACAGCAGAGCCTATCTGCTCTCAAGCACGGGTATCCGGCAGATCTCCCGGGACCATTCCCTGGTGGGCTCCATGGTGGAGCAGGGAAATATGACCGCGGAGCAGGCCAAAAAGCACCCGGGGCGGAATCTGATCACCCGGGCCCTGGGACCGGAGGAGAGCGTACAGGATGATGAATTTACCTATAAATGGAAGCAGGGAGACTATCTGCTTTTATGCACGGACGGATTGGTGAACACCGTCAGCGACCAGGAGCTGCTGTTTGAAGTGGTCCATACGGACCAGCCCGAACACTGCCTGAAAAGACTGGTCGATCTGTCCGCAAGCCGCGGCGCGCCGGATAATGTTACGGCGATTTTGCTCAAGAACATTTAAAGGAGACTGCATTATGGATAAATACATAGGAAAAATGCTGGATAACCGCTATGAGATCATCGAGCTGATCGGCTCCGGCGGTATGGCCAATGTATACCGGGCCAAGTGCCACCGGCTCAACCGCATGGTGGCCATCAAGATCCTGAAGGCCGATATGGCTGAAAATGAGGAGATCCGCCGCCGCTTCCGGGACGAGAGCCAAGCCGTGGCACAGCTTTCCCATCCCAACATTGTGTCCGTTTACGACGTCTCCACCAGCGGCGACACAGAGTATATCGTCATGGAGCTCATCGACGGCATTACCCTGAAGCAGTATATGGCCCGCCGGGGTGAAATGGATTGGCGGGAGTCTCTGCACTTCATCATTCAGATCATGCGCGCCCTGGAGCACGCCCACAGCCGCGGGATCATCCACCGGGATATCAAGCCCCAGAACATCATGGTCCTGCGGGACGGCAGCGTGAAGGTGGCCGATTTCGGTATTGCCTGCCTGCAGAATAACGCCCAGACCATGACACAGGACGCCCTGGGTTCGGTACACTATATTTCCCCGGAACAGGCCCGGGGAGAGCATATCGACGCCCGGTCGGACATCTATTCCGCCGGCGTGGTGCTCTATGAAATGCTGACGGGACGCCTGCCCTTTGAGGGGGATTCCGCGGTTTCCGTTGCCATCCAGCACCTGAGCTCTGTGCCCCTGGCTCCCAGCGACATCCGGGAGGATGTGCCCAAGGCTTTGGAGCTGATCTGCATGAAGGCCATGTGCGCCAACATCAACAAGCGCTACAGCACTGCCACGGAGATGCTGGAGGACCTGGAGAGCTTCCGCAAGAATCCCAACCTGGATCTGGAGTATATCCGGGAGGAGCTGACGGAGCAGGAGGACACCGAGCCCACCCGGTATATCAGCAAGAAGGAGATCCACGAGGCCGTGCGCAGCAAGAAGGAAACGGCTGTGAAGGAGGAGAAGCCGGAGAAGACGGGCATCGCCGGCACTAAAGATGAGAAAAAGCGAATGGCGATCCTCATCGGTGCCTTTGCCGCCGCGCTGCTGGCGATTTTCCTGGTGTTCACGCTGATCTTCGGCGGATTTGGCGGGGGAGGAGAAAAGGACGGCTACAAGGTGCCGAATATTCTCGGCATGACTGTGGAGCAGGCCGAGAATATGGCCGATATCAAGGGAATTTTCAAGATCGAAGTGGTGGGCACCAAGGAGAGCACCAAGTACACAGAAGGACAGATCATTTCCCAGGATCCCACCGAGGGCACGATGCGGAAAAACAATTTGACCATTCAGGTCTATGTGTGCGCCAAGGAGGAAAAGGCCTTTATGCCTACCGTGGCCGGCCTGAGTGAAGCGGACGCAAAGGAGCTGCTGAGCAATACGGGCATGAACCTGAGCGTGCAGGTGCAGCCCAAGAGCTCGGATACGGTGGAAAAGGGACTGGTCATCAGCACCTCTCCCGAGGCCGGCAGTCAGATCAAGAAGGGTAATACCGTGATCCTTTATATCAGCTCCGGCCGGGAGATCAAACCCGTGACCGTTATCAACTTCGTGGGTATGTCGGAGGAAAAGGCCATGACCGAGGCTGAGAACCTGGGCCTGATAGTGGGCGCCAGCTCCAGCGAATACAGCGATGAGCCCGCCGGAACCGTCATCCGCCAGAGCATCTCTGTGGGCACCGAGGCCAAGACCGGCGATAACATTTACTTCACGGTCAGCAAGGGGCCGGAGGACACGGAGATCGACGTGCCCAATGTGGTGGGCGCCAGCGAAAATGCTGCGCGGAATCTACTGGAGAGCTTTGGCTTCCGGGTTGAGGTGCAGTGGGAGAACGGCGAAAAAGTGGATAACGCCGTGGTGAAGAGCTATTCGCCCAGGGGCTCTGCGGAAAGCGGCAGCACCATCACCATTGTCCTGGGCACCGCGTCCCAGGGGCCTGGCTCATCCGACCACACCGACGACATGGGCGGCTGATGAGAGGACGCATAGAAAAAGCACTCAGCGGGTTCTACTATGTGAACGTAGGACAACAGGTGCTGCAGTGCCGCGCCAGAGGCAAATTCCGCCGGGAGGGCACCAGCCCCCTGGTGGGGGATTGGGTGCAGGTGCGGGAGCTGGGCGGCAGCGAGGGCTTCGTGGAGAACATCGAGCCGCGCAGGAACTGCTTTGCCCGGCCGTCGGCGGCCAATATCGACCAGCTGGTCATCATCGCCTCTGCTGCCATCCCGGTGACGGATCCCTATCTCATTGACCGCATTGCCGCCATCGCTGCCCTGAAGGGCTGCGGCGTGCTGGTGTGCCTGAATAAGACCGACCTGGATCCGGCGGACGAACTGTTCGACATCTACACCCGATCGGCGATCCCGGTGCTGCGGGTCAGCGCGGAGACGGGGGAGGGAATGGAGGCGCTGCGGGAGCAGATCCGCGGCAAGCTCAGCGTTTTCACGGGAAATTCCGGCGTGGGCAAGTCCAGCATTTTGAACTGCCTATGCCCGGGGCTCTCCCTGCAGGTGGGGGAGGTCAGCCAGGCGCTGGGCCGCGGCCGGCACACCACCCGCCATGTGGAGATGTTCCCGGTGGAGGAGAATACCTGGGTCATTGACACGCCGGGCTTTTCCTCCTTCGACACGGAGGAGCTGAGCCTGGAGCTGCAGGCGCATCTGCCGGAGACTTTTCCGGAGTTCCTGCCATATTTGGGGCAGTGCCGCTTTGTAGGGTGCAGGCATATCAAGGAAAAAGGCTGCGCCGTGCTGCAGGCCGTGCATGACGGCGCTATCCCCAAGGAGCGCCACAGAAGCTATGTGCGGCTGTGGGAGGAGGTCAAAGACCTTCGGCCGTGGGATAAAAAGTGAAAAAACGCCGGCGCTTCCGCAATCGGAAGCGCCGGCGTTTTTTGTGGGCACCCATGGCGGATGGGCTGCGTA
>CABMQL010000002.1 GCA_902388735.1 uncultured Eubacteriales bacterium | reverse complement strand
GTATCTCAGCTCCCTGGGCATGACCCAGCTGCGCATTGCCGAAACGGAGAAGTACGCCCATGTGACCTTCTTCTTCAACGGCGGCGTGGAGAAGCAGTACCCCGGCGAGGATCGGGTGCTGGTGGCATCCCCCAAGGTGGCCACCTACGACCTGCAGCCGGAGATGAGCGCCTACGAGGTGTGCGACAAGTGTGTGGAGCGCATCAAGAGCGGCGAATACGATGTGGTGATCCTGAACTTTGCCAACTGCGACATGGTGGGCCACACCGGCGTGCTCTCCGCCGCCATCAAGGCCGTGGAGACCGTGGACGAATGCGTGGGCAAGGTGGTGGATGCCACATTGGAGATGGGCGGCATCGCCATGATCACCGCTGACCACGGCAATGCCGAGGTCATGGTCCAGCCCGACGGCAGCCCCATGACGGCCCATACCACCAATCCGGTGCCCTTCATCCTCTGCGGAGCCGGCAGCGAGCTGCGGCCCGGCCGCCTGGCGGACATCGCCCCCACCATCCTGGATGTGATGGGCCTGGCCTGCCCGCCGGAGATGGACGGCAAAACCCTTATCCTGCGCTGAATGAATTAAATGTTTAAAAAACCCACTGCCTGCGCATACTGCAGGCAGTGAGCTTTTTTCTGCTTAATTCGGCGGCCGCAGGCCGGATCTGCTGCGGTGTGCGGCCGGTGGCCGCAGGAAAGGTGTTTTTGTTATGAGTCGGATGAATCACGATAAATCCAGGAGCTTTTTCGGCGGCCGGGGCTTCTACATAGCCCTGGTGCTATGCCTGGCGGCCATCGGTGTGGCCGGCTATTTCGTCCTGGTGCAGCAGGCAAAGGTGGCGGAGGAGGGCAAGGACAAGCCCGTCGTCCGCCAGGAGACGGTGGAGAACGTGCAGCAGGCACAGGTGCCGGACCCGGAGCCTGTGCAGGAGACCCTGGAGCCGGAGGAGCTGCTGCCCCAGGTCTGCTCCCCCCTGGACGGCACCACGGTGACGGTGTTCAGCATGACGGAGCTGATGTATGACGAGACCATGGCCGACTGGCGCACCCACGACGGCGTGGACATCAAGGCTGGGGAGGGCGACGCGGTGAAGACCGCCGCCGACGGTACGGTGAAGGAGGTACGCTATGACGACCTCATGGGCGTCACGGTGGTCATCTCCCACGCGGACGGCTACGAGACTCAGTACAGCAGTCTGCAGCAGGAGCCGCCGGTGGAGCAGGGCAAGACCGTCAAGGCCGGGGACATCATCGGACTGGTAGGCTCCACCGCCGCCGCGGAGGGCGATGTGGGCCCGCATCTGCATTTCTCCGTCAGCAAGGACGGGAAAGTGGTGGACCCGCAGGAGTATGTGAAATAAAGAACCCGCAGAGATGAAAGCATCTCTGCGGGTACATATTTTTTGGGAAATGCCGCTCAATACTGGAAGCAGCTGC
This sequence comes from uncultured Eubacteriales bacterium, assembly GCA_902388735.1. Lineage (GTDB taxonomy): Bacteria > Bacillota > Clostridia > Oscillospirales > Oscillospiraceae > Vescimonas. The sequence continues at coordinate 79,408 of CABMQL010000002.1, read as the reverse complement.
CGCCTACAAACTCCCGGACGATGGAGTTCAGGGGTACATAGGGGGTGTGCAGGGGCGGCACGCTCTCCACCGCCTTCATCAGGTCCGTGAGGCCGTACTGGCTGATGAACTCCGGGGTCAGCTCCTCCCGGAACCGGGGGATCTCCTCCAGGTACTTGGCCAGGATGCAGGGCTCATAGTCGTGGAAGGTGTCGATGTGGATGGCGGCGTTGGGCTTATAGGGCTGGATATACTGCACCTCGCCCCGGTCCACGCTCTGGGCCTTGCGCACGGTGTCCTGCAGGGAGTGGCCCCGGGTCTTGTAGTCTCGGATCATGCGGCGCACCACTCGCAGCTGCTCGGGCCGGACGATCTTGTCGTCGTTGGTGATGATGCGGGTCCGGGGGGCCACATAGATGCCGTTGGCCTCGCTGCGGAGCCGGTCAAAGATCAGGGGATTGAGCATGTGGATGCCCTCGGCAATGATGATGGCGTCCTTGTCACCCTGCATCTTGCGCCAGCCGCCGGTGTTGCCGGTGACAAAGTCGTACCAGGGCACTTCCACCTCCTGGCCGTCCGCCAGGCGATGGATGCAGTCTATCAGCAGATCCCGGTTCACGCAGTAGGGACTCTCCCAGTCCGTGGCCTCCGGCGGGCGCTGGTCCAGGGGCAGGAAGAAATTGTCCATGCTCAGCATGCACACCTTCACGCCCAGGTTCTCCAGGTACTGCTGCAGGCGCATGGCTGTGGTGGTCTTGCCGGAGCCGGAGGGGCCGGTGAGGGCCACGATGGGCTTTTTATCCTTGCCGGCCAGAATGGTGGCGGCGGCGGAGCTGATCTTATCGTGAAAGACCTCCTCGCACCGGAGGACGAACTGCTCCTCGTTGCGCATGGCGAGATTGATGTTTTCCAGGTCGATGACGCGCATAAAACAGAAACTCCTTTCAAAAACTGGCGAAAAATCTTTCGGATTTTTCTGCCAAAAGGCTTGCAGTCTGCTGCGCGCATAATTTTTGCGCGGGGCGCAAAAATTCCACACTGGCAGCCTGAGAGGTATTTTTCCCCACGCGCATGTCGCGGTGAAAAAAGAATTTGATTTTTTTTCGCCTGCGGGCGCAAACTCTGCGAGGCCTTTTTGGCTCATAATAAAATATATTATAGCAGAAAGGGGACGCGGGTGCAAGTTTCGCCCTGGCAGGAAACGGAATTATGGATGAAAACGATAGAACAGGCCATTCTATGCGGTAAATCTATTTTACATTCCGGGGATTTGTGCTATTCTTACGGTAGAACAACGATGGGAGACGATACCATGGAACAGAGCAAACTCTTTTGCAAGGGCGGCGGCTGTACCGCCAAACTGGGGGCCGGGGTGCTGAGCCGGGTACTGGAGCGGCTGCCGAAATTTTCGGCGGACGAGAACCTGCTCATCGGCTTTGACAGCAAGGACGACGCCGCCGTGTATAAGCTGACGGATGAGGTGGCGGTGGTGCAGACACTGGATTTTTTTCCGCCCATGGTGGACGATCCCTACACCTTCGGGCAGATCGCGGCCACCAACGCCCTCAGCGATGTGTGGGCCATGGGCGGCGAAGTAAAAACGGCGCTGAACATCGTGTGCTTTCCGGAAAAGTCGGACCTGAACATCCTGGGCGAGATGATGCGCGGCGGCGCGGAAAAGGTGGCCGAGGCCGGGGGTACCCTGGTGGGCGGCCACTCCATCGCCGACAGCGATGTGAAATACGGCCTGTCCGTCATGGGCACGGTGCATCCGGACCATATCTATGCCAACAACACCCCCCAAAAGGGCGACAAGCTGGTGCTGACCAAGCGGCTGGGCGTGGGCATCCTCTGCACGGCCAATCGGGTGGGGGAGGCCAGCGTAGAGGCCATGCGGGCCGCCATCGAGTCCATGACCACCCTGAATAAGTATGCCGCCGACTGCTGCCGGAAATACGACGTACACGCCTGCACGGATGTGACGGGCTTCAGCTTCCTGGGCCACCTGCACGAGATGCTAGACGGGAAGCATAGCTGCCGCATTGAGGCCGGGGCGGTGCCGGTATTCGCCGAGGCTCTGCACCACGCAGATGAATTCCTGCTGACGGCGGCGGGGCAGCGCAACCGCAATCACACGGGGCCCTTTGTGCGCTTTGAGAACGTACCTTTTGCTATGGAGGAGGTGCTGTTCGATCCTCAGACCTCCGGCGGACTGCTGGTGGCACTGGGACAGGAGCAGGCGGCGGTCCTGGTGGAGGAGCTGCGGTGTATGGGCGCCCCGGCGGCCATAGTGGGCGAAGTGACGGACAGCGAGGATATCGAAATTCGCGTCATTGGATAAATACAATTTCAATTACAGGAGGATTTTATTATGCTGAAAGTGAACGCTATGGGCGATACCTGCCCCATCCCTGTGGTAAAGACCAAGGACGCCATCCGCCAGCTGGGCGCAGACGGCGGCGTGGTGGAGACCCTGGTGGACAACGAGATCGCCGTGCAGAACCTGACCAAGATGGCGAACCAGAAGGGCTACGGCGTGGAGAGCGAGAAGCTGGGGGAGAACGAGTACCGGGTGACCATGACCGTGGGCGCCGGGGCCGACCTGCCCGCCGAGAACGAGGAGACCGTGTGCGCGGTCCCCGCCGGGCAGAAGAATACCGTTGTGGTGGTCAGCGCCGACCACAGGGGCGAGGGTGAAGGAGAGCTGGGCAAGAACCTGCTGAAGGCCTTTCTTTACGCCCTGAGCCAGCAGGAGAGCCTGCCCAAGACCATCCTGTTCTATAACGGCGGTGCGTTCCTCACCTGCCAGGGCTCCCTGTCCCTGGAGGATCTGAAATCTATGGCGGAGCGGGGCGTGGAGATCCTCACCTGCGGCACCTGCCTGAATTTCTACGGCCTGACGGAGAAGCTGGCCGTGGGCGGCGTGACCAATATGTACGACATTGTGGAAAAGCAGATGGCCGCGGACCTCATTGTGAAGCCCTGACATGCTGCAGAAGAAACTGTGCCTGGTGGTGACCTTTGACGCCACCGCTGCGGCTATGGCTGCGGAAAAATACTGCCTGGAAAAGGGCGTTCCCGGGCGGCTGATCCCGGTGCCCCGGGAGATCACCGCCGGGTGCGGCCTGGCCTGGAAGGCGGAGGTGGGGCAGGAGGAAGCTGTCACCGCCGCCCTGCAGGAGGCGGGTATCGCATACAGCGGGGTGCATCGGGTGGTGATTTGAGGCCCGGGCACGACCCTGCGATAGGCATCGGCCCCTACGGGCGTATTTTTGAGGATGCGCTGCGGCCTACGCAATGACTGGTTTTTATGTTAAAAGTCCCGGATCGGAGGCGGTCCGGGACTTTTTGCGGCAAAAAGGGGTGAATTGATGCTTTACAGCGGGGGCAGTTTCGGCTATAATAGAAAGGCTAAGGAAAATTATCAAAGGAGAAATTGACCATGGCTGTCATTGAATACGATGCTTACAAGCAGAAGCTGCTGGCTCTGGAGCCTACGCTGAAGGAGCTGGAGCAGGCACTGAATATTGAGTCCGCCCGGAAGGAGCTGGCCGAGCTGCAGATCGAGACGGAGCAGGAGGGCTTTTGGAACGATGTGGAGCGCAGCCAGCGCATTGCCCAAAAGATCAAGCGGCTGGAGAATAAGATCAAGAAGTATGACCACCTGGTCTCCGACTGGGAGGACACCCTGACCCTGTGCGAAATGGCCCAGGAGGAGGATGACGCCAGCCAGCTGGACGAGGTGGCCCAGGGCTATGAGACCCTGGAAAAGGAGGTCAGCGACCGCCGCCTGGCGGCCCTGCTCACCGGGGAATATGACGCCAACAACGCCATCCTCACTTTCCACGCCGGCGCCGGCGGCACCGAGGCCCAGGACTGGACGGAGATGCTCTACCGCATGTATACCCGTTGGGCCGAGCGCCACGGCTTTACCTATCAGCTGCTGGACTACGAGGACGGCGACGAGGCGGGCATCAAGTCCGCGTCCATCCTCATCGAGGGGGACAACGCCTATGGCTACCTCAAGAGTGAGAACGGCGTGCACCGGCTGGTGCGCGTGAGCCCCTTTGACGCCAATGCCCGGCGGCAGACCAGCTTCTCCGCCTTGGAGGTCATGCCCGAGATCGAGGACGACGGCGAGATCGAAATTCGCCCCGAGGAGATCGAGATGCAGGTGTTCCGCTCCAGCGGCGCCGGCGGCCAGCACATCAACAAGACGTCCTCTGCCGTGCGGCTGATCCACATCCCCACGGGGGTGGTGGTGTCCTGCCAGACGGAGCGCAGCCAGTTCCAGAACCGGGACAACTGCATGAAGATGCTCCGGGCTAAGCTGGCGGAGATGAAGGCCCAGCAGCACGCGGAGAAGATCTCCGACATCAAGGGCGTGCAGATGAAGATCGAGTGGGGCAGCCAGATCCGCTCCTATGTGTTCATGCCCTACACCCTGGTGAAGGACACCCGCACGGGCTTTGAGACCGGCAACATCCAGAACGTGATGGACGGCGACATTGACGGGTTCATCAACGCCTACCTCACCGCTTCCGCCAACGGAACGCTGAAAAAGTAAAATAGAGCGTAAAACACGCCCCCTATGGCCGCGGCCATAGGGGGCGTGTTTCGGCATGCTTTTCAGCGGCGCCGGCAGGATGCACCGGGAAACGATCCTCGCGGTGAATGGATTTGACGTATATCATAAGGGCTGATTTTGGGGCTGTTTTTTCCATAAGTATACAGCATAATGGTGCGGCGGGACAGCACAAAAGAGCTAAAAAACTGTTAGAACTAACGAAAATTTTGAAGTTCTGACAAAAGTTTTGCAAATATTCCGTTAAAGGAGTATAATCATGACGTAGAAAAACGGCCCTGAAGGCCGGGAAAACCTGCAATGCACAAGGAGAGAATCAAATGGAAAAACTTTTTCACCTGAAGGAGAACGGCACCTCCGTAAAAACGGAGATCATTGCCGGTCTGACCACCTTCATGACCATGGCGTACATCATCGCCCTGAACCCCAACCTGCTGACAAATTTTGACACCGGTTCCGCCCTGTGGAAGGCCGTATTCGTGGCCACCTGCCTGGCCTCCGCCGTGGGCACCACCTGCATGGCCTTCCTGGCCAACAAGCCCTTCGTTATGGCGCCGGGCATGGGGCTGAACAGCTTTTTTGCCGTCATCTGCGGCAACATCGCCGCCATGCTGAAGACCGACTACACCTCCGCCTTCCAGGCTACCCTGTGCATCATCCTGGTGGAGGGCATCGTGTTCCTGCTGCTGAGCGTGTTCAACATCCGGGATAAGATCGTCACCGCCATTCCCCTGGGTGTGCGCCTGGGTATCGGCCCGGCCATCGGCCTGATGCTCATGAACATCGGCTTCGGCTCCAACGCCGGCGTCTATGCCGAGGGCAACGACTACACCTCCCCCTTCTATGTCATGCGTGACTTCTTCGGCGCCATGACCCCCAGCACCATTCAGGGCCACATGGGCAAGGAGTACAGCCAGATGGTGCTGTCCGTTATCACCATGTTCGTGGGTCTGTTCGTCATCGTGCTGCTGTCCAAGAAGGGCAAAAAGTCCGCCGTGCTGGTGGGTATGCTCGCCGGCTCCGTGATCTACTGGGCAGGCGATGCCATCTTCCTGCACAACAATCCCTTTGCCTCCCTGAAGGGTGCCAGCTTCCTGCCCAACTTCAAGGACATGGCTGAGGTCACTCTCTTTAAGTTCGATTTCCACGATTTCTTTGAGATCGGTTGGTTCACCGCCATTACCCTCATCATCACCTTCTGCATGATCGACATGTTCGATACCATCGGCACCCTGGTGGGCACCGCCTCCCGGGCCGGTATGACCGATAAGGACGGCAACATGCCCAAGATGAAGGAAGCCCTTACCGCCGACGCCGTGGGTACCGTGTGCGGCGCCTGCTGCGGTACCTCCACCGTCACCACCTTCGTGGAGTCCGCTTCCGGCGTGGAGGCCGGCGGCCGCACGGGCCTCACCTCCCTCACCGCAGCGTTCATGTTCCTGGTGTGCCTGTTCATCTCTCCCGTGGTGGCTATCATCCCCGCCGCCGCAACCTCCAGCGCCCTGATCTATGTGGGTATCCTGATGCTCCAGGGCCTGAAGAACATCAACTTCGACGACATCGACCAGATCGTGCCGGTGTTCATCATGCTGCTGGCCATCCCCATCTCCGGGTCCATCGGCCACGGCATCGGCCTGGCCATGATCTCCCACATGGTCATCAAGGTTTTCTCCGGCCACGCCAAGGAGGTCTCCGTGCTGACCTATGTCATCGCGGCCCTGTTCCTGGTGAAGTTCTTCGTGGTGGTGTAAAAACCGGACGAAGCACCCTGCATATCAAAAAAATAACGGACAGCGTTCGTGCGCTGCCCGTTATTTTTATTGCGCCGACTCGGTGCGCGTCAGCATCCGCACGGCGTACTTCAGGAACATTTTTACCGCCGGGGAGGCATCCGCCTTGGAGTGCAGAGCCACGCCCATGGTGATTTGAGAGGGCGGATCCAGGGGGAGCTTCACAATATTGCAGATATGCCCCTCGGTGATGAGCTGGTTCATGACGCTGATGCCCAGGCTCTGCTCCACCATAGACATGGCGGAAAAGCTCTCCATGGTGGTGAAGCGGATCTTGGGCACGATGCCGTTGCGCCGAAACAGGGCCTCCACGTCGTCATCGCAGCCCAGGGAGGGCATGATGAAGTCGTCCTGTTCGCAGTCCTTCAGTGGGTAGGCAGATGCCCCGGCCAGGGGATGATCCGGCGGCAGCAGAGCCAGCATGGGATCCTCCGCCAGGGGGATCCATTCGTAGGGCATGCCGTCCTGGTAGCTGAAAAAGCCGATGTCCGCCGTGCGGTCGTCCAGCCAGCCGGAGACCTCCTGCCAGATGCCCTCCATGAGGCGGATGGACACATGGGGGTAGTCCTGCTGAAAGGCCCGGATCACCGCCGGCAGCCAGTGGGTGGCGATGCTGGAATAGGCGGCGATGGTCACGCTGCCGATGAGCAGGCCATTGATCTCCGTGGCCAGCTCAAAAAGACGATCCTCCTGGCGCAGAAATTCCCGCACCGTGGGCAGCAGCAGCTGTCCGTTTTCCGTCAGGCTCACGCCCTTGGTGCTGCGGCGAAACACGGAGAAGCCCAGCTCGTTTTCAAAGGCCGTCACCAGCTGGTTCACTCCCGAGGGCGTGTAGCGCAGCACCTCTGCCGCCCGGGAAAAGCTCCCTGTTTCCGCCGCCGCCAGGACTGCCCGGCATCGGGCTGTTTCCATAAAATGCCCCTCCTTTTTGATGTTAGTAATTCTAATATGAGATATAATGTTCTGCAGCTTTACTTTTCTTGTTATTTATTCTACTATATGACCATAGAAACCGCAAGACCCCAAAAACAAAAAATCTTCAAGGAGGAATCTACCATGAAAAACATCTACACTTACATTTCTGTCGCCGTTGTGACACTTGTGATGATGGTGGCGTCCGCCTTTCTGATGACGGCCGCCGATGCACCTGTTCGTGAGGCGGGCGGCTATGTCACCCTGATCTTCGGCGCCATCGCCGCCTGGGCCACTGCCAAAGCGCTGCTGGCCGAGCGGGACAACGAGGAGCGCCGCACACACGATCACGCGCATAACCACGCCTGATCGTTTTCCAGCTAACACAGAGCGGCTACGCCAGACTCTTTCTTCCTCTCTCCATAAAAGAAAAAGACGCCTGCACAGGCGTCTTTTTCTTTTGGCAGATTTCCGGTTGGCGCTGGAAGCTCCGACAGCGGAAAGGAAAGGTGTGCGCGGGAAACCCAAGAGGGGTGTCCTGCGCCATTTAAATCCATAGTTTTTGGAGCTTTATGAAAGCCCCAAAAACTAAAGCAGGGGGCCGAAAAGCAATTTCGACCCGCTGAGACGCACAAAAGTGCGTCTTTTTCTTTTGCTATCAGGGGGCAGGGGGCTGCTCCGGGGGGGTATCCGCCGGGGATGTGTCGGCGGGAGCGGCATCGGTAGGAGGTGTTTCTGCCGGGGCGGCGGGCTTGGCCGATGCGTGCATCTCTCCTGCCGTGGCGGAGCCCAGGGTGGACATGGCTTCCGCCCGGCCGGCCTCATAGGCGTCGGCCTTGGCCTTTTCCATCTCCTGCTGGCGGGCGTTTTCGGCCCGGACGGCCTCCTTCTGCTCCGAGCGGCGGGCGGAGAACCGGAGAAATGCCCGGAAGCCCAGATAGATCAGCAGCGCTGCCATCAGCGCCAGGCCGACCCAGCCGGGGACACGGATATGCCAAAAGTTCCGCACGGCGAAGTATTCCCGCACCAGGCCCTGGTAGTACAGCACCGCGCCCAGGGCGATGCAGACCAAGCCTATGATAAGGGACAGCACGGCCCGGAACCTGGCCTTAGCCTTGCAGACGAAAAACCGGATCACCAGGGCGATGGCCAGCAGAAACAGCGCCGGAGACTGGCAGCAGAGAATATATCCGAAAGTGTGGTTCATATGACGCTCCTATTCTCACAGGGCGCTCTTGCCCCGGACGATGTACTGGCCTTCTTGCTCGCCGATGACCTGACCGTTTTCCACCATGAGCCTGCCGCGCAGCCACACCTGGCTGATGGAGCCGTGGGTCACGAAGCCCTCATAGGGGGTATAGCCGGCCCGGCTGACCATGTCCTCGGCCCGGAGGATATGATCGGCCTGGGGGTCATAGACCACGATGTCCGCATCCGCACCGGGGGCAATGATGCCCTTACGGGGGAACATGCCGTAGAGCTTGGCGGGGTTTTCCGACAGGGCCTTGCACATGGTGGCCAGGGAGATCTTCCGGGTGGCCACGCCAAAGGAGTACACCAGCTCGCCCCGGGCCTCCACCCCGGGCAGGCCCCCGGGGATCTTGGTAAAGTCGCCCCGGCCGGCGTCCTTCTGCGCCAGGGTAAAGGCGCAGTGGTCGGTGGAGATGGTCTGGATGTCGCCCTTGCGCAGGCCGGCCCACAGGGCCCGGCAGTCCTCCGCCTTGCGGATGGGGGGCGCGCAGACATAGCGGGCAGCCTGGGAATAGTCCTCGTTATAATACACGCTGTCGTCCAGCACCAGGTACTGGGGGCAGGTCTCCACGTACACCTTCTGCCCACGGCGGCGGGCAGCGGTGACCTCCGCCAATGTGGCGGCATTGGTCAGGTGGACGATGACCACGGGGATGTCCACCGCCTGAGCGATGCGCAGCAGGCGGCTCACGGCTTCGGCCTCCAAAAAGTCGGGCCGGGTCTCGGGGTGGGAGGAAACGCCCATTTCTCCGGCGGCCTTCTTCTCCTCGATGAGGGCGTTGATGACGCCGCTGTTTTCGCAGTGGACGCCGCAGATGCCGCCCTTTTCCTTCAGCTTTTTCAGGGCCTTGTACATGGCCTCGTCCCCGATCATCATGGCCGGGTAGGTCATGTACATCTTGAAAGAGGAGATACCGGCGGCGTACATGTCGTCGATCTCCTTTTCGATCTCCTTGTTCCAGTCGTCAATGGTCATGTGGAAGCCATAGTCGCACCAGCACTTGCCGTCGGCCTTCTTGTGCCACAGGTCCAGGCCGTAGTGGAGAGATTCGCCCTTGTTGGGGCAGGCAAAGTCCACAATGGTGGTGGTGCCGCCCCGGATGGCGGACTTGGTGCCGGAGTCAAAATCATCAATGGTGGTGGTGTTGCATACGTCCAGGTCAAAGTGGGTGTGGGCATCGATAAAACCGGGCATGAGCAGCTTGCCGGTGACATCAATGGTCCGGGCCAGGGGGTCGGAGAGATTGCGGCCCACCTGGAGGATCTTCTCATTTTCTACCAGCACATCGGCCCGGCGGGTGCCCCGGCCGGAGACCACGGTGCCGTTTTTGAACAGATATTTCATGACAGTACCCCCTATTGAAATGATGAGAAAAAAGTAAACGGGAAAAGCGGAGGAGCGGTGCCCCCGGTGATCTTGCCCTCATTATAACATACCCGGGGAAAATGTCCATAAAAATTGATAATGGGAAGAAAATATGCTATACTGCGAAAAAATGGAGGGATGAATCATGCAGGATCTGACGGAAAAAATGCTGCAGAGCCATGAAGTTTATAACGGGCGCATCATCCGGGTGCGCAATGACGAGGTGCTGCTGCCAAACGGCGGGCATGGACGGCGGGAGGTAGTGGACCACCCCGGCGGCGTGGGGATATTGGCATTTGACGACCAGGGCCGGGTGACCCTGGTGCGGCAGTTCCGCTATGCTGTGGGTGAGCACCTGTGGGAGATCCCGGCGGGAAAGCGGGAGAAGGGGGAGGAGCCCTTCGTAACGGCGCAGAGAGAACTGAATGAGGAGGTGGGCGCCGCGGCGGCCCAATGGACGGAGCTGGGGAGCATCATCGCCTCTCCCGGCTGCTACGCCGAGGTGCTGTATCTGTACATGGCGGAGGGGCTGACCTTCTCCCGGCAGCATCTGGATGAGGACGAGTTTTTGGAGGTGCAGTTTTTCCCCTTTGCGGAAGTGGTGGAAAAGTGCATGACCGGGGAGATACGGGACGGAAAGACCGTGACGGCGGTGCTGAAGGCCAGGCTCCTGCAAGAAAAGACTTGCACTTTATGAACATTTCCGCTACACTGGAGGAAATGACGGCCCCAGGCCGAGAGGAGAATTTTGTATGAGTAAACTGCAAAAAATCGCCGCGGTGTTCCTGGTTATTGCCGTGGTCACGGGGATCCTGCACAAAACGGGCGTATTCTATGTGCCGGGGCTGACGGCGCTGACCCTGTGCGTGGCTATGTGCGCGGAGGGATCGGATCTGCTGAAGGGTACAGGGAAAAAGAAGAATACCTCCCGGCGGTTGGCTGCCATCCTGGTGCTGGCCTTTGGCCTGCTGAATCTGGTGGTGGGCGGCTTTGAGATCTACGACTATGTGATCCGGCTGTGAAATAAAGAAAAGGGAGGTGCGGCCGGAGCTGCACCTCCCTTTTACGACAGGAAACAGGACCGGGGAGGGAGAAGACAATGGAAGTGACTATCCGAAAGGCGAAGGAGAAGGACCTGGCGGCCGTGGAGAAGATATACGACGGCATCCACACAGAGGAAGAAGCGGGACGGGCCTGCGTCGGATGGGAGCGGGGGATCTACCCCACCCGGCGGACGGCGGAGGACGCCCTGGAGCGGGACGACCTGTTCGTGGAGGAGGCGCAAGGACGCATTGTGGGCACCGGCATCATCAACCGGGCGCAGGTGGACGTGTATGCGGAGGTCAGCTGGCTGTACCCGGCATCGGACGAGCAGGTGATGGTGCTGCATACGCTGGTCATTGACCCGGCCGAAAAGGGAAAGGGATTCAGGCAGGAGTTCGTGGCGTTTTACGAGGAGTACGCGGCCCGGTGCGGCTGCACCTGCCTGCGCATGGACACCAACGCCAGGAACATAGGCGCCCGGCGGCTGTATAAGCACCTGGGATTCCGGGAGGCGGGGATCGTGCCCTGCGTGTTCAACGGCCTGGCGGGGGTGGATCTGGTGATGCTGGAGAAAAAACTGTAAACGCCGCGAAGGAGAAAATGGGCGGATAACACAAATGGCGCATATGCGAAGCGAATTTCGCATGTGCGCTATTTTTCGCGGGCGAAGCGGAAAAAAAACAAAATGATGCGCAATATGCACAGAAAAAGAGGGGGAGGGGGAGAAAAAATTGAGGAAAAAACAAAGTGAGGAAAAGAGTGTTGACAGGCGGGGGAAGGAGTGCTATAGTCCCAATCACCACAAGAAAGGAGACATGGCCATGAGAGCATTTGATGCCGCCGGGCGAAACGGGACCGCAGCAGCACAGGACGCCTGCGCCGTGTCTTCCTGCAAAAAAATAACCGCTATTCTGATTATGGACGCCGCTATTGCTGCGTCCATTTTTGCGCTGGGCCTGATTATTCGGATCGAAAATAAAACGGAATACAGCCGAAAAACGACAAGCGGTTTTGCATACGGAGCGGCCTGAAGCACAGGCGGCACGGAAAACGCAAAAGCGGCTTCGCCGGATTCGGCGAGGCCGCTTTCTTTTTTGGGACGACATGCCCGCAGGAGCGGGATGCCAATAGATATAAGGAGGATCAGAATATGCCTATCATTCATGTGAGCGTAACAGGAAAGCAGGACACCTAGAAAAAGCGGGACTTTATGGAGCTTGCCGCCAACAGCATCTGCAGCCACACCAACACGCTGCCAAAGAACATCTATGTGTATTTCCATGAAATGGAGCCGGAAAACGTGCGAAAGACGGCTCTCACGGCGCTCATAGATTGGACCATGATACCGGATCGCACCAACGAGGCCAAGAAGGCCATCATGGGCGAGCTGACCGACGAGCTGGCCAAGCTCACCGGGGAGAATCGGAGCGAGATCGTGATCATATTCAACGACATTCCCCTGGCCAGCGCGATGCTGGGCGGGATCACCCGGGCAGACAATTACAACTGGTAAAAAAGAAAAATGCAGAAAATCCCCTTCCGCTTAGGCGGAGGGGGATTTTTGCGTACGGGGAAATGGATCGGTTGCGGAGAAAAGGGCAACAAAAAGGCAAGATATGCCGGGAAAACGGAGGGAGGTAGAAAAATAAAAGGGGGATTTATCTATGGAGGAAAAGGAATGGGTGCGCTGCGACCGCTGCGACGGAGAGATCTATGAGGGCGCGGAATACTATCAGATCAACGGCGAGTGCGTGTGCAGGGAGTGCCTGGAGGAGTTTGCGGGACACTGGTTTGCGCCCTTTCGGCTGATCGCCGGGGAGGAGCTATGAAGGGAAGAGGCGAGAACTTCTGGCAGGAGGTGCGCCGGGCTTATGAAAACGGAGAGGGCAGCTATCAGACCCTGGCGGACCGATTCGGCGTGAGCCGGGGAGCTATGGCGAGCCACGGCAGAGCCGAGGGCTGGAACAGAAAAAAGCAGGAGGCCACGGATCTGCAGGAGATGACGGGGAAGCTTTCCCGGGCGGCCATGCGGGAGATCGGACGGCTGGAGGAGGGGGAGGCGGATGTGAAGACCATCCGGGAGCTGACGGCCCTGCTGAAGGAGCTGAACCAGCTGATGAAAAGCGCCGCCGAGGAAAACGGAGAGAGCACCGTGCGGGTGCAGTGGGAGGAGGACATGGAGCAGTGGAGCGAGTAGAGACTTTGCACTTATCGCCGCCCAATGAAAAGCAGAAGCTGTTTTTGCAGTGCCGAAAAAAATACATCGCCTTCGGCGGCGCGCGGGGCGGCGGGAAAAGCTGGGCCGTGCGCACCAAGGCGAAGCTCATGGCCCTGCGCTATCCGGGAATCCGGATGCTGCTGGTGCGGCGGACCTACCAGGAGCTGGAGAACAACCACATTCGGTTCCTGCGGCGGGAGCTGGCGGGGATCGCCGACTACAAGGCCACGGCCAGGCAGTTTGTATTTGCCAACGGCAGCGTGCTGGATTTCGGCTACTGCGCCTGCGACGGGGACCTGGACCGGTACCAGGGGGCGGAGTACGACGTGATCTTTCTGGACGAGGCTACCCAGCTGCGGGAGGAGTGGATGCGGCAGTTTGCGGCGTGCGTGCGAGGGGTGAACGACTTTCCCAAGCGCATCTACTACACCTGCAACCCCGGGGGACCGGGACACGGGTACATCAAGCGGCTGTTCATCGACAAACGCTATCTGCCGGGGGAAAATCCGGAGGACTATGAGTTTATCCCCGCCCGAGTGACGGACAACCGGGCGCTGCTGAAAAAACAGCCGGAGTACCTGCAGCAGCTGCAGGCACTGCCGGACAAGCTCCGGGCGGCCTGGCTGGAGGGGAAGTGGGACATCTTTCAGGGACAGTTTTTCCAGGAGTTTACCGACGACCCGGAGCACTACCGGGACAGACGGTTTACACATGTCATTGAACCGTTTGACATCCCCAGGGAGTGGAAAATTTACCGCAGCTATGACTTTGGCTACGCCAAGCCCTTCTCCTGCGGCTGGTGGGCGGTGGACTTTGACGGGTGCATTTACCGAATATTAGAGCTGTACGGCTGCACGGAGAATCCCGACGAGGGGGTGCGGTGGACCCCGGAGAAGCAATTTGCCAAAATCCGGGAGATCGAGCAGACCCACCCGTGGCTGAAGGGACGGAGCATTGACGGAGTGGCCGACCCGGCCATCTGGGACACCAGCCGGGGAGAGAGCATCTATGAGACGGCTCTGCGGCACCGGATCTACTTTACAAAGGGAGACAACCGGCGGATCCCGGGGTGGATGCAGATGCACTATCGAATGGCCTTCGATGAGGAGGGGTATCCGCAGATGTATATATTCAAGGGGTGCAGGGCGTTTATCCGGACGATCCCGGAGCTGCGGTTTTCGGACACGGAACCGGAGGACCTGGACACCCGGCAGGAGGACCATGCGGCGGACGAGAGCCGATATTTCTGCATGGCGCGGCCCATTCGGCCGGTGCGCCGGGGAGAGGAACTGGCGCTGGGGGATGATCCGCTGAACATGAGGAAAGGGAGATGAATAGGGGAAGGTGAATTGCGAGACCTGTGACATCGGCCGCAGGTCCCGCAATGACGGTTTTTGCATGAGATGCAGCGGTTATCGAGCGGGCGGGGTAGAACCCCGCCCCTACGCAGGACATGGAGTGCGGTGGGGCGGGCCGATAGGCATCGGCCCCTACGGATACATTACTTGAGGTTCGGTGCTGAGATATTACGGATTGCCACAGCCAGTGACATCGGTCACTGGCTTCGCAATGACAGGCGACAAGGGGGGCGGTGGTTGTTGGCGGCGGGCTGAGGGCAGCCCGCCCTACGCATAGTGGGGGGTGCCGCGGTGGACGGGCGGGGTGCAGAAAATTTTCCATATTATTTGCATTGTTGCACGGGAAAGGGCAACAGGGAGGGCAACGAAACGAGGACGGACGGGCACAGGTGAGAACGAAAAGGAGGGGTATGGCATGGAGCCGATGACTTTGCAGAAACCGAAGATCGGTGCGGAGGAGGTGCGCCGGGCGGCACAGATCCTGAAGAAATACAAGCAGGGAAAGGCGCACCTGGAGAGCCGCATCATCGACAACGAGCAGTTCTGGAAAATGCGGCACTGGCAGCAGATGGAGAAAAACGGGCAGGGAGGCAATCCTGGCGACCCGCAGCCGGCCAGCGCGTGGCTGGTGAACTGCATCCTGTCCAAGCACGCGGACGCCATGGACTGCTATCCGGAGCCCACGGTGCTGCCCCGGGAGGAGGGGGACCGGGCGGAGGCATCCAAGCTGACGAAAATTTTGCCGGTAGTACTGAAGCAGAATCAGTTCAAGCGGACCTATTCGGACGCCTGGTGGTACAAGCTGAAAAGCGGGTGCGCCGCCTACGGCGTTTTCTGGGACGCGGGAAAACTGGGCGGGCTGGGGGACATTTCCATCCGCAGAATGGACCTGCTGAACCTGTTCTGGGAGCCGGGAGTCCGGGACATCCAGGATTCGGAAAATTTCTTTTCCACGGAGCTTGTCAGCAATGCCCAGCTCCTGCGCAGTTATCCGCAGCTGGAGGGAAAGCTGGGAGGCGGCAGCTTCACAGTGAGCCGGTTCCTCTATGACGACACGGTGGATACCTCCGACAAGTCCCTGGTGGTGGACTGGTACTACCACACCATGGACGGGGGACGGAAGGTGCTGCAGTACTGCAAATTCGTGGGGGAGACGGTGCTCTACGCCACGGAAAACGACTGGCAGACGCCCACGGAGCAGCGGGTGACCGGCGTGGACGAGAACGGCGAGCCCGTCCTGGAGGAGGTGCCGGTGGGCCTGCCTATGTGCAGGCGGGGCTGGTACGACCACGGGAAGTACCCGTTTGTGTTCGACGTGCTGTTCCCCGAGGAGGGGACGCCCTGCGGGTATGGGTACATTGACCTGTGCAAGTCGCCCCAAAAGCAGATCGACCTCATGAGCCAGGCCATCCTAAAGAACACCCTGGCGGCGGCGACGCCGAGATTTTTCATCCGGGCGGACGGCGCGGTGAATGAAAACGAGTACGCCGACTGGACCAAGCCCTTTGTTCACACCAACGGGAACCTGGGCAGCGACTCCATCGCGCCCATCCACACGGCAGGGCTGGACAGCGTGTATGTGGCCATCCTGCAGAGCAAGATCGCCGAGATGAAGGAGACGGCGGGGAACCGGGATGTGGCCAACGGCGGCACCGCCTCCGGCGTGACGGCGGCAACGGCCATTGCGGCATTGCAGGAGGCCGGCGGGAAGCTGTCCCGGAACATGATCGATGACGGGTACGAGGCATTTTCCGATGTGGTGACGCTGTGCATTGAGCTGATCAGGCAGTTTTATGGGCTGCCCAGGCAGTTCAGGCTGCTGGGGGGCGAATTTGCCAGCTATGACAACGCGGGGCTGCAGCCGGTGGCTATGAGCGACGGCGTGGAGACTTCCTACCGGGTGCCGGTGTTTGACCTGGAGATCTCTGCCCAGCAGGAAAACCCTTACAAAACTATGGAGTACAACCAGTTTGCCCTGCAGCTGTTCCAAATGGGGTTCTTCCGGGAGGACATGGCACCGCAGGCCCTGCGGTGCCTGGAGCTGATGGACTTTAAAAACAAGGACATGGTGATGGCTATGATCCAAAACGGACAGACCCAGCAGAGGGAGATCCAGCAGCTGCGCCAGCGGCTGATGCAGGCGGCGGCTGTGGTGGACCAGGTGAAAGGGACTCACCTGGCCCAGCAGCTGGCCCAGGAGTACGCCGCGGCACAGAGGGACGCCAAGGGCAGCGCCTGGCAGGCCGGAAAGCTCAGCTCCGTGGAGCGCACCAGGCGCGGCACCCGGGAGGCGGTGCGGCCCAGATGATCCGAGTGACGGCGGAACCGGGGCGGCTGACCCTGGAGGGGCACGCGGACTATGCCCCGGCGGGGAAGGATATTGTGTGCGCGGCGGTATCGACCCTGGTGCTGGCCCTGGCGGAGCGGCTGCAGGAGAAAAACCTGGTAAAGGAGCTCATTATGCGGCCAGGATATGTGCGCATTGCCATGCGGGGCGCAGATAGGGAGGCGGAACTGGTGAAATGCGGACTGCGGCAGTTGGAGAGACGGTTTCCCCGGTGCGTGGAGGTAAATGAAAAATAGGCGGTCAGTGTGGAACTTGCCCGGCACAGACGGACAAATTATGTGCGCAGCAGACTGCAATTCTTTTGTCGGAAAATTCCAAAGAAATTTTTGACAGGTTCAGATGGCCATTTCTCCCGGCGAGGGAGCGATGATACGGGTCGTGGCCTACCACGGGAAAGGATGAGACCATGGAAATGGAAGAAAATCAGGCACAGCTTTGTGAAGCATCGGGCGATACGGCTCCCGACGCCGGGGAGCAGGAGGATTTCGAATCTTTGATCCGGGGCAGGTACAAGGAGGAGTTTGACGCCAGGGTGCGCAAGATCCTGGATGGACGGCTGCGGGGTATGCGGCAGGAAAATCAGCGGCTGAAGGAACAGAAAGAGAAGCTGGAGCAGGCACGGAAAGCGGAGGCGGCGGAGCGCATTGACCGGCTGCGCAGGCAGGAGGGAGAGCTGAAGCGGCTGTATCCGGACTTTGACTGGCAGAAGGAGATGCGCAGCGAGGGCTTTGGGCGGCTGATCCTGGCCGGGGTGGAGCCCCGGACGGCCTATGAGACGGTGCATGGCCGGGAGCTGATGGAAAAGGCCATGCGCTATGCCGCGGGGCGCACCCGCAGGCAGGTGGCCGGGAGCCTGGCCAGCGGCATGAGCCGGGTGGCGGAAAACGGCGGCAGGAGCATTGCCGTGACGGCCAGCGATCCCCGGGGGCTGACCAGCGAGGATCTGGCGGACATCCGCCGGCGGGTACTGGACGGGGAGAAGATTCGATTCTGACGGAGAGCGCGGGAGATTTTGGAGAACGGATTGCCACACCAGTGACATCGGTCACTGGTTCGCAATGACAGCATTTTTGCAAGGGGGCGTACAAGCGGGGCGCTCTTGCAATGACGGGTTTTGCGAGGAACGGAATCTCCGGAGTGCGGGAAAAAGTGAAAATTTTTTATTGGAGAAAGGAAAGATGATTATGGAACTGAACTATCAGATGTTTGCTGACGCAAACACCCAGACTACCGGCGGGCTGTCCGCCGAGATGAAGACCTATTACGGCATGGAGCTGCTGGAAAATGCCAAGCCCCAGCTGGTACACAACCAGTTTGCCGCCACCAAGCCCCTGCCTGTGGGCGGCGGCAAGACCGTGGAGTGGCGTAAGTTCGGCGCCTTTGACAAGGCGCTGACGCCCCTGACCGAGGGTGTGACCCCCGATGGCAGCGGTATCTCTGTCAGCTATATTACCAAGGAGCTGGCCCAGTACGGCGACTACACCACCGTGTCTGACATGCTGGATCTGACTGCCATTGACGACGTGGTGCTGGAAATCACTGACCGCCACGGCAACAACATGGGCCTGACCCTGGACACCGTGACCCGCAATGAGATCCAGCAGGGCAACCAGGTGATCTATGCGCCTGTGCTGGGCGCGGACGGCAAGCAGACCGCCGTGACCAGCCGCGCGGCCCTGACTCCCGCCTGCAAGATGACCAGCGAGCTGGTGGCCAAGGCTGCCACTCAGCTGAAGAAGATGAACGCGCCGACCTTTGACGGCAAGTATGTGTGCATCATCCACCCCTCCGTGGCCTTTGACCTGCGCCAGGACGAGGCGTGGATCGCCGCCCACCAGTATGCCGCTGCCACGGAGCTGTTCTCCGGCGAAATTGGCGAGCTGCACGGTGTGCGCTTCGTGGAGACCACCGAGGCCAAGATCTTCTGCGGCGCCGACCTGGCATCCAACGCCCGCAATTTGGCGGTGAAGGGCGCGGTGGCGAACAACGCCACCGTGGCCTTTGACGGCGGCACTGTGGCAGCCGGCAGCCTGGCCGGCCGCTATGTGATCATCGGCGGCAAGCGCCACAAGGTGCTCAGCAACACCACCAGCTCTATGACCCTGGCGGAGGCCATTACCGCCGAGGACGACGCCGTTATTTATCCCGGCGAGGGCGGCGCCGAGGGCTGCGCTGTGTACGGCTGCCTGTTCGTGGGCAAGGGCGCTTATGGCGTAGTGGATCTCAGCGAGGGCACCGAGGTCATTGTGAAGCCCCGGGGCTCCTCCGGTACCGCCGATCCCCTGGACCAGCGCTCCAGCGTGGGCTGGAAGGGCATCCATGCGGCTGCTATCCTGTACGACGAGTACATGGTGCGGGTGGAGTGCGGCTCCTCCTACTCCAAGGAGGACAAGGCCAACTGAGCGGCCGGTGGGGGCGGGGGAAAGTTTTGCCGGCTTGAGGGTCGGGCGGGGTAGAACCCCGCCCCTACGGATCGCAAGGAGACCGGGATAAGACCGGCGGCGGGTCATATAAGAAGGGAGATTTTTTCATGAACGAGGAAATGTGCAAGGTTTATCTGCCCAGGGGCAGAAAAAATGAGGAAAATTTTGTGATCGTGTCCGTGAACGGGCGAAGCTACAAGATCATGAAGGGCGTGGAGGTGGAGGTGCCTGCGTGCGTGGCGGAGGTGCTGGAGAACAGCCGCATGATGGCTGACGCCGCACGGCGCTATGTGGACACCATGGCCAACTGAGAAGGAGGACACTATGGGCAAAATGACGGCGGGACAGGTGCTGACCCAGGTGGACAGCCTCCTGCCCAATGCATATACCCGGGAGGAGAAGCTCCGGTGGCTGCTGCAGGCGGAGGGCACCCTCATCCGGGAGGTGCTGCGGCCGGTGGACCGGGAGACATCCGTGCCGGAAAAGCTGGAGGAGAGCACCGTACTGACGGCCGGGACGCCCTATGACGGGCTGTACGGCCTGTATGTGCAGGCGCAGATCCACTACGCCGACGGCGACATGGCGCGATGGAACAACGCCATGACCCTGTGGAACCGGGGCGTGGAGGCCCTGCAGGCGGAGACGCTGCGCAAAACGGGCGGAACGCAGGCGGCGAAATGCCTGCGCCTTTGCTGAAAGGGGGCGGAGGGGATGTTCTTTCCAATGCTGAAAAAGACGGGGCTGGAAAGGGTGACGATGACGGATTTCCCGGGCCTTGACCGCAGGGAAACGGCTAAGATCGGGGGATTCCGGGAGATGCGGAACCTGTGCGGGGAGGGATACCCCGCTCTGCGGACGCGGCAGGCAAGGGGACTGACTGCTACAGTGACCAAGCCCGGCGGCCTGACGGCAAAAGACGCCCTGATCTGGGTGGACGGCACGCGCCTGCGCGTAAACGGTGAGGCGGCGGGCCCGGTGCTGACGGAGGGAGAAAAGGACCTGATCAGCATGGGGGCGTATCTGATCGTTTTTCCCGACAAGGTATATCTCAACACCAAGGATCTGACGGACTATGGCAGCCTGGAATGCGAAAGGACTGCCTCGGCGGGGGTGGCCATCAGCCTGTGCGACGCGGAGGGCACGGCCTACAGCGGCGTGGTGCAGAGCGCCGGAGCGCCGGAGGACCCGGAGGAGGGGGCACTGTGGATGGATGTATCCGGCCCGGAGCCGGTGCTGCGGCAGTACGGCCAGGATTGCTGGACGACGCTGCAGAATGTGTGCGTGAAGCTGCAGGCGACCCTGCTGGGAAAGGGCTTTGCCGCCGGGGACGGTGTGACGGTTTCCGGCTGCGCCGCGGCACGGCTCAACGGGGAGAAGGTCCTGCAGGCGACGGGGGAGAACTGGGTGGTCTTTCCCGGGATCGTGGAGGGGAATACCTCCCAAAAGACGGCGGTGACCATCAGCCGCACCGTGCCGGACATGGACTTTGTGGTGCAGAGCGGCAACCGGCTGTGGGGGTGCCGATACGGCATGACAGACGGCAAGGCCGTCAATGAGATCTACGCCAGCAAGCTGGGGGACTTTAAGAACTGGAGATGCTTTGAAGGGCTGTCCACAGACAGCTACGCCGCGGCCAGAGGCTCTGATGGGGCATTTACCGGGGCGGTGAGCTATCTGGGGAACCCTATCTTCTTCAAGGAACGCTGCATGGAGCGGGTGTACGCCGGAAGCCAGGGGGCCCATCAGATCGTGACCACGGAGTGCAGCGGCGTGCAGAAGGGCAGCGCCAAAAGTCTGCAGGTGGTGGGCGGCGTGCTGTACTACCTGTCCGGCGAAGGCGTGCAGGCTTTTGACGGGAGCCTGCCGGTGACGGTATCCCAGGCCCTGGGCGAGAAGCGATACGGCGCGGGCGTTGGCGGCGCGTGGCGGGAGAAGTACTATCTCTCGGCGCTGGATGAGGACGGCGCGGCCGCGCTGCTGGTGTACGACAGCGGGAGAAAGCTGTGGCACCGGGAGGATGAGCTGCGGGCGGTGGGCTTTGCCTGCAAGGGCGGGGAGCTTTTCTGCCTGAGCGCGGACGGAAAACTGCTGAGCATGCACGGCGAGAGCGGCGAAAAGGAAACGGACTTTACCTGGCTGGCGGAGACGGGAGAGCTGGGTCTGCAGACCCCGGAGCGCAAGCGGCTGACACGGCTGCTGCTGGCGCTGCGGCCTGAGCAGGGGGCGACGGTGGCGGCGTGGGTCAGCTATGATCGGGGAGCCACCTGGCAAAGGCAGGGGCAGATCACCGGCAGCGGCGGCATACGGGAGCAGATGGTGGCCATACGGCCCAGGCAGTGCCGGGCTATGCGGCTGAAGCTGACCGGCAGCGGCCAATGCGCCATTTTTGCCGCCACAGCCCTGTACGAGAGAGGAAGTGACCGGCTGTGAGTGTGATGGAGATGCCCGCCGCCCCTGCGGGAACGCTGGCGCAGCAGGTGCATCAGCAGTACACCTACTTATTTCGGCTGGCGCAGGCGCTGAACCGGGCTATGGAGCAGGTGGAGGGTACCGCCGGGGCTCAAGCGGTGCAGGCGCAGAGAGCGAAGGACAGCAGCCGGGAGGCCCGGGAGGAACGGGCGCGCCAGGCGGCAACGCTCAAGAGCCTTATCATCAAGTCGGCGGACGTGGTGCGCCAGGAGATGGACCGGCTGGCGACGGAGCTGAAGGGAAGCTATGTGGCACAATCGGACTTTGGCACCTATTTGGAGGAGATCAGCCAGCGGATCGAGGCGGATCCCAGCCAGCTGAGCCAGTATTTCAAGTTTGCCTCGGACATCCGGGCAAATGTGGACCGGGTGGAGGTGGACTTTGCCTCCTACAAGACCGACGTGGAGGGGTACATCCGCCAGGGCATTGTGGGCTATGACGGCACGGTGCCCATTATCGGCATCGCTATCGGCCAGGACATCCGCACCACCCAAACCGGGGTGGAGACGGAGCAGGGCGTGTTCGACGTTATCGATAAGAGCAGCAATATGTCCGTGTGGACCACGGAGAAGCTGTCGTTTTACATCGGCGGGCAGGAGGCGGCGTATTTCTCCAACGGCAAGCTCACGGTGGCACAGATCGCCGCGGACCGCATCACCGGCGCGGGGAAATGGGATGTGAGCTTCACCGGCGGGGTGAAATTCAAATGGATCGGAGGGTGAGAAAATGGCCACCAGCGGCGTTATCAGCACAAACACAAAATACGGCTCATGCTTTTGGGTGAAGTGGGAAATTTCCGGCAGCCAGAGCATCGCCGACAACAAGACCACCATTGCCTGGTCCTGCGGCCTGACCCCGGGAGAGCAATACTACACCAACGCCATCAAGATGTCGGCGGTGAGCATCGCCGGCGTGGAGGTGTACGCCGGCGGCACCTACTCCGATATTACGGACTACAAGGACCACACCTTTGCCTCCGGGACGCTGGCGCTGGCCCATGACGCCGACGGCACCAAGAGCTTTACCGTGGCGGCCTTTTCCGGGTGGCTGTACGGCAACGGCGACTATACCGCCGCGGCCAAGAGCTTTGCCCTGCCCACCATCCCACGGGCTACCACGCCCGCTATCGGGCCGGTGACCATCGGAGGCAAGGCGACCATCAGCCTGCCCAGGGCGTCTGCGTCTTTTACACACACGCTGAGCTACACCTTTGGAAGCGCAACCGGGACCATCGCCACCGGCGTGGGGAGCAGCTGCACCTGGACCGTGCCGGAGAGCCTGGCGGCACGGATCACAAGCAAACTCAGCGGCACCGGGACCCTGACCTGCAAGACCTACAAGGGCAGCACGCTCATCGGCACGAAGTCGGTGAATTTCACGGCAACGGTGCCGGGGAGCATGAAGCCCGACCTGAGTGCGGGCTGGGCCACGGTGACCTACGACAACAGCGACACCAAGGCCAGCGCCATTGCGGCGTGGGTGCAGGGCTACTCCAAGGCCAAGGCCACCTTCAGCAGCGGCAAGATCACCTGCAAGCAGGGGGCCACGGTGAAGGGGTACTCCATCACGTATCTGGGAAAGACCATAGCGGCCAGCCCGTACCGGACGGGGACCATCACGGCCACCTCCGCCAAGGTGCGCTGCACGGTGACGGACAGCCGGGGGCTGTCGGCCTATGAGGACTTCACCATCACGCTGCTGGCCTACGCCAAACCGGTGCTGACCGGGGCGGACCTATACCGGGCGGACGCCGAGGGCAAGGCGGCGGACAGCGGCACGCACATTGCGGGCGTCGCCACGGCGAAGTATTCGGCTCTGGGCGGAAAGAACGCGGTGACCATCAAGGGCTACTGGAAGGCGGTGGGCGGCAGCTACGGCACCGGCGTGGCCATGCAGGCCGGAACGGCGGGGATCATCAGCGGCAGCACGGAGCTCAGCACGGAGAAAAGCTACACGGCGAAGATCATCGCCACCGACAGCCTGGGGAACACGGCCACCTACGAGGAAACCATCCCCACGGAGAAGGTGGCCTTCCACCTGAAGGAGGGCGGGGACGGCGCCGCCTTCGGCAAAATATCGGAGACGGCGAAGGCCCTGGAGCTGGCGGCGGACTGGGAATTCAAGGGCGCAAAAAAAGTCAGCGCCGGGGGACTGGATATATCGGGGGATTCCGTGCTGGGCGGCCATATGAACCAGAAGGTCGCCAGCAACCCCTGGTACGGACTGAATGACGGCACCAATCAATGGCATTTGCAGGCGCTGCAGGCCAGCAATAAGTTAGGCCTCGGCCTGACCTGGGACAATTCCCTGAAGATCGGCACCGACGGCAACGTGACCCTGCCCGGGAACCTCAACGGCAAATATCTCACCGGCACATGGCTGCAGGCTACGGCGGCCACGGACCTGGGGAAAGCGCCGCCCCATGTCTGCGTATTTGACGCCAGCGGCTGGCTGTATAAACGGACGCTGGCGGAGCTGTTTGCGGATATGGGCATCCCGGCGCAGAAGGACTATGTGGTGGAGCGGGGGACAAGCAGCTCCTGGCACTACGAGAAGTGGAACAGCGGGAAACTGGAGCTGTGGCGGCAGACGACCTCCAGCAACATGGGCACCACCGGGCAGGCGGGCGGCTGGTACTACAGGGCGTACACGGTGGCGCTGCCGTCCGGGCTGCTCAAGACCATACAGGACGTGCAGTGCAACTGCGTGTGGGGCACGGGCGTGTCCTTTGCCTCCGGCAGCGCGGACACGGCGAACTTCAAGGCGATCTACTTCAGCAATCAAAACGGCGGGGCCGGTACGTTCTGGCACAGGATCACCGGCACATGGAAGTAAGGAGGAGACGAAATTATGGCAAGAAAGCTTTGGCGGGGCAACACGGGCAGCGCTGTCCTGGACCTGCAGCAGAAGCTGAATCAGAACGGGTATCATCTGGACGAGGACGGCGTGTTCGGCAGCAACACATACAAGGCTGTGGTGGATTACCAAAAAAAGAACAAGCTGCTGGTGGACGGCGTGGTGGGCGACGAGACCTGGGGGAGCCTGAATAGAGCACAGCAGCAGGCCGCTGCGCCTACAAAGCCTACCACGGGCAAGGACGTGATGAAGGGCGTGTCGGACGAGACATACAACAAACTGCACAAGCTGGAGCAGGGATATGTGCCGTCGGATGAGGCGAAAGCGGCGCAGGAGATGCGCAGGAGTATGGAGGCGCTGCAGCCGGGGGAATATAAGTCCTCTTTTGAGGATGAACTGTCGCAGCTCTATGAGCAGATCGCCCAGCGCAAGCCGTTTGCCTATGACCCGCAGACGGACGCACAGTACAGGAACTACGCGTATCAGTATGCCCGGAAGGGACGGGACGCCATGGAGGACACCATGGGTGCTGCTGCCGGACTGACAGGCGGTTATGCCTCCAGCTACGCCCAGACGGCGTCCCAGCAGGCCTATGACCGCTATATGCAGGAGCTGGCGGAGCTGATGCCGGAGCTGGAAAGCAGCGCCCGGCAGCGGGATCAGGACCAGCGCAATTGGCTGACGCAGCGGTACGAGCAGGTGAACGAGCAGGAGCAGGCGGCTTACAAGCGCTACCAGCAGGAGCAGGCGGACTGGCAGGAGAGCTATGACCGGGCCGGCAAGGAGGCGGATGCCCTGCGGGAGCAGGAGTATGCCAACTACAAGCTGATGCTGCAGCACTACACCAGCAAGGCGAATGCGGAGCAGAAGGCCTCCGGCGATGTCCGGGCCAATTCCGGCGCTGCGGCAAAGACGGAAAAGAAAGCGACCCTCAGCTCCACGGCCATGGAGAGCCTGCAGCGGGCTATGGGGAACTATCTCAAGGGCGGAAAGACGCAGGAGGCTGCGGCCCTGGCACGGCAGTATGGCAGCCGCATGACAGCTGTGCAGAAAAAGCGGCTGAAGAAGCTGTTCGGCACATACGGCACGAATTTAGCCATATAAGGAAAGCATCCCTTCCTGTCTCCGGGGAGGGACGCTTTTTATGGAAGCGGAGCGCATGACGGGGGGCTTGACAGAGGGACGGTTTTTGCTACAATAGGAGCAGAACTGGGAAAGGAACGACATATGGACGGATTTTACTACAAAGGGCTGAACCGGGAGGAAAAGTCCGCCTACGAGCAGATGCGGGCGAGATTTGAGAGCCTCGCACCCGCCATCCGGGTGGCGCGGCTGGAGCCGGCACGGCTGGCGGAGGTCTACCTGCGGCTGAAGCTGGATACGCCGCTGCTGTTTTATGTGACGGGGTACAGCTATCGGTTTTATCCTGGAGCGGAGCACGTGGAGCTGCTGCCGGAATATCTGTTCGACAAGGGGAAGATCCGCACCCATCAGCAGGCCATAGCCGCCCGTATAGAGCGGCTTACCCGGCCCTTACAGGGGAAAAGTCAGATGGAAAAGGAAATGGCCATCCACGATTTTATACTGGACAGCGTCCGCTATGACAAGCTGAAGAAATCCTATTCCCACGAGATCATCGGCCCCCTGACCCAAGGAGTGGGCGTGTGCGAGGGCATCGCCAAAACGGTGAAGGTGCTGTGCGACGCGATGGGGGTGGAATGCATCATTGCCCTCAGCGAGGCGAACCCGGAAAAGGGCGTGCGCTACCGCCATACCTGGAATGTACTTACAATAGACGGAAAGCGATACCATATGGACGCCACTTTTGACAACTCCCTGCAGCGGGGCACCCATCGGTACGATTACTTCAACCTGGATGATAGGCATATCTTTCTGGATCATGAGGCACTGGTGCTGCCGGTGCCGGAATGTACGGAGGACAAGGGGTATTATTACCGCTCTATTTCTCTGACGAAAACGGAGGATGTGGCAAACCGCGTGCGCCAGGCGCTGCGGAAAAAGCAGAAGCAGTTTGTGTTCCACTGGCGCGGCGGCGGACTGAACCGGGAGATCCTGAACGAGATCCTGGAGGGGGCTGCGGCGGAGGCCGGCAAGAAGGGCCTGCAGGTGAGCTGCGCCGTGAATGTGCGCCAGGCGGTGATCCAGTTAGACTTCGGCACGGCCCGGGAGACGGAGCTGCAGCAGCCGGACGAGGGGCAGGAGGACGCAGAGGTATGACAGGCGCCCCCCTTGCGAGGCGGAAAGCGGGCCGCGGGGTGCGTAAAATAAGGAGGATTTTTGATGGCAAAGAAAGCGGGGCGGAACACGAAGGCGCGGATCGTGGCGGCGGCGTGGAAACTGTTTTACGAGCAGGGATACGAGGATACAACGGTGGAGGACATCGTGTTTGAATCCGA
Organism: uncultured Eubacteriales bacterium; assembly: GCA_902388735.1. Taxonomy (GTDB): domain Bacteria; phylum Bacillota; class Clostridia; order Oscillospirales; family Oscillospiraceae; genus Vescimonas. The sequence goes on along the minus strand of CABMQL010000002.1, from coordinate 52,393 downwards.
GACCTCCAAGGGGTCGTTTTACCATTACTTTGACGGCAAGGATGCACTGCTGGGGTCCCTGTCGGTGCTGTTTGACGAAAAGTACGAGGAGCTGCGGCCCCAGCTGGATCCGGAGGCGGATGCGGTGGACACCCTGGCGTTCCTGAATCGGGAGGTGTTCGGCATGATCGACAACAGCGTGTCCATGGAACTGCTGGCAAGGCTGCTGTCCTCCCAGCTGGTGACCCGGGGTGAAAAGCATCTGCTGGATCGCAGCCGCACCTATTTTAAGCTGCTCTATCAGATCATCCGCACCGGCCAAAGCCGGGGCCAGCTGCGCACGGACATGACCGCCAATGAGATCGTGAAGGCCTACGCCATGTTTGAGCGGGGGCTGATGTATGACTGGTGCCTCAGCGGCGGCGAATACGCCCTGAGCCGGTACAGCGCCCTGATGATGCCGATGTTTTTGCAGGGATTCCGAGTGACCGGATGAATTCTTAGAAATATTTTTTTCGAACTTGCTGCGGTATTGAAAATGGTCCATAAAAAAATATATATAAAATAAGAAGATTTTTGGATTTATCAAGAACGATGTATAGAATTCATTCTATACATCGTTCTGTATTTTATTCTTGCCGTGTTTGTGTTATACTTGCCTGCGTTGAGCTAAGAACACGTTAGGAGTAAAAACTATGAAAATCAGCGAAGTTATTGTATTTGTGATCTATTTGATCTTTATGCTGTCCATCGGCGTATATTTCTTCTTTAAGAATCGCTCCGGCGGCGAGAAGACTTATTTCCTGGGCGGCCGTCAGATGGGCCCCTGGGTCACGGCCCTGTCTGCAGGTGCCTCCGACATGAGCGCCTGGGTGCTCATGGGCCTGCCTACCTCTATCTACGCTCTGGGCGTGGGGCAGGTGTGGATCTCTGTGGGCCTGGCCATCGGCTATACCATCAGCTGGATCGTGGAGGCACCCCGGCTGCGGCGGTTCTCCATTGTGGCCAATGACTCCATTACCATCCCCCAGTACCTGACCAACCGGTTCCTGTCCAAGTCCAAGGCCCTGCAGATCATCTGTGCGGTGATCTTCCTGGTGGCTTACACCGTGTATGCTGCCTCCAGCGTGAAGGCCTGCGGCACCCTCTTTAACACCGTTATCGGTATGGACGAGACGGCGGCTATGTACCTGGCCTCTATTATTATCATCGGTTACACCTTCCTGGGCGGATTCTCCGCCGTGTGCTGGACGGACTTTTTCCAGGGTATGCTGATGCTGGGCGCGCTGCTCATCGCCCCGATCTTTGCCCTGTTCATGCTCCAGGGCGCGGGTGTGCATCCTGTGGACACCCCCAACTATTTTAACGCCTTCGGCAACTGGAAGGATGTTGTGTCCGGACTGGGCTGGGGCCTTGGCTACTTCGGCATGCCCCATATCATTATCCGCTTCATGTCCCTGGAATCCCAAAAGAGCCTGAAGAAGTCCGCCAAGATCGGCATTACCTGGACGGTGCTTATCGTCATCTTCGCCGCCGCGGTGGGTATCATCGGCCGCCTGTTCCTGGGCTATGATGAGGCCATCAACGGCCACTCCCTGGTGTTCATTACCATGGTGCGCAAGATCTTCCCGGGCGTGATCTCCGGCCTGCTGCTGTCGGCTGTGCTGGCGGCGTCTATGTCCACGGCGGATTCCCAGCTGCTCATGGCTGCCAGTGCCTTTGCCAGCGATGTGTATAAGCCCGTGTTCCGCAAGGGCAAGGCCAGCGACAAGGAGATGATGTGGGCCGGCCGTATTGTGGTGCTGATCATTGCTGTGGTGGCACTGATCATTGCATCCAACCCCAATTCCGGTACCATCATGTCTCTGGTGTCCAACGCGTGGGGTGTGTTCGGCGCGGCCTTCGGCCCGGCCATTATGCTGAGCCTGTTCTGGAAGCGGTTTACCTTTGCCGGTGCTGTGGCCAGCATCGTTGTGGGCGCGGCTGTGGATGGCCTGTGGCTGGCTTTCCTGTCCGGTACGGGCATCTATGAGATCATCCCCGCCTTTGCCGCCAGCATGCTCGCCGCCATCGTGGCTTCCCTGCTGAGCAAGAAGCCCGGCAAGGACGTGGAGGAGCTGTTCGACAAGGCTGTGAAGTTTGAGGAAGAATAATCGGTTATAAAAAATGCCGCGGCTCTGCCGCGGCATTTTTCTGCGTGGGAAGGCGTCCTGGAGATGCGGCCTGTCGGCCGGGGCAAGATCACCCGCGGTTTGATTTTTTCGGGTAAATATATTCTGCATAGAAAAGCAAGCGGCTCCCGGGCGGGAGCCGCTTATTTTGCGCGTAAATTGATTTTTAGGTGGGGAGACCCAGCTCGGAGGGAAGGTAGCAGCGGTGCCAAAGGCCGGAATAGTAGAGGTACATTTGACCATCCAGCAATCCATAGTCGCCGCCGACACACTCGGGGACGGTGGATTGATGGCCCACCACGGGCGGGTGGTCGCCGGGCAGGTAGGAGGTGATCTGTCCCTGGACTTCAACATCCCGGACATCCGCCACCTCGTCCCGGCAGTAGTACACCTGGCCATCGGTGCTGATGATAAAGGTGTAGGGCTCGTAGGATCCGGAGGCGGAGATGTGGTCGGCGCAGGGATCCGTGTCCTCCATAGGCGTACAGAGATGCCAGGTGCGGCCGCTGTATATGTACATTTGGCCGTCAAAAGTGCCAAAAGGTTTGTTGACGCAGGCGGGATTATTGGACTGGCCGTCGGCCTTGGGGAGATGGTCCTCCGCCACGCAGGCGGTGACCCAGCCCAGAACCTCCACCTCGTCCAGGGGGACTTCCTGGTCGGAAAAGCTGTAAAGCCGACTGTCAATGCGCACGGCGTAGGTGCGGCCGCAGTCGCGGCTGTAGGGGGCGGCCAGCCATTTGCAGCCCGTCAGGGTCAGCAGCAGGCACAGGGCCAGGAGGATCCTTCCGGCGTTTTTCATGAGAGTCTCCTTTCAGCGGCTTAAATAGCTGATTATTGCCTCTTTAATTATATAATACGCGGAAAGGCTGCATTTTGGGACGATTTTTTTACATTTTTGTTGTTTTTATAGATGTATACAAAAACCCCTGCCGTGATTCGGCAAAATGACGGGACAATGTCACCGGCGAATACAAGGCAAGGGTTTTGCATATTGACTTACGGACGGAAGATCTGGTCGCGGCCGATCTCCTCCAGGCTGTGTACGCCGCACATCTGCATGGCGTCCTTCAGCTCGCTCTGCAGCTTGTTCACATACACCTGCACGCCCTCGGCGCCGCCGCCGTAGACCATGGTGACGAAGGGCCGGCCGATGAGCACGCCGTCCGCGCCCAGGGCCAGAGCTTTGAACACGTCCAGGCCCGTGCGGATGCCGCCGTCCACAAAGATCTTAATGCGGCCGCCCACAGCATCGGCGATGCCCGGCAGCACCTCCGCCGTGGCAGGGCACTGATCCAGCACCCGGCCGCCGTGGTTGGACACCACGATGCCGGCAGCGCCGGCCTCCATAGCCTTGCGGGCCCCGGCGGGGGTCATGATGCCCTTGAGGATGAAGGGCTTTTTGGCAAACTCGATGATCTCCCGCAGCTCGGCAACGGTCTTGCTGCCGGCGGGGGGCATGCGGTTTTGCAGGAAGGGCAGACCTGCCCCGTCGATGTCCATGGCCACAGCCACGGGATCGGCCTTGCGCACGGCCTCCAGCTTTTCAAACACGGTGTCCTTGTCCCAGGGCTTCACCGTGGGCACGCCCAGGCCGCCGGCGGACCGGATCGCCGCCAGGGCGCCCGCCATCACGCCGGCGTCGATACCGTCTCCGGTGCAGGCCAGGATGCCGGCATCCCGGCAGGCGGACACCAAAAGATCGTTGTAGGTGGCGTCGTCGTATTTGTCGCCGTAGTGCATCTTCATGGCGCCCACAGGGGCGGCCAGCACCGGCAGGCGCAGCTTGGCACCGAAAAAGTCAAAGGTTGTGTCGGCAGGGCGGTTTTCGCAGATGGTGTCCATCTGTACGCAGATCTCCTGCCACTTCTGGTAATTGCGCTGGAAGGTCACGCCCAGACCCTTGGAACCGGGACCGGGGACGGTGTTGCCGCAGGCCCGGCCGTTGCACACGGGGCAGGCCTTGCAGTAGGGCCCCATGCAGGTGCGGGCCGTCTGCAGAATTTCATTGTAATCCATTGTATCGCTCCTTTGCCGCTTGATATGGCCTATTGTAACGCCGCCGGCGGCAAAATGCAACGAAAAACATGGGGTATGAAACCGGCATTTTATGCGTAAAATTATACAAAATGACAAAGGAGGCATAGGCATGAGGGACACGCGCTGGCGCACCTGGGAGATCATCGGCCTGCTATGGACACTGGCGGCGGGGAATCTGCTGCATTTTGTATACGACTGGACGGGGAAAAGCGTGGCGGCCGCGCTGTTTTCGGCGGTGAATGAGTCCACCTGGGAGCATATGAAGCTGCTGGCGGTGCCATGGATCCTGTTTTCCCTGGTGGAATACATCGTCCTGCGCTCCGGCGGCATCGCCGGGCCCCGGGCGGCGGGCCTGCTGGTGGGCCTGGCGGCGATCCCACTGCTGTTCTACGGCTACAAGGGCATTGTGGGACAGGGGAATATGATCGTGGACATTCTCATTTTCCAGGTGGCGGTGCTGCTGGCCTTTTGGGTGAGCTGGACATTGCAGAAGCGGCGGCGGCTCAGCGGCGCAGGCTGGACGGTGCTGGGTCTGCTGGTGCTGCTGGGGGTGTGGGCGCTGTTCCTGCTGTTCACCTTCCGGGCGCCGGACCTGGCGGTGTTCGTCGATCCCCAGACGGGGACGAGAGGCATCGGCTGACAGAAAAACAAAAAACCGCGGCAAAGGCCGCCCCTGTGCAGGGGCGGCCTTTGCCGGTTATGCAGAACGCTGCGCGGGGATGGCCGCGCTGCCGGGCCGGAATTCACCGAAACAGGCCGCTTAAATCAGCCGGAACTGCGTCCACTTCTGCGATTTCAATCTCCACAGGAAGATGGCCCCCCGGAACACCAGGTCGATGCTCATGCCGATGGCCACGCCGATAACGCCCCAGCCCAGCCACAGACCAAACAGGGCCGAGAAGAAAAGCCGCGCGGCAATGGTCAGGGTGATGGAGACGATCATGGTGAATTTCACATCCCCGGCGGCCCGGAGGCCGTTGCCCAGGGACCCGGCGAAGGGGTAAGCCAGGCCGTTGAAGATATTGTTGATGAGCACCAGCCAGATCACCAGCTCCTTAGCCTCCGGGGAAATGGCGGAGTAGCGGACGATCAGCGGCGTGATGGCGAAGATCAGGGCGTTCCACAGGACGGACAGCACCAGGGTGATCCTATTGAGCTTCTTAAAATAGAAATTGGCGGCGTCAATATCCCGGGCGCCCATGCACTGGCCGATGACGGTGGTGTAAACCGGCGCCATGGCAAGGACCATAATGGATGCCAGGGACCAAATGCTCTGGGCCACGCCGTTGGCGGCAATCTGATAGGTGCCAAACAGGGCTACCATGCTGGAAAGGGCCACCTTCACCAGCTGGTGGACACCGTTTTCCACGCCGTTGGGCAGGGCGATGCCCATGACCTTGCTGAGAAGGTCACCGTCCCAGGCCAATACATCCCGGAGCCGGTACCGCACCGGGTTTTTCTTGTGGAAGCAGTAGGCCGTGACCGCCGCGGCGGACAGTGCCCGGGAGATCAGCGACGGCCATGCAACGCCTGCCGCGCCCAGGTCCAGGGCGAATACGCCCACGCAGTTGCCGGCCACATTGATGACGTTGGCAGCGATGGAGACGTTCATGGTCACGTTGGTTTTCCCGATGCTGCGGCACAGGGCCGCCCCGGCGTCATAGATGGCCAAAAACGGCAGCGACAGGGTCGTGATCCACAGATAGGATTCGCAGGCCGCCATGACGTCCGCCTCGATCTTGCCGAACAGCAGCCGCAGCAGCTGGGTGTGAAACACCAGGATCAGCGCCGCCATGGCCGCCGAGATAACGGCGGAGATCATCAGCAGCTGCCCTGCTGAGCGGGAGGCCGCTTTTTCGTTTCTGCTGCCGATGTACTGGCTGATAATGACCGCCCCGCCGGAGGACAGGGCCGTGAACAGGAAGATCAGCACCGTGTTGAAGGACGTGACCAGCGACACGCCGGATACATCCGCCTCGCTGGAAAAGCTCACCACGAACGTGTCCGCAATGCCCACGAACATCAGCAAAAACTGCTCGATAAACAGCGGAATGATCAGATTCCGCAGGTCTTTATTGGTAAACATTTCACGCCTCGTATTCCCTGACAAAGGCTTTTTTGCTCTCCGCCAGCATGCTCTCAACTTTTCCCATGTTCCAGTCGCAGAAGTTCGTTGCGATCATGGCGGCGATGCCGTGGGCGTGCATCCACAGCTGATCGTGCAGGCGGTCCGCCTTCTCGTGATCTATGTGGCAGGCGTTCATCAGCTCACCGATGGCCCCCTCGATCATGGGCAGCAGCGCCTGCTTGATCTCTGCAAAGGCGTTTTGCCGCATGAACAGGAAGCGGAACAGCCGGGGCTCCTCCTTGGCAAAACGGATGTAGGTCATGCTGTAGAGCCGGATAACGCCGTCTTTGCCCATGTATCGCTCAAATTCCGCCACCGCCAGGGGCGTCAGTTCTCCCCGCAGCTCCTCCATCCCGGAAAAGGACAGGTAAATGGGCTGGGTGGAGCAGCCCAGGGCTTTGGAAAGCTGCTTGATGTTCACGGCTTCATAGCCCTGCTCCCGCAGCAGTTTCAGAGCGGCTGATAGGATCTTTTCCTTTGGCACTTGTTTTTTCGCAGGCATAAACTTCCCTCTAATCATAAACCGTATTATCAATAACTATATTTATTTTATTCTCTTTAAGCCGTCCTGTCAATAGGGAGCCCGCACAAATCCCGATTTAGGCAAACCGACAGCGAAAAGTCAAAATCGACAGAAAACCGCCCTTGTCATATGCCTGTTCGCAGCAGGACAAGGGCTTTCGCTGTAAGGCGGCTCTGCGGCCCTGCCGGGCGGCCATGGACCGCCTGTTTTTTCTTGACCCCGCCGGGGGAATACTGTATAATGTAGGCAATCAGCCCAAACGGGGAGGCAAAGCCATGAAAAAAGTGATCGTGCATAAGTCTGCCGCACCCATTTATATTGCGGCGGCGGCCTGGGGCATTTACGCCCTGGTGTTCCCGCTGTATCGGGTGGGGCATTTTGTCATTGCGGCGGCGGTGTCCCTGGCGGCGTATTTCATAGGCCGCTGCCTGTTCAAGGATGTGAAGGAGGAGGTCGAGGTGGAGCCGGAGCCTGTCCGCACCGGCAACGAGGAGCTGGACAAGATGATCGCCGATGGCCAACTGGCGCTGAAGGAAATGCGCCGGCTGGACGACAATATAAAGGACGAGGTCATCAGCGGCCAGATCCGCAAGCTGGAGGAGCTATCGGGGAAGATCTTCGACCAGGTGCAGCAAAAGCCTGAGAAGCTGCCCCAGATCCGCAAGTTCATGAATTACTATCTGCCCACTACGTTGAAGCTGCTCAACGCCTATGACCGCATGGGCGCCCAGGGCGTCTCCGGCGGCAACATCGGGGCCACCATGGAGCGGGTGGAGAATATCATGGGCACCATCGTCACCGCCTTTGAAAAGCAGCTGGACGCCCTGTTCGGCGCGGAAGCGCTGGACATCTCCACGGACATCACCGTGCTGGAGAACATGATGGCCCGGGAGGGGCTGAAGGAGGACGCAGTACACAGCGCCGTGCAGCAGGAAAAACCGAAAGACAATGAGGAGCCGTCCGACGGCGGCATCCAACTGGAATTATAAGAAAGAGAGGAACACACTATGAGCGAGAATATGACCCCCGAACTGACCCTGAACCCCACGGAGACCGAGACCGCCGTGCCGGAATTGACCCTGGATCCCACGGCCGCAGCCGAGGCCCCGCAGGAAAAGCCCGAGGAGCCGGTGCAGCTGGATGACAAGCTCCTCACCGAGCAGGAGAAGAAGGCCGTGGAGGAGTTTGCCAAGAAGATCGACATCAAGGACACCAACCTGGTCCTGCAGTACGGCGCCGCCGCTCAAAAGAGCGTGGCGGGCTTTTCCGAAAACGCCCTGAGCAATGTGCGCAGCAAGGACCTGGGCGAGGTGGGTGCCGACCTCAGCGAGCTGGTGGTGCAGCTGAAGGGCTTCGGCGCCGGCGAGGAGAAGAAGGGCCTGGCGGGCCTGTTCCACAAGGCCGGCAACAAGATCGAGAGCATGAAGGCCCAGTACGGCAAGGTGGAGGCCAACGTGGACCGCATTGCCCAGTCCCTGGAGAAGCATCAGATCACGCTGATGAAGGACATTGCCATGTTCGATCAGATGTATGAGCTGAACCTGAAGTACTACAAGGAACTGACCATGTACATCCTGGCCGGTAAGAAGCGGCTGGAGGAGGTCCGCGCCGGCGAGCTGGAGGAGCTGCGCGCCAAGGCGGAGCAGACCGGCCTTGCCGAGGATGCCCAGGCCTACAACGACATGGTGAACCTGTGCAACCGCTTTGAAAAGAAGCTCCACGACCTGGAGCTGACGAGAATGATCTCCGTGCAGATGGGCCCCCAGACCCGCCTGCTGCAGAATAACGACACCCAGATGGTGGAGAAGATCCAGTCCTCCCTGGTGAACACCATCCCCCTGTGGAAGAGTCAGATGGTGCTGGCCCTGGGCATGGAGCACGGCCGCCAGGCTACTGCTGCCCAAAACGCCGTCACCGAGATGACCAACGAGCTGCTCAAGAAGAACGCCGATACCCTGAAGATGGGCACCATCGCCACTGCCAAGGAGTCCGAGCGCTCCATCGTGGACATCGAGACCCTGCAGCACACCAATCAGCAGCTCATCTCCACCCTGGACGAGGTGCTGGCCATCCAGCAGGAGGGTGCCGCCAAGCGCAAGGCCGCCGAGGCCGAGTTGGGCCGCATCGAGGGCGAGCTGAAGCAGAAGCTCATGGAGCTGCACAAGTAAGATCCTCCGTGAAAGGAGCGGAAACATGAAGGTATTCAAGAGCCGGGGCTTTGCTCTGGCGGTGCTGGTGCTGGTGATCGTGGCCGGGTCTGTGTACGGCCTCAGCCGCAAGCCCATTGCGGTGGAGTATGGCAAGTGGATCGCCGACGACGCGGGCTTGCTGACCCAGGAGACCCGGCAGACGCTGGAGGAATACAACGACCAGTGGAATAAGAAGTATACCGCCGTGGTGGCCGTTGCCACCGTGGACAGCACCCATGGCCGCAGCGTGGAGAAATACGCCGCCCAGCTGGGCAAGACCTGGGGCCTGGGGCAGAATGATATGCTGCTGCTCATGGTGAAGGGGGATCATTACTATGTCCTCTTGGGGGACAGTGTGAACACCACTGCCTCCGATACGCAGCTCAATAAGCTGAAGACCGCCGTGGAAACGGATTATTACAAGGACGACTATGACCGGGCGGCGCTGAGCTTTTTCCGGGCGGCGGACGTGGTCTACGCCCAAATTTTCCAAAGATAAAGCGATACATAAAAATGGTCCTGCGCCAAATCGGCGCAGGACCATTTTTGCTTTTTCTGCTGTTTCGGGTGTTACTCCTCCGGGTCCGGCTCCTCAAACTGCCGGGAGGCATATTCGTTGCGGAACTCCATGGGGGTCATGCCGTATTTTTTCCGGAAAACGCTGGAGAAATACCGGGGGTCGGCAATGCCCACCAGGGTCGATACATCCCGCACCTTGTAGTGGACATCCATGAGGTATTCCCGGGCCTTTTCCAGCCGCACCTCCGTGATGTAGTCCGACAGGCGCATGCCGGTGTTCTTTTTGAACAGGTCCGACAGATAGTTGGGGGAGATGTAAAGGGCGGCGGCCATGTCCCGCAGGGTGAACCGGTCCCGGTAATGCAGGTCCACATACTCCTTGGCCCGGAGGATGATGAGGTTGTTAGTGGGCTTTTGGAAGGCGGCCGTGTGCTTTTTCCGGGGGGTATCCGCCTCGATCTGCTCCAGGGCGGCGGTGATCTCGTCCGGGGAGGTAGGCTTCATGAGATACTTTTTCACGCCCAGGTCAATGGCCCGCTGAGCGTACTCGAATTTCCCGTAGCCGGTGAGGATGATGAACACCACCTGGGGGCAGGCGCTGCGCATCTGCTCGATCATGTCCAGCCCCGTCAGCCCCGGCATGTGGATGTCGGTGATGACCACATCCGCTTCATTGTCCCGCAGAAAAGCGATGGCGCTCTCGGCGTCGGCAAAGGACTGGGGCACATACCAGCCCGGGTGCATCTCCACGATCTTGCACAGACCCTTGCGGATCTTGGGCTCGTCGTCAACGATCAGTATTTTCATAAATTCCCTCTCTTTCCCTGCATGGGCAGCAGCAAGCGCACGGTGGTGCCCTGGCCGGGGCTGCTGTCCACGGAGAAGCGGCACTGGCCGTCAAAGTGGAGCTGCAGGCGCCGGGCCACGTTGCGCATGCCGATGCTGCCGCCCTCCTGTCCGCCGGATAACAGCTGCCGCAGCTGCTGCAGCTGCTCCGGCGCCATGCCGTCGCCGTTATCCTGCACCGACAGCACCAGGCGGCTTCCCTCCTGCCGGGTGCGCACGGTGATCCGCCCGCTGCGGCCGGAGGGGAGGATGCCGTGGATGATGGCATTTTCGATGAGCGGCTGCAGGATCAGCCGGGGAATGAGAAAGTCCTCCAGGTCCGATGGCAGGTCCAGCTCGTAGAGCAGGCGGTCCTCCAGCCGGTTTTTCTGTATTTTCAGATAGTCCAGCGCGTTGCGGTACTCCATGTGCAGCGGTACCAGGGCGGAGCTGGTGTCCATGCTGTACTGCATGAGCTTGCCCAGGGATACCACCACGGAGCTGATGTCCATTTCGTCCCGGTCAATGAGCATCCAGTTGATGGAGTCCAGGGTGTTATACAGGAAATGGGGGTTGATCTGTGCCTGCAGGGCCTCGATCTCGGCGTTTTTCTGGGCCAGCTTCTCCTCGTAGACCCGGTTCACCAGGGTGTGGATGCGGCCCATCATGTAGTTGAAGGATTCCGTCAGCTCTCCGACCTCGTCCCGGCCCTCCACGTCCCGGCTTACATTCAGATGCTTGTACTGCACGGTTTTCATGGCGTTATTCAGCCGGTCCAGGGGCCGTGTGATGGAGCGGGACAGGAACCGTAGCAGAATATAGGCGGCCACGGCGCACAGGATCACCAGCAAAATGATGTAGTCCCGCAGCGCGGCCGCGCCGGGGAACAGATTGCTCTCCTCCACAAAGGAGCAGGTGTACCAGCCCACCAGACCGTTATACTGGGTGCTGCAGCTGTAACGCAGCCCATTTTGGCTGACGGTGAAGGCGCGGCTGCCGGCGGCGTACTGCGAAACGATCTGCTCCAGCAGCTCCGGTGAGATGGAGTTGGTCTGGAATATAGGCTGGAAGGAGCGGTCCAGCAGGACGGAGACCTGCCGGTTCAGTGTTTTTTGCTTGCTCAGGAGCATGTTGCCCATGGTGTAGGGATCTATGCGCAGCAGGAGCATGCCCCGGCCCCGGCCGTCGGCGGCCTGCAGCTCCCGGGCCAGGAGGATGGTATCGCCGCTTTCGGGATAGGTCAGCACATCGGACCACACCACCTTGCCCGGGTGGGCCTGGGCCTGGGCGGTGAGGGAATCAATGACCTGGCCGGACAGGGGCAGGGAGGGATCCGAGCGATACACGGGCAGGCCCTCCCAGATCACGGTGACGGCCTGCACCTCCTGAAACGGCGCCACCAGCCCCTGGCAGATGTCCCGCAGCTGGGAGACCGGCAGCTCCAGCGCATCTGCCGACAGCAGGCCCCCGGCAATGGCCTCCACCGAGGAGATGATCTGCCGGGACCGGGTGGTGAGGCTGATGTCCATGCGGTTCACCGCGTCATAAAGGCTCAGCTTGCTGCTGCTGCGGGCGGTGTCCTTGGCCCGGGTGTAGGACATGGCGCCGATGAGCATGCTGATAAGCAGCAGGGGAATGCCGCAGATCAGCGTGACCTTTTTCCAGAACTTCATATCCTTGAAAAACCGCATGGTGCTCCTCCTCCCAGCGCCGGGCGCACGGGTATGTTACCCTATTATACCATGTCGCCGCAATTTTTCCACCATTCCATGGAAAAATACGGAAAGCGGCATCCGCCGGGCCTTATACCTTAGTGGCCAGCAGGTACCGGACGCCCTCCGGGGCGGCTATGGGATGCTCCGGATCCAGGCGGTTGTGCCGGGCGAAAAACAGCCGGGTCATGTCCTCGGGGGAAAGATGCTCCCGGACGGCAAATCCGCAGGCAGCCAGGAGGGCCTCCATTTCCTCCGGCGTATAGCGCCCGCGCATGGGCTCTCCGGCCTCCCGGGCCAGGTCCTGCTGGGTGCGGCCGGCCTGGCCCTCCTCCGCCACAGGATAGTCCAAGCACAGGACCGAGCCCGCCGCCATAATGTGCCCGGCGGCTGTGAGCAGGGCCGCCAGCTCCTCCCGGCGCAGGTAATAGCTGAGGCCCAAAAGACTGCCAAAGGCCCGCTCCTCCGGCCGATAGCCGCCCTGCAGGAGCCGGTCCGCCCAGGCGGGGTCGGCCAGGTCACAGGGGATGTATACGGCCCGGGAGGGAAGCCCGGCCTGATCTATGCGCCGGCGCTTGTCCTGCAGCAGATCCGGCAGGTCCAGCTCAAACACGGCCAGTTCCTCGTCCCGATTCCGGAGGGAAAAGGTGTCGTATCCGGCGGCAAACAGCACATACTGCCGGCAGCCCTGCCCGATCTCCTCCGCCAGCCGGCTTTCACAGAAGACGCTCCGGGCCAGGACCGGCGGGGCCAGCTGCCCGTCCACAATAAGACGCAGACCCTCCTGGGGCGAGCAGGAAAGGCCGGAGAGGAAGTAGTCCATTCCCTCGGTCATGCTCCGGGCGATCTGCTGATAGGCCGACCCCAGGAGCGGCCGGGCGGCGGGATCATCGAACACGGGACAGGGGTTTTCCGCGCTGTGATAGGCTCTGGCAAAGCAGCTGACTTTGGCGGTAATATTGTCCATAGGGGACCTCCTTCAAGTGTGGTGTATACTTATTACACCTGCGGCGGCGAAAGTACAAGACTTGATTTTTTCCCCAAAATGTGGTAATATAACAATAGAAAAAAGAGAAAATTTTAAAAAAACAACAGGGAACGTTTTAGACGTTCCCTGTTATTCTTCATGCCTCCATATGCCGGCCCAAAAAGGCCGCCACAGTTTGCGCCAGCTTATATTCGCTCTCCCCGGGAAGCTGTCCCTTCTCGGCGGCGAACAGCACCAGTCCCAGCACGTCCCCCTGGCAGAGGATGGGGGCGGCGGTGAGGGCGACAAGGCGGGTGCTGCCCTCACATACAGGCAGGGCCTCGTCGTCCTTGGCCCGCTGGTAGACGCTGCGGCCCTCCATGAGCTGCTCCATCTCCGGGGAGAGGTTGTGGCCGATGAGCTCCCGCTTGCCGGGCCCCGCGGTGGCGATGACGCTGTCCCGGTCGGTGATGGCGGCGGTAAAGTCGGAGGAGTGGGCCAGGGTGTCGCAGAACTGGGCGGCAAAGTCCTCCAGCCCGCCGATGAGGGAATACTTCTTGAAAATGACCTCTCCGTCCCGGGTGGTGAAGATCTCCAACGGGTCGCCCTCGCGGATACGCATGGTGCGGCGTATTTCCTTGGGGATCACCACTCGCCCCAGGTCGTCGATGCGGCGCACGATTCCGGTTGCTTTCATATAAAAACTCCCTTTATTTCTTATTTTTGCAAAAATAGTATTTGCCGGATTCGGGAGATTATGCGGCGCCGGCGCAGGCGTATTTAGTTTATGGACGCGTTTATTTTGCGCGCCGATGCATGGACAAAAAAGATGTGCAGCCGCAGGTGCGGGAGCCGCTGCGGCGCGGGATGGGCAAAAGTTTGTTGCTTTTTTCTATGAAAATTTCCGGTCTCCGCCCGGTCTGCAGGCGGCATATTTTACAAAAAATCCTCGTTTTGCAAAATGACTGTTGACATTTCCCGCCCCGGCTGTTATTCTCACACCATCACAAACGCGATGACACAGAGTAGTAAGCAGGGCGATGCTCTCAGAGAAGTGCCGGGTGGTGCGAGGCACAGTGCGATCCAACTGCCGAACTGGCTGTACAGCGGCTGCGTTGAACCCCCAGTAAACGCAGACGGGCGCTCCCGTTACAGTGCAGGAATATGATGGTATTCCGTTGAGTGTGTTTCGCGTGCAGCGAAGCAAAGAAGAGTGGTACCGCGGAGGGTTTTCAGCCTTTCGTCTCTTCTGCCAAAGGGCAGGAAAGACGAAAGGTTTTTTGTTTTTCTGCCAAACACCCAATCATTTTTGCAGGAGGAACAAAACAATGAAAACGACCAACAAAAAGATCCCGAAAACCCCGTTCATAGCCGCCTTTTCCGTAGGCGCCGTACTGTTCTCTGCCCACGCGGGCGGCGGCTTCGCCACCGGCAACCAGGCAAACACCTACTATGTGGGCCTGGGCTGGACAGGTATCCTCTCGGCCATTGTGGCCATGCTGCTGCTTACGCTGACTATGCGGGAGGCCATGATCATGTATAACTCCCGGGGCCTGAAAACCTATAAGCAGCTTTTTGAGACCCTCTATCACCCCTTTGACAAGTTCGAGTGGGCCTTTGAGATATTCTTTTACATTATGGTCCTCATGGCCGTGGCCGCCGCCATCTCCGGCGCCGCCTCTGCCCTGAACAATTACTTCACTTTGGACTACTACATCGGCGTAGTGGTGGTAGGCGTCATCGTGCTGACCCTCACCATCTTCGGCGCGGGCATCGTCCGGGCCGCCTCCACCTACATGGGCATGGCCATCCTGGTCACCGCCATCAGCATCTACGTCATCGGCATTTTCAAGAGCGACAGCAGCATCTTCTCCGTCCTGGCCGCCGACTTCCAGACCACCGGCTTTGCCAACATCCCCAAGGCCATTCTCAACGCCTTCACCTATGCGGGCTTCCAGTGCGTGACCCTGCCCACCATGGTGGCCTGCGGCACCACTATGAAGAACAAAAACGGCTGTGCCAAGGCCATGTGGATCTCCTTCGTCATGAACGCCGTGGCCCTGGTCCTCTCCGTGTTCATGCTCCTCAGCTGGCAGAGCGTGTATACCTCTATTGAGGGCGGCACCACCATCCCCACTCTCACCGTGTGCAAGGTCATCGGCATGCCCGCCATGGTCGCCGTGTACGGCACCTGCCTGCTCCTTTGCCTCATCTCCACCGGCGTTACCACCATCTTTGGCTTTGTGGCCCGGTTTGAAAAGCTCCGCATCTTCCGGGGTATCAAGTCCGCCCCCGCCCGCAGCGCCATCGTGTCCGCCTTCATCATCATCCTCTCCATGACCATCTCCATGGCCGGCCTCACCAACATCATCAAGTACGGCTACGGCTACTGCGGCTACCTGGGCATCGCCGTGGTGGTGGTTCCTTTCCTCACCGTGGGCGTTTACAAAAACCGGAAATACTGCCGGGAGCACGTCTTCGCCAACGCTGCGGAGGAGCCTGCCCGGGCACCCCAGTCGGAGATCTGCCCCGATACCGTGGCTGCCAATTAAAAACCGGTTCTAAATCGTATTCTTATACTATAATGAGGTGTATCTTATGCAAAAAGCACTTTTTCCCGGTTATACCGTAGGCCCGGATGCCTACGAGGATATTGCGAACATCTGCCCCGCCTATGGCAAAAAGGCCGCCATCATCGGTGGCAGGCACGCCCTGGCCGCTGCCGAGGATAAGATCCGCCAGGCGGTGGAGGGCTCCGGCATCGAGATCATCGGCACCTTCTGGTATGGGGGCGAAGCCTCCCGGGAGAACATGGACAGGCTCCGGCCCCAGGTGGCGGAGGCGGACATGATCTTCGCTGTAGGCGGCGGCAAGGCCATCGACACCTGCAAGGTCCTCTCCCACGAAACGAACCGCCCCTTCTTCACCTTCCCCACCATCGCCTCCACCTGCGCCGCCTGCACAAGCCTTGGCATCGTATATCATCCGGACGGCAGCCTGCGGGAGTACTCCTTCTCCAAGATCCCGCCCAACCACATCTTCATCGACACGGAGATCATCGCCAATGCCCCGGTGCGCTACCTGTGGGCCGGCATGGGCGACACTATGGCCAAGCACTATGAGTGCACCATCTCCTCCCGCAACGATATCCCCGCCCATTCCGACGCCATGGGCATTGCCCTGAGCACCATGTGCGCCGAGCCCATCGTCCGCTGGGGCCAGCAGGCCATGGACGACTGCCGGGCCCATCGCATCACCCCGGAGCTGACGGAGATCATCGAGGCCATCATCATTTCCACCGGCTTTGTCTCCAACTTCGTGCAGGTGGACTACACCACCGGCATGGCCCACGCCATGTATAACGGCTTCACCATCCTGCCCTCCACGGAGGCAAACCATCACCTCCACGGCGAGGTGGTGTCCTACGGCATCCTGGTGATGCTGACGGCGGACAAGCAGTACCAGGAGCGGGACCGGCTGCTGCGCTTTAATAAGTCCATCGGCCTGCCCACCTGCCTGGCGGACATCCACGCCAGACCCGAGGATCTGCCCGCCGTCACGGAAAAGGCCCTGGCGGGCATCGACGTCCGGGTGTGGCCCTATCCCGTCACCCAGCAGATGCTCATTGACGCGGTGATGGAGCTGGAGCAGGCCCAGAAGTAAACCGGACGAGAGTTCCCGGCATATCAGCGAAACGGCACCCCATTTGTCAGGCCATGCGGTCTGATAAATGGGGTGTTTCCCTGCGCCAAAAGGGACGGCGCGGACTATTGCGCGAAAGGGCTTTGCCCTGTATAATGGAGGGGATCATTTTTTGTAAGACGAGAGGAAAGAGACAGTAATGGATATTATTTACGCCCTTGCGCAGGAACTGAATGCGGATGTAAAGCATGTGGAAAACGTGGTGCAGCTTTTGGATGAGGGGAATACCATCCCCTTCATTGCCCGCTACCGCAAGGAGCTCCACGGCGCCATGGATGACACCACCCTGCGCACCCTGGAGGATCGGCTGCAGTACCTGCGCAGCCTGGAGGAGCGCCGCGCGGCGGTGAAGAAGTCCATCGCCGACCAGGGCAAGCTGACGGAGGAACTGTCGGCCGCCATCGACGGTGCCAAGACCCTGGCGGAGGTGGAGGATCTCTACCGCCCCTATAAGCAAAAGCGCCGCACCCGGGCCACCGTGGCCCGGGAAAAGGGACTGGAGCCCCTGGCGGCCCTGCTCCTTGCCCAGGCGCGGGATTGCCCTCGGCCGGAGGATGCCG
The DNA here is from genome assembly GCA_902388735.1 of uncultured Eubacteriales bacterium. GTDB lineage: Bacteria > Bacillota > Clostridia > Oscillospirales > Oscillospiraceae > Vescimonas. The sequence goes on along the minus strand of CABMQL010000002.1, from coordinate 35,078 downwards.
CCCGGGATTTCCTTGACCCGGAAAAAGGCGTGGACACCGTGGAGGGCGCCCTCCAGGGCGCGTCGGACATCATTGCCGAGCAGATCTCCGATGATGCCGCCATCCGCAAGGTGCTGCGGGAGCTCCTGGCCCGGCAGGGCCGGCTTGTCAGCTGCGCGGCCACGGAGGAGGACAGCGTGTACCGCCTGTACTACGATTTCGGGCAGGCTCTCTCCAAGCTCCAGGGACACCAGATCCTGGCCATCAACCGGGGCGAGAAAGAGGGTATGCTGAAGGTCTCCGTCACCCTGGACCGGGACCAGGCACTGCCCCTGCTGCGCCGGGCGGTGGTGCGGCCCGGTTCCCCGGCCATGGACTGCATAAAGGCCGCCGCCGAGGACGCCTATGACCGGCTGATCTTCCCCTCCCTGGAGCGGGAAGCCCGCAGCCTGCTCACCGAGCAGGCCAACGAGGGTGCCATCGGGCAGTTTGCCCTGAACCTGAAGCCCCTGCTCATGCAGCCGCCTGTGAAAGGCAAGGTCACCATGGGCCTGGACCCCGGCTACCGCATGGGCTGCAAGGTAGCCGTGGTGGACGGAACGGGCAAGGTGCTGGATACCGCCGTGGTGTACCCCACCTATGGCGAGCGGCAGGAGCGGGAGGCCATCGCTGCCCTGGCAAAGCTCATCGCCAAGGACGGCGTAGAGAATATTGCCATCGGCAACGGCACGGCCAGCCGGGAGACGGAGCAAATGGCCGTGAAGCTCATCCGCCAGGTCAACGAGGCCGGCGCCCATGTCAGCTATATGATCGTTTCCGAGGCCGGGGCCTCTGTGTATTCCGCCAGCAAATTGGCCGCCGAGGAGTTTCCCCAGTTCGATGTGAACCTGCGCTCGGCGGTGTCCATTGCCCGCCGGCTGCAGGATCCCCTGGCCGAGCTGGTGAAGATCGATCCCAAGGCCATCGGCGTGGGCCAGTATCAGCACGATATGCCGCCCAAGCAGCTGGATGAAGCCCTGAACGGCGTGGTGGAGGACTGCGTCAACGCCGTGGGCGTGGACATCAACACAGCCTCCCCGTCCCTGCTACAGCGGGTGGCCGGGCTCAACGGCACCACCGCGAAAAATGTGGTGGCCTACCGGGAGGAGAACGGCCCCTTTACCTCCCGCGCCCAGATCAAAAAGGTGCCCAAGCTGGGCCCCAAGGCTTTCCAGCAGTGTGCGGGCTTTTTGCGCGTGCCGGAGAGCAGGAGCGTCCTGGATAACACCGCCGTCCACCCGGAGAGCTACGACGCCGCCAAGGCGCTGCTGGAGCTGATGGGCTACACCCTGGCCGATGTAAAGGCCGAGAAGCTGGCAGACCTTCCCGCCCGGCTCAAGGCCTATGGCGAGGCGAAAGCCGCCGATGCCGTGGGCACAGGCATCCCCACCCTGCGGGACATCACCGCCGAGCTGCTGAAGCCCGGCCGGGATGTCCGGGATGAGTTGCCCAAGCCCATTCTGCGCACCGACGTCATGGAGATGAAGGACCTCAAGCCCGGCATGGTCCTCAGCGGCACCGTCCGCAATGTCATTGATTTCGGAGCCTTTGTGGACATCGGCGTCCACCAGGACGGCCTGGTGCACATCTCGCAGATCTCGAACAAATTCATTAAGCACCCCTCGGAGGTGCTGTCCGTAGGCGACATAGTAAAGGTGGTCGTGCTGGACGTGGATGAAAAGAAAAAGCGCATCAGCCTGAGCATCAAGCAGGCAAAGGACAAAGAGTGACCTGCCCGGCCCCCGATAGAAAAGGGGAGAAGGGCTCACAACATAAAACGCAGGATGGGGCAAGCTGCGCCCCATCCTGCGTTTTTTCATTTGACGCGCGGGCAATTTTTTTCTTTACGTGCGCCGCAGCGTCCACCTGGCGATGGAAATGTGAAAACGGTAAAGCGGTAAGAGCGCAAAATTTCGAAAATACAAACGAAAAATAGTTGCATCTTGTGCTTGCGTGTGATATATTGTATTAAAACGGCATTTGCCTGGCAAGGCCGGGCTTTGCCGGTCGAGAACGCGGCTTTGGGAAGGAGTCGGACGGTATGGACAAGCTCTCGGTTTTGCGGAAATATTTTGGCCATTCGGATTTTAGGGCCGGACAGGAAGCGCTGATAGATGCTATCCTGTCCGGGCGGGACGCTTTGGGCATTATGCCCACGGGGGGCGGAAAGTCGGTGTGCTATCAGGTCCCGGCCCTGCTGCTGCCGGGTGTCACGCTGGTCATCTCACCGCTGATCTCTCTCATGAAGGACCAGGTGGCCGCCCTGACCCAGTCGGGCATTCCCGCAGCATACATCAATAGCTCCCTGTCCCTTGCGGACTTCCGCCGCATATGCGCCGAGGCCGAAGCGGGGCGCTACAAGCTCCTGTATGTGGCCCCGGAGCGGCTGGAGACAGATGGCTTTTCCGCCCTGGCCCGGGAGCTGCGCATCTCCCTGGTGGCCGTGGACGAGGCTCACTGCATCTCCCAGTGGGGGCAGAATTTCCGGCCCAGCTACCTGCGCATCCCGGACTTTGTGGCATCTCTGTCCCAGCGACCCGTGGTGGCGGCCTTTACTGCCACGGCCACCGCCCAGGTCCGGGAGGATATCCTCCGGCTTTTGCGCTTGCAGGACCCGGCCCGGTGCGTTACAGGCTTTGACCGGCCCAATCTGTACTTCGATGTGCAGAGCCATAAAAATAAGATGTCCGCCCTTTTGGCCCTGCTGCGGGAGCGGCAGGACCGAAGCGGCATCGTGTACTGCGCCACCCGGGTTACCTGCGAGCGGGTCTGCGCGGCCTTGTGCGAGAACGGCATCCCCGCCGTGTGCTACCACGCGGGGATGGAAGACGGCGACCGGGCGGCCAGCCAGGATGATTTTCAATTTGACCGCAAAAACGTCATTGTGGCCACCAATGCCTTCGGTATGGGTATCGACAAGTCCAATGTCGGCTTCGTTATCCACTATAACATGCCCAAGAGCCTGGAGGCCTACTATCAGGAAGCTGGCCGCGCCGGGCGGGATGGGGAGCCGGCAGACTGCATCTTGCTTTTCTCGGCGAGGGATATTAAGACAGCAAAATTTCTCATCGATAACAGCGGCAGCAATGAGCTGGACGAGGCAGAGCAGGCCCGCATCCGCCGGTGCGATCATGAGCGGCTGCAGGCCATGATCGGCTACTGCAAGACGGGCCGCTGCCTGCGGGGGGCCATCCTGGACTATTTCGGCCAGGCGCACCCGGAGACCTGCGGCAACTGCGGCAACTGCAGGGGGACCTATCAGACCCGGGACATTACCACCCAGGCGCAGATGATCCTCTCCTGCGTGTACCGGGTCCGGGAGCGGCTGGGCTATTCCGTGGGCAAGGCTCTGATCCTCAATACCCTCCGGGGCAGCCGGAGCCAACGGGTTCGGGATCTGGGCCTGGATAAGCTCTCCACCTACGGACTGCTGAAGGAGCAGAGCGTCGAACAGGTCCGCGCCTATATAGAGCATTTGGAGAGTGCCGGGTATCTGCGTACCAATACTGAGCATTCTACCATCGAGCCCACGGCAGCAGCCAGGGCGGTGCTGTTCAGCGGAGAAAAGGTGTCTCTGTCCGTGCGGACAGACCGCAAGCCGGGGCGCAGGGAGAAGCTTGCTGCAACGCATGCCCTGCCCACAGAAAACACGGATCTTTTTGCCGCTCTCAAGGCCGCTCGGACGTGTATCGCCCAGCGGGAGGGGGTCCCGGCGTATGTGGTATTTTCCAATGCGGCCCTGGTGGATATGGCAGCCAAAAGGCCCCGGACCCGGGAGGAGTTCCTGGGGGTGTCCGGTGTGGGCGAGGTAAAAGCCGCCCGGTATGGAGAAGCGTTTCTGCGTGTCATTGCGGATTACGAAGCCGGGGTGCTGTAGCGCTCTCGCTCCCAGGTGCGGCGGCTGGAAACAGGCAGAAGTATATCCCCTGAACCGCTGCCTGCAAACGCTCCTGGATGCACGCCCCATGGCGTATATCCACAGCGCAAGTAAATATCCGCTCATCTTTTGAGATGAGCGGATATTTTTTCGGTATTTCATACTTCTTGCGGCAATTTTGCGCGTTGGCCTCCAAGAATCAAATTGACTTCCCGCCGTATACATGCTATAATTAATACATATATTAGTTTATAAAGGAAGGAATGCATCTTTTATGAGAAAAGACGGCATGGCAACCAAACAGAGGATCCTCACCGTGTGCGTCCGCCTGTTTTTGGAGCAGGGGTATAAGGAGACCACCATCACGCAGATCACGGAGGAGGCAAAGGTCACCCGGGGCAGCTTTCAGAATCTGTTTCCCACCAAGGATGCGGTGCTGATGGAGCTGGTGGAGACCATGTTCAGCGGCCAGTTCGGCGCAGCCCGGACTATTACGGGCGGCGGCCTGCCGCCGGTTTATGCTTACGCGGCGGAAACGGCCATCCAGCTGACTCTCACGGAGCTGAACGAGAACCTGCGGGAGATCTACCTCGAGGCCTACACCCTGCCGGACACGGCGGAGTACATCCACCTGCACACCACCGCGGAGCTGAAGGAGATCTTCGGGGCCAACTTCCCCGGATACAGCGACAGCGATTTCTATGAAATGGAGATCGGCACGGCGGGACTCATGCGCGGCTATATGGCGCGCAAATGCGACATTCATTTCCCCCTGGAGCGCAAGCTCGCCCGGTTTCTGACGGCGTCCATGCGGGTATTCAAGGTCCCGGAGGCGGAACAGGAGGGGGCGCTTGCCTTCGTGGCGGGGCTGGACATCCGGAGCATCGCCGAGAACGTGATGGAAAAGCTCTTTGCCATGCTGGAGATGAAATTCGACTTCAGACTGTCGGGGGATAGGGAAAGGGAGGAACGCGCATGAAAAAACGGATCTTGAGCATCCTGATGGTGCTGCTGACGGCCCTGGCGCTGCTGCCCACGGCGGCGCTGGCGGCGGACTTCACCGGCTGGACGGAACTGAAGTCGGGAAACTATAATTTGGGAATCGGCAAATATTATCTGACCAGCGACGTCAGCATGAGTGAGCTTTTCCGCATTCAGAGCCATGCCAATGTCACCATTGACCTGAACGGCCATGTGCTGAATGCGGAATGGGGCGTGCGGGTCGGCATGTATGGCAGCCTGACCATTCAGGACAGCGCTCCCACCGCGCTGCACACCGGCAGCGATGCATCCCTTCCCGCCGGCGGCGTGATCCGCTGTCGGTATGATAATACCGTGGATGTAGGGGTAGATAGCTTCGGGACGAAATATCCCGCCACGCTCTATCTGACCGGCGGCACCATCATGGGCTGCAGGGTCAATGTTATGTCCGGCGGCAAGCTTTACATGACCGGTCCGGCGCAGATCAAGAACGGCACGGTCAATTTCGTAGCGAGCGACTATACTGCCGCGACCACGTTGTATGCCAACGGCGGCGTGGTAGAGGGCGGCGTGAGCGGCTATGGCATCGTAGAGAATACAGCCTCCACCGTTACGTCCATTTACGGGGATGCGGCGTATAATGTAAAGGTCAAAGGCGGACTGTTTTACGGCGCGGAGCTGGGCGGCGTCAAAGAGGGCACCGTTGTGACCTATCAAAGCGGCGATGCGACCTATGCCACGCAGGTCCTCCCCGCTGGCGGCAGGGCCACGGAGCCGGATACCCCAAAAAAGGACGGCTGCATTTTTACCGGCTGGTTCAAAGATGACGGCACACTCTTCGATTTCCGTACCGGCGTCACGGAGAATATCACTCTCATCGCCGGATGGTTCGATCCTGCCGCTGCCGGCGGCAAGGGCGACCAGGGCGACCCCGGGATAACCCCGCAGCTGAAGATCGGCGAGGATAACCTGTGGTACGTCTCCTACGACGGCGGCGGGACCTGGCAGTCCCTGGGCGTAAAGGCTACCGGTGCCGCCGGCACGAAGGGCGATAAGGGCGATACCGGCGCCGCCGGCCCCCAGGGCGAAAAGGGGGACCGGGGCGATAAAGGTGATACCGGAGCCACCGGCGCAAAGGGTGACAAGGGTGACACCGGCGCCGCCGGCGCCCCGGGCCGGGATGGCCGGGACGGCACCGACGGCGTAAATGGTCTGACGCCCCGCATCGGCGAAAACGGCAACTGGTGGCTGGGCGATACCGATACCGGCGTGTGGGCCAAGGGCATACAGGGCGATACGGGAGCCACCGGTCCCCGGGGCGAGAAGGGCGAAAAGGGCGACAAAGGCGACCCCGGTGCCGATGGTCAAGATGGCCAAAACGGCCAGGATGGCCGGGATGGCGTAACGCCCCTGCTGCTCATCGGCACAGACAACATGTGGTACATCTCTTATGATAACGGCAGTACCTGGCGCTCCCTGGGCATCGCCGCCACCGGTCCCCGGGGTGCCGACGGCCGGGACGGTGTCGACGGCCGGAACGGTGTCGACGGCACCAACGGCACCAATGGAACCAATGGAACCAACGGCGTAAACGGCACCGATGGCCGGGACGGCCTGGGCATTGCCAAGGCGGAGCTCAGCGCAGCCGGCGACCTGATCCTTACCTATACCGACGGCACCACCGTTAACCTGGGCCGGGTGACCGGCGCGGACGGCAAGGACGGCCGGGACGGCGTAACGCCCCATATCGGCGAAAACGGCAACTGGTGGCTGGGGGATACCGACACCGGCGTGTCCGCCGCTGGGGCGGCAGCCGACGCTGCCTCCTCCCCCTGGATGATCGTCATCGGCGCTGCGGCGGGGCTCTCTCTCCTGGGATGCATCGCCCTGGCCCTGGCGCTGCGCAGCGTACTGAAGAAGCAAAAAACCATCGTATGATAAGGAGGAAAGGGAATGAAGAAACGGATTTTAAGCATCCTGCTGGCCCTGTGCATGGCTCTGAGCCTGCTGCCCACCCTGGCCTTTGGCCAGGAGACCGTGGGGCGGGCCGCCACGGAAGTCGAGCTGACCGCCGCCCTGGCGGACAGCGCCAACGATGTGGTCCGTCTGACGGCGGACATCACCATCGAGGCCCGGCTGGACATCGCCCGCGATGTCACCGTGGACTTAAACGGCTACGTCCTGCGCTATGACGAGGCGGCGGCCCCTGACAGCATCTTCCGCGTCGCGGGGGGCAAGACCCTGACCATGACCGACAGCCGCCCTGCGGAGCAGCATGAGGATGAGACCCTCCCCGCCGGTGGCCTCATCACCGGCGGCAAGGGGTTTAAGTATGACAATGGCGCGGGACAGTCCTTCTCTTACTTTGGCGGCGGCGTGTATGTGGATGTGGACGCGTCCTTTGTGCTGGCGGGCGGCACCATCTATGCCTGCGGCGTCCAGCGCGGAGCGAGTGGACAAGTGCAGGGCGGCGGCATCTACTGCCAGGGCGGCTCCGTCACCATCAGCGGCGGTGCGATCCGGAACTGCGCTGTCTCCGGCGGCCTTGGCGCCAGCGGCGGCGTATACATTCGCTCCCGGATTTCCTGGCCTTCCTTTACCATGACCGGCGGCATCATCAGCGGCTGCTCTGCCATGAGCGGCGGCGGTATCATGGCATACGGGAGCGCCGTCCGGATCACCGGCGGCAGCATCGAGAACTGCAAGGCAAGCGAAAACGGCGGCGGCCTGTATGTTTCCGGCAACCCCGAAGACGGCCAGGCGGCTGTTCTGGACGCTGCGATCTCCGGCTGCGAGGCGGAAAACGGCGGCGGCCTGTACCTTGGTGGGTTTACCAAGCTGGAGCTGCGGAAGAACGCCCGCATCACGGGCTGCACGGCCCAAAACGGCGCCGCGGTCTATATGAATCTTGGCAGCACCTATGCCGTCAACTATCCCGGCTGCTTTCTCTATGCCAACGGCGGCCAGGTGGATGGCACGGTGTATGTGGGATCGAACGGGATGGATCAAGATGGTGAAATCAAGGCCACCAACGCCATCGACCACATGGACGGTCAGCCCAGCACGGTCTTCACCGGCGATGTCTACTGCCAGGGCGACATCCGGGGCGGCATCTTCTATGGCAGCGTTACCGTGTCACACGATACTTTGGGAAATTGGGACGATGATAAAAACTTTTGGAGCAACCTCTCCGGCGGCAGCTTCTATGGCCCCGTCCGCACGAACTGCCATGTCTCCGGCGGCACATACTACGCCGGTCTGACCCTGGAGGAGGGCGCTCAGCTCAGCGGCAAACCCATGGACACCGGCGGTGTGCTCAATGACAAAATCAACATCCCCGACCCCAAGGGCGAGCCCGTCACCGTGACCTACAAGTATCCCACCCTGGAGCACCCCGCCCGTGAGATCTACGCGATCCAGATCGTTCAGACGGGGGAAAAGGCCATTCCGCCCACTGCCCCCAACCGGAGCGACCTCACCTTCGGCGACTGGTATGCCGACCCCAGCTATGGAGAGAAATACGACTTTGACAAAGCTGTGGAAGGAGACATGACCCTCTACGGCAGCAGTGTGGACACTCTCTACGGCATCCGTATCACTGACAAGGACGGCGAAGTGTACTACGTCACCGACAAGAACGCAGACGATGTCCTGGGCGACGGCACGGTAGTCTACACGCCGGGAGATTGGAACGAAGCGGAGATTCCCGATGAATACTGGGCGGATGCTGCCCATACCACCTTTACCCAGGAAGCCTGGGAGAAGCTCATGGCTGGCGAGGAGATCCCGGGCATTCACTTCCCGAAGCTGACGCTGAACGGTGCAGAGCTGCAGGAGGTCGCAGCCCGTTGCGGCTGGGGAGCGGATCCGCAGACGCAGACGCTCAACACCTTCCTGCGCCTGGAGCTGGTGGGAAAGAACGCTATTTCCAATGCTGAGGAGAGCGGAGCCGGGATCTACTGCCCCCTCGGAATGAACCTGCTGGTTTCCGGAGACGGCAGTCTGGATGTTACGGCGGACTGTGCCATCTCGACGGAGGGTGGCCTATTCTATCAGCACGGCGGCGAAGTCACGCTGTCGGCCAGACGCATGGGCATTGCCCACAGCTACTCACATTACCTCCGATTTTACGGCGGCAAGCTGACCATCCAGGTGACAAGCACGGAGAGCAACAACGATTACGGTGCGCTGCCGTTCTACAGCGATGATACGTTCCAGATCATGGACGGCGCTGCCTTCCGGGTGGGCAACTCGGCGGAAGACAATGTTCTCATCACCCCGCCGTCGTCCGGTGAGTTCAAACCCGATGATATTTTCGACCAGTGGGGAGAAAAAATCACAACGCTCAAACCGTACTACCTCTCCCTGACCGCCAGCTATACCGTGACCTTTGATAACGATGGAGGCAGTGCGGTGGATGCACAGACCATCCCCTACGGCGGTCAGGCGACAAAGCCCGCCGCCCCCACCAAGACCGGCCATACCTTCGGCGGCTGGTATCTGGGGCGGGAAGAGTATAACTTCACCGACCCCGTGACGGAGAATCTGACCCTCACGGCCAAGTGGGCGGTGAACCCGTACACCATCACCTTTGATACCACCGGCGGCAGTGCCGTTGCGCCCATCACCCAGGGCTATGGCACGGCCATCACCGCCCCCGCGGCCCCGACGAAAACCGGTTACACCTTCGCGGGCTGGGATCAGGAGGTCCCGGCCACCATGCCCGCCCGGGACCTGACCCTCACGGCCCGGTGGATGGTCTGTGATCACACGGGCAGCACGGCCCATCCAACCTGTACCGATGCTGCCGCCTGCACCCTCTGCGGCGAGACTCTGCCCGCTGCAGGCCATGACTACACCTGGCAGAGCGGCGGCGGTCTGTACTGGCAGCAGTGCAGCATCTGCACCCAGGAAACAGACAAAAAGCCCATCCCCCAGCTGACTATCAGCGGCGCGGACCGGGTCTGCCGCACCCAGGACTACACCTTCTCCTTCACCCTGCCTCAGGGCTGCCAGGACCCCACCTACGGCTATGATTTCATGGGCCTGCTGGGCGATGGCGGCCTGGAGGCCGACCTGAAGGACGGCGTTTACAGCGCCGCCATTCGGACGGATTCCTACTACACCGCCACTGGTTTCCAGGTGATGGTGTCGGCGCAGACGGAGGACGGCTTCTCCTTTGTGGTGACCAAGGACATCACCATCGTGGACGGCCACCAGGGCGGCGTGGCGACCTGCACAGATCGGGCCGTGTGCGAGATCTGCGGCCAGGAATACGGCGACTATGGCAGCCATGACTATTCCGCAGCTTGGACCACCGACAGCGGCGAGCACTGGCACGCCTGCACCCGCTGCGACAGCCGCTCGGCCGCGGCGCCTCACGCCGATGAAAATAAGGATCACAAGTGCGACACCTGCGGCCTGGTCATTTCCGTCCATACCGGCGGCGCGGCGACCTGCACGGATCAGGCCGTGTGTGAAATTTGTGGCGCGAGCTACGGTGACCTGGATGCCGGGAACCACGGGGACCTCCGGCACGTTCCGGCCCAGGCGGCTACTACGGATGCAGAAGGCAACATCGAGTATTGGTACTGCGGCGGCTGCCATAAGTATTATGCCGACGCGGCGGCCACTCAGGAGATTACCCAGGCCGACACCGTAACGGCGAAACTGCCTGCCCCGGAGACGCCGCCCACCCCGTCCACCGGCGACGGCGGCGCGGCTCTGTGGATCCCCCTGCTCCTGGTCAGCGGTGTGCTGGCGGGCATGGCCGTGACCAAAAAGAGAAAGCATAGAAAAAATACCTGACCCCCTGCGGCGGCTGCCTCATTGGCAGCCGCCGCTTTTTGCGTTTTCCCTGGCGCTGCCGATGGCTCCCGTGCGCCCGGTGCCCGGGGCAGGGGAGGGGATCTCCGCTGCCGGCCCGGGCGGAAGAAATCGGCCATATAGGGACCTGTGAGTATTGTAGCCAATGGACCAGCATATTTTTTACCCCACATTTGTGCGTTTCGACAGAAAAATGCGAAATATTTTGGTAACTTATCCATGGGGAACGGCTTTGACATTTGCATTGGAAGCTGGTAGAATAAAGAAAAAGTGGAAACGATACCGGAAAGGTTACCGGGACCAACTTTTCATATTCTGCACCCGGAGGCTGCCCCATGACCATCAAAGACATTGCCAAACTCAGCGGCGTTGGCGTGAGCACGGTGTCCCGCGTACTCAACGACCGCCCTGATGTGAGCGAGGAGAGCCGCCGCCGTGTGCTGCAGGTCATTGCTGAGTGCAACTACCTGCCCAACAATTCCGCCCGGAGCCTTGTGCGCACCAAGTCAGATGCCATCGGCCTGGTGGTGCGCGGCGTGCAGAATCCCTTCTACACCGGCATTATCCGCGCCATCGAGCGGGATCTGGACGCGGAGGGCTGCACCATGGTCATGCGGCAGATCGGCTCCTGCGAGGATGAGATCAAGTGCGGGGCCATGATGGAGCGGGAAAAGCGCCTGCAGGGCATCATTTTTCTCGGCGGCCGGTCGGATTACACCCCGGCGGAGACGGCCCTGCTGAACGTCCCCTTTGTCTGCTGCTCCTATACCAATGCCTATGGCACCCTGGATCCCACTCAATACTCCTCCGTCTCCATCGCCGATGAGCAGGAGGCCTACCGCGCCGTGATGGACCTGGCGCAAAAGGGCCACCGCCGCATTGCGGCCCTGTCCACGGATCCCCGGGACTGCTCCATTTCCCAGCTGCGCTGCGCCGGCTATGCCCGCGCCTTGCACGATTTGGGCCTGGCCCCCGAGGACGGGGAGATCATCTGCACGGACGACTTCACCATTGAATCCGCCTACCGCGCCGTGACCCAGCGGCTCAAGCGCCCGGCGGACTTCACGGCCATCTTTGCCATTTCGGACGATATGGCCATCGGCGCCATGCGGGCCCTGCGGGAGAGTGGGCGCTCCATTCCCGAGGATTGCTCCATCATCGCCATCGACGGCCTGACGGTTTCCGAGTATATCTACCCCATGCTCACCACCCTCTGCCAGCCCACGGATGAAATGGGCGCCAGGAGCGTGGACATTCTGATGAGCGTCATCCGCGGCGGCACTCACCGCCACCTGATCCTGCCCACCACCCTGCGCACCGGCCAGTCCGTGCGCGACCTGAACCAGTGATTTTCCCGCGTAAACGCGTGAAAATAAATATGAAACAAGGAGAATGATGAAGATGAAAATGAAGAAGTTCCTATCGCTTGTTCTCGCGCTCGTCATGGCTTTTGCCCTGGTCGCCTGCGGCCAGAAGCAGGGCGGTGACGCATCCGGCCGTGTGTTCTGGCTGAATTTCAAGCCCGAAGCCGACGCCACCCTCCAGAAGGTCGCTGCCATGTATACCGAGAAGACCGGTGTGCCTGTCACCGTCCAGACCGCTGCCTCCGGCACTTACAATGAGACCCTGACCTCCGCCATGGATAAGGATGCTCCCCCCACGCTGTTCGTGGTGGGCAACCAGGCCGCCGTGGGCACCTGGGGCGACTATTGCTATGACCTGAAGGATACCAAGGTCGCCGGCGAGCTGAGCACCGATGCCTATAACCTGTATGATGACAGCGGCAAGCTCTGCTCCATCGGCTATTGCTATGAGTGCTACGGCATCATCGTCAATAAGGACCTGCTGCAGAAGGCCGGCTATGAGCTGTCCGACATCAAGAATTTCGACACCCTCAAGACCATTGTCGAGGATATCCACAGCCGCGCTGCGGAGCTGGGCTTCGATGCCTTCACTTCCTCCTCCATGAGCGGCGATTCCAGCTGGCGCTTCACCGGCCACCTGGCCAACCTCGAGTATTACTATGAGTCCGTGGATGATCCCGATGCCTGGAAGACCTGCCCCGCCAGCATCAAGGGCACCTACATGCAGAACTACAAGAACCTGTGGGATCTGTACATCAACAACAGCGCCGTGGATCCTTCCACCCTGGCTGCCGGCGGCTATGACGCCGAGGCTGAGTTCGGCAAGGAGCAGGCTGTGTTCTATCAGAACGGTTCCTGGGAGTGGGCTGCTCTGACCGGCACTGGCGATAACCAGTACGGCCTGGACAACCTGGCCATGATCCCCTTCTACTGCGGTGTTGCCGGCGAGGAGAAGGCCGGCCTGAACTGCGGTACCGAGAACTGCTGGGCCGTGAACGCCAAGGCTTCCGAGGCGGACATCCAGGCCACTCTGGACTTCATGTACTGGCTGGTCACCGACGCTGAGGCCTCTCAGATGCTGGTGAACGAGCTGGGCATCCTGCCCTATAAGCAGGCTGCCAAGACCGCCAACGGCTTCCTGGGCGATGCTGATGCCTACACCGCTGCCGGCAACTATGTCATGCCTTGGGTCACCAACTTCCAGCCCAATGTGGACGCCTATCGTGACGGTATCGTCTCCGCTATGAACCAGTATGACGCCGATCGTACCGACGCCAACTGGGAGCTGGTCAAGACGGCCTTCGTGGATGGCTGGGCCACCCAGTATGCCGCTGCCAACGGCTAATTTGTGCCAAAACCGGATACTCTAAAACAAGCAAGGAGGGGCGCCTTCGCCCGCCTCTCCTTTTCTATCACGGCAGGGACTGCAGGAGGTCCGCGCCGTGCTGTAATTTATTTTTTCGATGGGAGTGATCGACTTGAAGCGTAAGAAAGGCTCTGTACCGGGCAGTCGGGCGCTGATCCGCCGCCCGCTTCGGCGCTGGTTCCCGCTTTTCATGGGGCCCGTGGTCTGCGCCTTCATCATCGGATTTGTCTATCCGTTCTGTAAAGGCGTGTACCTTTCCTTCTGCAAGTTCAAAACGACTTCGGACGCGGAGTTCATCGGCCTGGGGAACTATGTCAAGGCGCTGCAGGATGCCAGCTTCATGCATTCCTTCTGGTATACGGCTCTGTTTGCGCTGGTGTCGCTGGTGTTCATCAATGTGCTGGCCTTCGCCGTGGCCTATGCCCTCACCCAGGGCATCAAGGGCAGCAGCCTGTTCCGTACGGTGTTCTTCATGCCCAACCTCATCGGCGGCATCGTCCTGGGCTATGTGTGGTCCATGATTTTTGACGGCATCCTCACCCGCTATAACACTTCCATCCTCCTGGAGACGAAGTATGGCTTTTGGGGCCTGGTCATCCTCATGTGCTGGCAGCAGATCGGCTATATGATGATCATTTATATCGCCGGCCTGCAGGCCGTGCCGGATGATATGCTGGAGGCGGCGAAGATCGACGGCGCCAGCCGCTGGCAGACCCTTTGGCGGGTCACTATTCCCAATGTGATGCCCTCCATCACTATTTGCACCTTCCTCACCCTCACCAACAGCTTCAAGCTCTTTGACCAGAACCTGGCCCTCACCGGCGGCCAGCCCTTCCTGATCCAGTCCGACGGCTCCGCCATCAAGACCACGGAGATGTTGGCGCTGAACATCTATAACACATTCTACGGGCAGAATGTCAATGCCCGCGGCACCGCCCAGGCCAAGGCTGTGATCTTCTTCCTGCTGGTTGCCGCCATCGGCCTCATTCAGCTCCGTGCCACTCGCAAAAAGGAGGTGCAGCAGTAATGAAAGGAACCCTTACCGCCGAACGCCGCCGCAAGCTGATCTTGTCCATTGTGCTGGCGGTCATCTGCATTATTTATGTGATGCCCATCTTCATGGTGGTGCTCAACTCCTTCAAGCTCAACACCTACGTCAAGACCGATACCTTTGCCCTCCCCAATAAGGAGAGCTTTGCCGGCTGGGCCAACTATATCAAGGGTATGACCTTCGGCAATTATCCCTTTTGGAAGTCTGCGTTTTACAGCCTGTTCATCACCGTGGTCTCCTCGGCGCTGATCCTGCTGTGTACCTCCATGGCGGCCTGGTATATTGCCCGGGTGGACAGCAAGCTCTGCCGCGCCATCTATTACCTGTGCGTTTTCTCCATGGTCGTCCCGTTCCAGATGGTCATGTTCACCCTGTCCAAGACGGCCGACCGGGTCAAGATCCCGTACTTCAACTTTGTGGATATGGCCTTTGACAAGGTGGCCCTCAATACCCCCTGGACCATACCTATTATCTATCTGGGCTTCGGCGCGGGCCTTGCCATCTTCATGTTTGTGGGCTTTGTAAAGTCCATCCCTCTGGAGATCGAGGAGGCCGCCTCCATCGATGGCTGCGGCCCGCTGCGCACCTATTTTTCCGTGGTGTTCCCCATGCTGCGGCCGACCATGATCTCCGTGGGCATCCTGGAGATCATGTGGGTCTGGAACGACTATCTGCTGCCCTACCTCGTGCTGGACAGCACCAAGTATTTCACCATTCCCATCCACATTCAGTACCTCAAGGGCAGCTACGGCACGGTGGACCTGGGCGCGACCATGGCGCTGATTTTCCTGAGCATTCTCCCCGTCATTATTTTCTATCTCTGCTGCCAGAAATATATCATCAAGGGCGTCGCAGCCGGCGCCGTGAAAGGCTGATTCATATGGATCGTTCCTCCGGAATCCTGATGCCCATCTCCTCGCTCCCCTCACCCTACGGCATCGGGACCTTTGGCAAAGCGGCGTACCGCTTTGCGGATTTTCTCCATGAGGCGGGGCAGAAATACTGGCAGCTCCTGCCCCTGGGCCCCACCAGCTATGGGGATTCGCCCTACCAGGCCTTCTCCACCTTTGCGGGCAACCCCTACTTTATCGACCTGGATACCCTCATGGCAGAGGATCTCCTGACCCAAAAGGAGGTAGACGCCTGCGCCTGGGGGACGGAGCCGCGCTATGTGGACTACGGCAAGATATACGAGAGCCGCTTTACCCTGCTGGAAAAGGCCAAGGCTCGTGGCTGGGCCCGCGACCGGGAGGCGGTGGCGGCCTTCGAGGCGGAAAACGCCCGCTGGCTGCCGGACTATGCCCTGTTTATGGCGCTCAAGCGCCACTTCGGCATGAAGTCCTGGACGGAGTGGCCCGATGAGGGCGCCCGGCTGCACAGGCCGGAGGCTGTGGAGCGCTACCGCGCGGAGCTGCGGGAGGATGTGGAGCTGTTCACCTATATCCAGTTCCTGTTCTTCCGCCAGTGGAGCGCCCTCAAGCGCTATATCAACGGCTTGGGCATCCGTATCATCGGTGACATTCCCATCTATGTGGCCATGGATTCCTCGGATGTTTGGAGCGAGCCGGAAAATTTCCAGCTGGACGAGAATAAGAAACCGAAGGAGGTTTCCGGTGTCCCGCCCGACTATTTCAGCGCCGATGGCCAGCTTTGGGGCAACCCCCTGTACGACTATGACGCCATGCAGAAAAACGGCTTTGAGTGGTGGATCCGCCGCATCGGCGGCGCCACGAAGCTCTATGACGTCATCCGCATTGACCATTTCCGGGGCTTTGAGAGCTATTGGGCGGTGCCCTACGGCGAGACCACCGCGAAAAACGGCCACTGGGTCAAGGGTCCCGGCATGTCCCTGGTGGGCGTGCTGACCGGCTGGTTCCACGATATTGAGTTCATTGCCGAGGATTTGGGCTTCCCCACGCCGGAGGTCACGCAGCTGCTGGCCGATTCCCGCCTGCCGGGCATGAAGGTGCTGGAGTTTGCCTTTGATTCCCGGGACACCAGCAGCTACCTGCCCCACAGCTACGGCGAAAACTGCGTCTGCTATACCGGCACCCATGATAACGCCCCCCTGGCCCTTTGGCGCGCGGAGGCGGATCGGGCGGACATCGCCTTTGCCGTGCAGTACCTGGGCCTGAACCAGCGGGAGGGCTTCAACCGCGGCATCATCCGCGGCGGCATGGGCTCGGTGGCGAAGCTGTTCGTTGCGCAGATGCAGGACTGGCTGGATCTGGGGGCAGGCCACCGCATGAACGTCCCCGGCACCAGCTGCGGCAACTGGGTGTGGCGTCTGCTCCCCGGCGAAGCAAGCCACAGCCTGGCCAAGAGCATCCACGAGATGACCCGCATCTACGGCCGCCTCTGAAAAATCCCATAATGGTCATAAAAATCCAAGCAGTCGGCGCTTACAGCGCCGGCCGCTTTTTTTGCTTTTGTATTTTTTAAAATCCTACATGCTGCCTGATGCTTTCAGAACAAAATGATTCTTGTGGAATTCCAGGAGCCCTTCCCCCCGCATTTTCCCCAGCTCCACGCAAAGCCCGCTGCGCTCCACGGCCAAATAATCCGCCAGCTGCTGCCGGGAAAAGGGGATCGTAAACTCATTTCTGCCCAGCTTTTGGGCCTGGGCGGACAGATAGCTCATCAGCTTCGCCCGGGTGGTCCGCTGCCCCATGTGGGTGAGCTTTTCGCTCAAATACAGGTTTTTTCCGGCCAATTCCCCCAGGAGGTTTTGGAGGAAGCGGCTGTGGTACGCACAGGCGCTGCCGCACGGGGCCATAACCCGCTTCGCCTGCAGCCGCAGTACGGCAACCGGCGTCTCCGCCGCCGCGCTCACAGGCAGCGCCGCTCCCGGTGTGCACGCGGCGGCCACGGCAAAGGCCTGTCCCGGCCCCATCTTGGACAGGATGTTTCGGTTGCCCCAAATATCCTCCTGCATGAGCAAAACGCTCCCCGCCAGCACCAGCCCGATCTCCTCTGCCGCATCCCCTGCGCGAAGCAGGAAGGAGCCCTTGGGAAAGCGTTGGATTTTAGCGCCCAGGCAGGCGAGCATATCGGAGAGTTCCTTCTCCGAAATGCCGTCAAACAACCGGGAGGACTGGATCACGGGAAAAAATTCCATCATAGAAAACCTCTTTCGTTGAAAAATCAACAGACTATCTGCCTAAATCCTACTATAATCGCCTCAGAAAAACAAGGAGGTTCTGTTATGAAAAGACGGATCATTGCCATAGATGAAAGCAAATGCAACGGCTGCGGCGCTTGCGCCGCCGCCTGCCACGAGGGGGCCATTTCCATGGTGAACGGCAAGGCGAAACTCATGCGGGACGACTACTGCGACGGGCTGGGCGACTGCCTCCCCACCTGTCCCACCGGCGCCATCACCTTTGTGGAGCGGGAGGCTGCCGCCTATGACGAAAAGGCGGTCCTGGCCAATAAGCAGGAGCAGATGCGCCGGGAAGGCGCATCCCTGCCCGGCGGTTGTCCGGGCAGTCGGCTCCGGAGTATCCAACCTGCGCAGTCTGATGCCGGGGAGGCGGCCCCCATCCGGCCAGTCAATCGCTTGGCTCAGTGGCCGGTGCAGATCAAATTGGTCCCGGCCAACGCCCCATACTTCTCCGGCGCGAAGCTGCTGATCGCCGCCGACTGCACCGCCTACGCCTATGCCTCCTTCCACCAGCGCTTTATGAAAGGCCATATCACGCTGATAGGCTGCCCCAAGCTGGATGGCGTGGACTACGCGGAAAAACTGACGGAGATCCTCCGGGAAAACGACATCCGCAGCGTGACCGTGGTGCGTATGGAGGTGCCCTGCTGCGGCGGACTGGAGCATGCTGCCAAAACGGCGCTGCAAAACAGCGGCAAGTTCATCCCCTGGCAGGTGGTGACCCTCTCCACAGACGGCCGGATCCTGGATCAATAAAAAGTATTTTACCCCAAAACACGCTGAGCCTGTCGGCCATTTGTGCCGACAGGCTGATTTTTTGCCTCCATTTTGCGGATCGACTGCGAGCCATGCCCCATTCGTTGAGATTTTTGGCACCCGTTGACATCCTACCGCTCGGTAGCTATAATGAAACCGTCCCAACTTGTATGACGGAGGTGCGCACAATGGACAGCAGCAACACAAAGCAGCAGATCCTCGCGGCGGCGCTGGATCTTTTTTCCACCCAGGGCTATGAGGCCACGGCCCTTTCTCAGATCGCGGACGCCGTGGGCATCCGCAAGGCGTCGCTTTACAGCCATTTCGCCGGCAAGCAGGAGATTTTGGATTGTCTCCTGCAGCAGCTTCGGGCGCAGTACGACAGCCGCTCCCTGTTTATCCGTGCCCGGTGGGAGAATCCGGCCTTCGCGGCCCGGCAGGCGGACATCACGCCGGAATCGGTGGCGAGGGATATTTTGGCCCAGATCCGCTATATCCTCCATGATCCGCAGATCAGCAAGGCGCGGAAAATGCTCCTGATCGAGCAGTTCCGCAATGAGCGTATGGCCCGTCTGCAAACCGAGATGAATTATGAGAATGTCCTGCGGTATTTTGAGGGGCTGATGGAGCTTCTCATCCGCCGGGGCAGCCTCCGTGCCGGGGATCCGGAAATCATGGCGGCGCAGCTGTGCCTGCCCATCACGGTGTGGCTGGGCCTGTGCGACCGGGAGCCGGACCGCGAGGAGGAGGTTTTGGCGCTGATGGACCGCCATGTCCGCCGGTTTTTCCAGGTCAACGGCAGGGAGGAGTAAAATATGCATAAAGCAAGCATAAAAAAGCGGCTCCTGCCGCTGCTGGCGCTGCTGCTGGCTGCTGGAGCCGTATTCCTCCTGCTGCCGCAGGAGAAGTTCGACGGCGAACGCATCGCCCGGCCCGATACCTATCGGCTGGATATACGGCAGATGACCGGCACGGACCGGCACACCATGGCTCTGCAGGCGGGAGACGTGCTGCAGATCCGCTTTGCCTGTTCATCGGGCGCGCTGTATTTGTCCATCACCGCCCCGGATGGGACGAATATTTACAGCGGTGATGGCCGGCAGGTCACGCAATTCTCGCTCACGGTCCCGTCCACCGGCGATTACACGTTCTGCGTTACGGCCCGCCACGGGCAGGGACACCTGCAGATCCAAAAGGAGGAGAATGGATTATGAAGCATTTAGTCATATATATACACGGTAAGGGCGGCAGCGCCGCCGAGGCCGAGCACTATCGTCCGCTGTTCCCGCATAGCCGGGTGGTGGGCTTTGCCTATGAGGCCCAAACCCCCTGGTCCGCGGCGGCGGAGTTTCCCGCCTTTGTCCGGGCACAGCGCCGGGGCTATGATGCCGTCACCCTCGTGGCAAACAGCATCGGCGCGTTCTTTGCCATGCATGCTCTGGATGAAAGGCTGGTGGATAACGCCCTGTTCATCTCTCCCGTGGTGGATATGGAGCGGCTCATTGCCAATATGATGACCTGGGCGGGGGTCACGGAGGAGGACCTGCGGGAGCGCCGGGAGATCCCCACGAGCTTTGGCGAGACCCTGTCCTGGGACTATCTGTGCTATGTGCGCAGTCATCCCATCTGCTGGCGCATTCCCACCTGCATTCTCTACGGGTCGGAGGATAACCTCACCTCTCGTGATACGATCTCCGCCTTTTCTCAGCGCATCCATGCCCCTTTGACGGTGATGGAGGGCGGCGAGCATTGGTTCCACACCCCCGATCAGATGGCCTTTCTGGACCGCTGGGTCACCGACTCCATGGAGGCCTTCGCCCATAGAGAGGACCCCACGGCATCCGCCGCCATGCTCCTGGGCCTGCTGTGACAGGGGAAAGGACCGAATAACGGTAAGCCGCCCAATGGAAAGGATAGACGCCTTTGCCCCGGTCGTCTGCCGCCTGGGCAACGAAGTTGCCGCCGCATTTTTCAGGGCAAATTGCTTATTGGATTAAGCTGGGCTTATAGGCCAAAGCGAAATTTTCGCGGCCAATGGGCTAGTCCTAGAGAGAAATGCCATGGCAATCCAAATGGCTAACCAAATTCCTGTTCGTATCAGGCCGGAGATCATCATTGATCCAAAATCTGTTTCATATTTGAATTTTTTGACTAAAATCGGGATAAGCACAATTGAATAAAGAGAGACTACCATAAATAGACTGGCACCTTTTGCAGCCAGTTCCATGACAGCAACAGCAATCAGTGCGATGCTTACCCATATGTAGCCTGTTTTTTTGAATATGTACGCCGTGGTTTTCTGATATACCCAGGCTGCTTTGAGTATCTGCGTCTTGATTTTCTCATAATGCATGCTCCTTAATTTTTTACCTAAACAGAGGTATTATGTTGTTTGATACGGTTCTTATTGAATCTATTCCTGCGCCGACCATATTTGTTATCCGGAACCATGGTTTAGGAAGTGTTATGATCTCCTTGATTGGCGACAACGCCCTTCGTGACGAAAACACATTGCAAAACTTGGATTTTCTCCCGGCAGTAAATGCATATTTTTTCAGACTTGTTGTTTTCGCAACTTTTGATGCCGTTTGCCTTCTATTTCCCTACATAGCGCCTATAAAGTACCACTTTTAATAAGTTGATGCTTGGTATCCCCACAATAAAGGACAGGATCAGAAGCACACAGGCTATAACAGTCAGCACGACATTCTGCGATTGCCCTTGCAGTAAGGCTCGCGCAGCAAGGATACCGGCGCCTCCGCATATAATTGGCAGGGAGGCGCCTGCCCTTGGATAGTTTTCCCTTAAAAATTTTCCGGATTTTATGTTGGAAAGCGTTATAAGGAGATATGCAAGGATGCATATTGCCAGCATCCCTATTAATATAATGGCCAATAGCCAATTGGAGCCGATTTGCACTGTCATAACTCGATATGATGCAAGATTAAGCAGCACAGCCATATACAAATAGAATATTCCATCGCATAAATATCTTGCGGATTGTGTTTGGCTGAATTTTGCCATCAAGGCTGTAAACAGCATACTCACCATTACATTAGCAATGGCTAACGGTACAATCCACAGCTCAAACGGTTGATTGACAAGGCATAGCGCGGCGCTTGCAGCCCACACCATTAATGCGCGTTTTATGCATTGCACCTTGCTAAATGGCGTGTAGTTGTAATTTAAGAAAGCTAAAATGTTTTTGTTATTTACCATGAGCTTTGTTTTTTACCAGGCCCGACAGGGGGTGATTCGTACCCCGTTCACGATTAGAGCATATTCATCATTAAAATTGCCTATGTAGGCGTAATAGGTGTAAAATGAGTTATTCAGAGCTTGGTTTTGCTCTTCCAAATATAGAAATTCAGAATTTTGCATATCGGATATATCTGCCATCCCTCCTTGCACAGCTTGTACTGCAATGAAGTATTCCTCTGATTTTTTGTGCTTGTACACCTGGATGAAGACTCCATCCGATGCGATTTGACCTACTTGTTCTATGTCCACGCCCAATCCCAGCTTCCAACCGTTTTCTACTTTGGGGATAATTGCGTACTCATATGCATTCCCTCTTTTTCCTATCAAAAAGGATGTCTTTTTGCCACTTACCTCCAGCATTACAGAGCCGGAATGATTATAGTGGTATGCTTTTTCTGCCGACGAAAAGGTTACAAATGTATCTTTTGCAGGAATAAAGGCAGAGGCAGCAGCAAGAACAATTGTTATTATAAAGGCACTGACTATCCATGTGCGTTTGTGGCATATGCAAGATCTTTGAATCAAAAGAAAACTGAAAAGAAAAATAATTGCCCCCAGTGCGACTCTGATTAATCCAAATAACATTTGGCGTCTCCTATTTAGTACCCGAAAAACATGATGGCGAATCATATAATTGGCCCGAATCAAAAAGACCAAAAGCAACGCCAAGGGCCCACCTACTTACATCAACATTTGTATATGTTGTTTCCAACATCCTTGAGATTTTCTGCCGTATTTGTGCGCTGTGACAACAGTATAGCATATACGCTCGAAAATAGATAGAACAATTATCGTGAAATAAGTGATGCCGCTCTCGCCGAGTGCGCAGCAGCCATTGGGGCCAACAAAGGCCGCCCGCAAAAAAACAAACGCCCACCAAATGAAAGCATGCAAAGAGAAAACGGCGTAGCCACAAGGGTCACACCGTTTCTGAGAACCGATTAACCTGAGATACAAGAGCAGCCCTGGGGCATCTTCCTTGCGGAGGATGCCCCGGGGCTGCTTTTTTTCACAAGCTATAAGTAAAATATATACCCCAAATGGCATGCCCTGCCATGGCGTATGATCATGCCATCCCGCATCGTACAATGAGGAATGCCCCATTTTTTTTCACGAACAGGGTGAGCATATCCTCCGCACCGGCCAGAGTATCGGCCCTGGCATTGTCAGCGTGGCTAATTTTGCGCACCGTGTACCGGAATATTCTGCCGGTCATATCGGTGAACGTAACTTCCTCGCCGGCGTCCAGCTGATCGGCAAAATCGAAATTGCCGGCTTCGCTGCTCCCGCCTACGATCAGCGTGCCGTCATACACGCTGCCCGAAAATTTGGCCGGACGGAAGCCCTGCTGGGAGCTGTCCCATTCCGCACCTACCGGCAGCTTAATGCCCCGGCCCGGCAGCTCCAGCAGGCCGATCACATCGATCCCGTCAATTTCCACAGCGGCCATGGTGCTGTCGGCGCGATTTTCCATAACGCCCGCCGAGCGCTCCGGCAGAGCCGCTTCGATTTTTTCCACCAGGGAAGGGATGTCGGCCGCCCCTTGCTTTTCCCGCGTCAGGCGCATGCCCAATAATGCCGCCGCCGCGGCCAGCAGCAGAATGCCCAGCGTGACAAGAAGAACGGAAAACCCTTTACTTCGCACGGGACTTCTTCCTCAATACAATGCCCAGTACCAACAGTGCCAGCCCGGATGCGGCCATCAGGACCACATACAGCGTCGTGTTCGTGGTGTCGCCGGTCTGCGGGTGATTTCCCGCGGGTGTCGCCGGCTTGGTGTTGGTAATGCTGAAGGTGTCGCCGCTGCGCTGAATGCCCACCGTGTAGCCCTCCGGCACATTCGTCTCATTCACGGTCCATACGCTGCCGTCGTCAACGGACTTCCATGTATACATCCAGTTGTTTTCGGCGCTGAGGGCCACAGTCTGCTGCAGCTGTCCGT
The DNA here is from genome assembly GCA_902388735.1 of uncultured Eubacteriales bacterium. GTDB lineage: Bacteria > Bacillota > Clostridia > Oscillospirales > Oscillospiraceae > Vescimonas. The sequence continues at coordinate 11,473 of CABMQL010000002.1, read as the reverse complement.
CCTTGCGGATCTCAATGGATACGCTGCCCGGACGGCCTTGGCCGCTATCTTTCCAGGCCTTTACCGCCTTGTAGGTGACCTCGCCCTTGGCCGGCGTGTGTACGCTCATTTTCGGCTTTGCAGAGATGGAATATACCCACTGGCCCGCATCGTCTACCCCCGGCACGGCCGCCAGGAAGGACTCAAATACATAGTATTTGCCGTCCTGCTCCGTGCGCACGGAGGAGACCAGATACAGCCCCGCCGTGAGATTATCAAAGGCGACCTTACCGTTTGCATCGGTCCTGGCGGTGCGGTCGGGCGCGATGCCGTCGGCGAGAATGTACGCGTTCAGGGTGATGGTCATCTCATCCCACTCGCTCTGGGAGGAGGTGCCGGTGACCTGGATAGGATAAGCCTGGAAGCGCCCGGCCAGGGTATACTGGGCATCCTCGGTGATGTCCGCAATGTGCCAAAGCTTGATATCCTGCCCGGCAAAGGCCATCCCCTCGGAGGAATAGGTCACGTCCAGGGCGCAGTCGCTGCGCAGCTGCACCTTTTCCCCGGCCTCCGTGGTGGAGGCGGCGTGGGCCGTCACCACTCCCGACAGGAGCAGCACAGCGATGAGCATGAAGTTTGCGATCCGATAGCTTATTTTTTTCATATCAGTTCTCCCTCGTCGTTGATGGGAAGTTTCTTTTTCGCGGGCTTGAAGCAGACATACAGGGTGAGCACCAGGATGATGGGCATTGCCACCACCGGCGTTACGATCAGCCGATCGATGATAAACGCGTCCGATATGGCGCCGAAGGAGCGCATATCCTCGGATTCGATCCGGTGTCCGCGCACCAGCAGCCGGTGGGAATTGATGCCGTAGGGTGTGCAGGTGACCAGGGTGCAGAGCTCCTTCTCCTCGTCGATGAGCAGGTCACTCACATCGTCCGGCAGCACGGTTTTGATCTGGTCCACCTCATAGATGAAAGTCTTGTCCAGCACCGTGATTCGGAAGGTGTCGCCCACCTCCAGCTTGTCCAGGTCCGAGAACAGCTTCGCGCTGGGCAGGCCCCGGTGGGCCGAAATGGCGGCGTGTGTGCCCTTCCCCGCAATGGGAAAGCTGCTGCCCTGGATGTGCCCGCAGGCGTGGTTCAGCATGGACGGGTTCGTGCCGTGGTAGATGGGCAGCTTCACCTGGATCTTGTCGATGTCGATGTAGCCGATGACGCCGTCCCCGGCGGCATTGAGGCACTCGTCATATCCGCTGACCTGCTGGTATTCCGACAGCGGGAACTGCAAATTCTTCAGTTCCTCGTTGTATTGCTCCGCCCGCTCAAAAAAGGCGGTGTAGTCCTTGGGCGACAGGCTCTTAACGATGGTGTCATAGTCCACGATGGCCTTGGACTGGGTGATGGAGTTCCAGTAGCTGCTGATGGACGGATACAGCAGGAGAGAGAGGCCCACCAGGAAAACGCCCAGCAGTATTAAGGTGATCACTTTTCGTTTTCTCACGGGTTCATCTCCAGTTGCGTTCCAAAGCGCACGAAGCCGAACACACGCTGGCCCGGCCGCCGGTAAAGCGCGCCACCGGGTGTATTCGGATGCGTCCACCTTGGAAAAGGATATGCCGTCCGGGGGGCGGAGGCGAACCTCCGCCCTCCGGGGCAGTACAGTGTGTCAGGGCTGCAGGATCAGAAGGATTCCTTGCTCATTCTCTTGTTGGTCACCAGGAACACGCCTGCGCAGATCACGGCCAGGGCGCCCAGGGCCACAAAGATGATGGTGCCGGTGCCGCCGGTCTCGGGCAGCACGGTGCCGGTGGAGTTAGAAACGTCTGCGGTCAGAGAAAGGTTGGCTTCGGCAGGCGTAATGGACGCATCCTTATCGTTAACCTTGATGGATGCATGACCATTATCGGTAATCACGATCTCAATGTCCTTGGTAAGCTGGTTGTAACCGGCGGGAGCGACGGTCTCCTCCAGGTAGTATGTACCGGCTTCCAGACCATTAAAGTGCGCAGCGCCGCCTGCGTCGGTGGTGACCTCAGTGGCCAAAGCCTTGTCAGCGACCCACTCGACCTTCTTGTCGGTATCGTTATACTTGTAATACCGGGTCTCGCCGTCGACGGTCTTCTTCAGCACGAACTTGGCACCCGCCAGCTTGGCGTCTTTGTCCTCGCCGGCAAACTTGTTGATAGCGATGTTGAAGGAGTACACATTCACAGTAACGTCGTCAGTGTCGGTCGTGGAACCGGTTGCGGGGTCGTTGCTGTAAGTGAGCTTAGCGGTGTTGGTTTCCACATTGCGCTCAATGGCGCCCTCATTGACGGTGGCGGTGTAGGTGATCACAACGTCCGCGTTGATATGTTCCTTATAGTCCACCATGTCGATTTGGACGACAAAACCGTTGTCTTTCTTGGTTGCAACACCGGTCACAGTCGCACCATCAATGGTGACATTGACGTCATCGTTGTAGGTCAGACCCTTGGTCATGTTATCCGTCACTTTGTAGGTATAGGTGGTGTAGCCCTTGGTGTCGGGGACCTTGCCGGTGATGGTGTAGGTCAGCACCTGGCCGACTTCCACGGTCTTGTCCGCATCATCCACAGTCTTTTCGATCTGCGGGGCTTCGTTCTTATCGCGGATCTGAACGTTCTTGGCGGTCACCAGCTCGCAGACCGAGCCGCTGGTACCGGAGACAAAGTAGTAGCCCAGTTCAAGATTAGAGGCCTTCATGGTCTCGTCATCCTTAACAAATGCGGTGCCGGTGCCGAGATTGGCGCTATTTTCCTTCAGATATTTGGCAAAAGCAGCGGGGGAGAAGGCGCCCGTGGTAGCTACATTGCACTTGTTCGTGTTTGCAACGTCCGTCAGGGTGAGACCGCTGCCGGTCGTGTCTGCGTATGCCTTGACGGTTGCATAAGCAGCGCTGTCTTTGCTGATGGTGTAGGAGTAATTCTCGCCGGAGTACGTCACGTCAAAGATCTTGTAGGCAGTGTAATCCTTGCCCTCCTGGGGATTGGTGATGGTGATGCTGCCGGTTTCCGCAAAAGCGGTCACAGCCAGAGCCAGCGTCATGGCCACGGCCAGCAAAACCGTGAAAAGCTTTCTCATCGTTTTCATTGTGTGTATCCTTTCTGATTTAAGTGATTTTATGGAGTGGACATCGTTCCTGCGGCGCGGGCACAGGTGTATTTCGCGTGGGCAGGAGAGGAACAGGATCGTCAATCACCCTCCTTTCCGTACTTACGCCTCAGAAGACATCCTGTAATAACAGCGGTGAGCATCAGGCCGATCCCGGCAACCAGGAAGATTTCCCGTCCGATGCCGCCGGTTTCCGGCAGCGCAACGCTGGATGTGTTGTAAACATCGATGGCAGCGTCATCATTCATGGTAAAGGTATAGTTGCTGCCTCCCGCAAGGACCTTGCCGTCGGGGTCCCTCATAATAACGGTGTAGCCGTCTGTGGTGGTTTCCATCACAGTGACCTTGGTGTCCTTACGGATGCCCGGGATGGTAGTCGATTCCCCATTTTTCAGAGTAACTTCCGCCGTCTGCGCTTGGCCGCTGGCGTCCGTATAGGAAACGATAAAGGTGAAGCTGCCCGTTGCGTCGGGAGCGCTTACGATTTTCTTCAGCGTCAGCGTCCGCCCTTTATCTGCGTAGGTGTTGGTAAAGGTGAATTCCTCGGCGGTGTCGTCAGTCAAATAGACCGTCTTGTCGCCGCCTGCCGCCTGGCAGGTATACTCCGCCAGATCATAGTTGCTCTCTATGACCCTATAATAGTAACCTGTTGTCTGATCCGTCATAGAGATGCGGGCCGTCAGTGTCCAGGAGCCGTCGCTGTTCTGCGTCCAGCTGCCCAGGTTGGTGGCCGTGTAGGTCTTGACGGTTTCGGGATTGGCAAAGCTGGCGGCACCGGATTTTTGAACCGTAAAGGTCAGCTGATCCAGCAGAGTTTGCAGCTCATCCTCCGACAGGGGGCCATAAATGTGCTTTGTCAGCGTGAAGTAAGGCCTTGTGTCGGAGGCCGGCGGGATCTGCTGGCTGAACCACACGTTGTCAATGTGGTTGCCGATGTAGTCCTTGTTATTGTAGGTGCTCACGGCCATGAAGAAGAATCTAGTTTCATACTGTCCCGCCGGCACAGTGTACTGCCCGGAGTGGGTGGTCCAGTCCTGCGCATCTGCAGTCAAACCACTGACAACCTCAGCGTCGTAGTTGCCCGGATTCTGCAGCACCTGCCGCAGCTGGGCTTGTGTGGTAATGTTCTTTGCTTTGCTTTCCGGCATCATGACCACGGCCATAGTATCCGTTCCGTCGCGGCCGCTGTGGTCCACGGACCAATACATGGTGGTTCCCGGGATGGTCGCTATGGATTGGTACAGCGCGCCCGCAGCGCCGGCATTGATCTCGGCGTACTGCGTCCCGTTCGTTGCGGAGTCTTGGTTATGATATTTTTTTGCTTGACTCTTGTGATTGGAGGTGCCTGTGTCAATGATCTCAATGTAGTGGTTACTGTCATTTTGCCGCGTCGAACCAGTCGGGTATGTAGGCTGGCCGCCTTCCTCATTTGCCGCGGTGGTTTTCCAAAACAGGCCTGCAGTCCCCTCGGGTACAAATTCCTGGAATTCGTAGTTGGTCAGGTCCGGTGCCTCAAAGCTGCCGTTCAGAACGGAGGCCTGATAGGTGTCGTTGGTGCGGGTGGCCGACACGCTATCATATTCGGTGCCGTCCACATTCAGTGTGACCTTGTATTTTACGGAGCCCAGCGAATCGCTGATGGTTCCGCCGTCCAGTGCCAGGAACAGCTTTTCATTGTTGCTGCCGCTGATGTTGGGTATGCGCTCGCCGCCGACTGTAAAGTTCCTCACGGTTACGGGGGTATAGGAGGTGCCGCCGTCGGTGCTCTTATACCACAGGTATCGGACGGTTTTCCCCTCCAGCGCCGTGCCGCCGCCGGTGACGGCCACCTCATAGCAGCCGGTGGTGGAGACATTGTCGTTGATGGTGAGGGTCACATCCGTGATAAGGCCGCTGGCGGCAGGGGCCCGGGCCGGTGTATTGGCCGCCGCATTCCCGGCGGGCGTATCGTCGTTAGCTGCGTCATTGCCCTGGGCCGCATCCCCGTCGCTGGGTGTGTTGTTAGTGGGCGTGTCCCCGGCGGGTGTATCATTGGCGGGCACATCGCCGCTGGGCTCGCCGCCCTGCGTCTCCCCCTCCGGGTCGATGAAGCACGCCTCCGTGTGCTTGTGCTCCTCCGCGGTGCACACCAGGCCCTGGGGCTCGGTGGCGGGAACGGATACGACACACGCCTCCGTGTGCTGGTGTGCGATCCCTGTGACCAGGCCGCATTTCAGGCTGTCGCCGTCATAGCATGCGTCCGTGTGGGCGTGCTCGTCCTGCTCAGGCAGGGTACACAGCAGCTCACCGCTGTCATCAAAGCAGAAGCTGTCGTGCTTGTGGACGATGTATTCGCCCTCGCCCAGGTTCGCCCCGGCAGCACACTGGATCTCCTTGTGGGCCGGCGTACCGGGGATCTCGTAGCAGTCGTCCGTGTGGACGTGCTCGGCGATGCCGCAGTAGGTATCCGGCGTGGATTCCATGGTGATGGCCGGCAGGATCAGCGCATACGTCGTCACAAAGACCACAAGGCATATGGGCACAGATAGGATCTTGTGCCAGGTGCGCTTCCGGCGGTGCTTTTTGTTCAGCTGTTCAGCCTGCGAATGAATGTCCCTGTTCATGCAAATTTCTCCCCGTATTTCAAGGCGATGTTATTCCACGGAACCGATCCGTTTGATCGGCCACACTCTGAAAACGATTTTGCCTATGATTTCTTCTTTTTCCACGCAGCCCACCAGGGATGACCGGGAGTCCACGCTGCTTTCCCGGTGGTCACCCAGGACAAAAAAGGAATTCTGCGGTACGGTGTACGGATATTCAATGTCGGCGGTGCCGTAGGATTTTTCCGTCAGATACGGCTCGTCCAGCAAGGTGTTGTTCACATATACGTCGCCGTTGTCGGTGATGACGATGCTGTCCCCGGGGCAGCCGACGATGCGCTTGACCAGGACGCGGTTGTTGTAGTAGAAGGCGATGATGTCTCCGGTTTTGAACTGCGGGGACTTCACCGATACCACGATCTCCCCCTCGTACAGGTTCGGGTTCATGGAGGTGCCGTATATCTGCAGCACCGGCAGCAGCAGCGTTGCCACCAGCACGCTGATAGCGGCCACGATCACCAGGGTATAGATGGTGCTGCGCAGCAGCTTTTTGTAGCGGCTGTGGTATTTTTCCCGGTTGAGCTCACCGGTGAGCTCGTCCACGGAGGGCATAGCCGTATCGGTTGCTTTGTTTTCTGGTTTCATACGGCCTTATCCTCCCGAATTATGTATGCGTGTTCAAAAACTCCTTGAACTGCTGGTTAAACAGCTCAATGCGCCGCTTGGCCTCCTGGTCCGCGTCGGCGAGAATGGTCTGCCGCTGCGCCTCGGCGGCGTTGATGATCTCCTGGGCCTTGGTCTCAGCCTCGGCAATGATGCGCTCGGCGTTGCTCTCCTGCTCCCGGAGGCTGTCCAGATACTGCGCGGCAGCCTGGTCGGCCGCCTCAAAAATGCCGCTCAGCTTCAGCGCCGCCTCCGCCAGTGTGCCGGAGGTGGTGATGGCGACCTTGCGCCGCTCCAGTTCTTTTTGGGCCGCCGACAGATTCTCCTCCACGCGGTTGAGTTTTTTGCTCTGGGCAATCAGCATTTCCAGCAGCTCCGCGCGGTTTAATTTTCTCAGTTCTTTTTCTGTCACTGTCGTGCCGCCTTTCCCCTGTTTCCGTGATGCTCCGGGCAAGCGAACCCCCGGCAGAAACTACTCTGATTTACATAGTTTTACACATTATAATATTTATAGAAATTATATCATTGATTTTCCGGGAGTGCAAGCAATCTGCGCACATTTTTACGTTCGTTCACAGAATGTTCATAATTTGCGCGGCGTTTTTCACCGCAATAGGTGTGTGTCGAATTCAAGGAGAAAATAGATGCTAAGAAAACCTGCCCGACCGCGAAAAGAAAAAGCCCCCGGCTATCGGCACCGACCGATAACGAAGTTTTTGGCAAAGTAATCGGGATGGCAAAGGCGAGAGAAAACATCGAGTACAAGTCATTAGACTTTACTCGATGTTTTTCTTTTTATTCGCACATTCGATTTCTAAAAATTTTCCCGATACAATGGTTATAGAAAAAAAACAAGAAATTCAAGGTTACAGAACGGAGGATATGAATATGGAAAAATACAAGTTTGATGACAGAAACGGTCTGTGGTACGAGTTGCAAGGCGATTATTACTTGCCTTGTCTGAAACTGCCGGAGGAAGAGCAGGCGCATATCGGGATATGGGGTCAACGGCATCTTCGGTATCTCAAGAAACATCATCGTGTATGCTATGCCAACCTGCTGACCAGCGGCAAGCTGAACAGCTACCTTGTTGACATCGACCGGCAGGCGGAGGAAATGTTCGAGCAGCTTGTAAAGCAGATGGCAGAGCGCGAAGGTGTGACCGAGCAGCTGAAAGCAGCCAATTCAATGGAGTGGGTGCGGAAGTTGAACAGCATCCGTTACAGAGCGGTAGAAATCACAAACAGCGAACTGATATATGCGTAAATGGAGCGATAATGTACAATAACTTGCGCAAATTGAAAATCGCATAAAAGAAGACATATGTAATACCTCCGATGTGGTGCTTCTATTCTACACCACATCGGAGGTTTACACAAATTTGGGGATGGTCTCCATTGCCGGCTGACTTCAGGTCTGCCGGAGCCTGCAAATAAATTTGCGCATAAATCTTGACGGGACCAATGGAGCGGACTACCTATTTGGTATTCCCACAGTTCAAGATAGGAAAGCAGAGCTTTCCGCATTTTCTCTAAGGCGTTATTATAAGTCCGCTCGGAGGCCTTGTCCGACTTGCGGCTGGCGGAGTGGGAAATTTCTTCAAAGGTCATGGGCTTTATGGGCTTGTACTCAATTTCACCGTTTATCAGCACTGCTTTCCTGACCGACCAGCAGGTATCGCAGAAGCCAAGATGCTTGGCAACCGTGCGCTGTTCCCGGTAGGTCAGGCTGCCGTATGCTTGATGCAGCGCGTCATATAGCACCGCCCGGAAATACATCTTGTCTGGCTGAGAGGTGGTGTCCACCGAAATGTCTTCCGCCGTTTCCTCGCCATCCTCATCGTACTGCCGGTAAAAATCTACTCGGCGTTCATTCAGCGTGCCTATCGTAATATATTTGCGGACGCTCTTTTCGCCCATTCCGGTTTCATCGGCAATTCGCTGGATGCAGCTGTCACTGCAATCATCGCCGTTTAGATGGTAAATCGCCATAATGCGCCGCATGACGGGATAGGTATCTGCCGTCATGGTGATAACACCGCTCTGCGCCGTACGGATATAGTCACCCACGCCGTCCTGTATATACCGCTTTTGAAAAGCGGCAAACGGTGCGCCGATAGCCGGATCGTACTTTTGAAGGGCGGCCAGGATACCGCACACCGCTGCCTGCTTGATGTCCGCAAAATGCTCCGTCATAGCGTATCGTTCGCAGGCGGCCTGCGCCAGTTCATTAAGCGCAGGTTCCTGATCGTGGAGGTACCATGCAAGATACTTGTCCTCTTTTTCGGTGAGATAGCGGACGATGTATTCCTGAGCTGGCAGCTTCGGCGGCGCAGGGTCAAGGCGGTACATCCGGCGCTCCAAAAGATGCCGCTGTTGCTCTAAAACTTCATTCTGTTCTTCAGACACCGGATGCACCTCCTGTCATTTCATTCTTTTGTCCGTGTCAGCGTACAGCTTGGCGCGCTGCAAATCTGCATAATAACTTGTTTTGGCGTAGGCATCGTCCTCCTCCGCCTGCTCCAACCGGCGTTTTGCCATTTCCTGCGCCGCCTGCGCAAACTCGGTAGAGATCGTTCCCCGGCTCTTTTCGGAGCGGATCGCCGAGCAACGGCGGTCATAGGCGGCCTTCAGCGGGTTATCCTTTGCCCGTTCCGCTTTGCCCTGAATGATGGCGTACCGGCGGCAGCTGATCTTTTCACCGTGGTACAACTCCGGTGCCGTGCCATAGGTGCAGTATTTCTGCCGCCGTGCGCTCTGCATCAGGAAATACTGCTTGCAAACATCGCACTGCCTTGGATAGTGCCCGTGGTGCAGCCCTTCAAAGAAGTCTGTCAGCACAAAGCTGTAGTAGCTCTCAAAGGCCATTCTTCGGGCAGTGACAAGGATGCGACTGTTTCGCCGTTTCGGGAGAGCAATATATTCCGTGTGCAAGGGAAATGAATTCGTCCCGAATATCTCCGTTGCAATGGGCAGCAAATGCTGCTCATCAAAACGGTCGGCTTCGTCCACACGGGAAACGAATTTCTTGAACTGTTCAAAAGCCTTGCGCATATCCTCCGGGATAGCATCATAGAAGCGAAGGGTACTCAAAACGGTTGCGCACATCGTTTCACCGGTTTTGAGCAGCGCCTTATTATATTCAGGAGGGAACACACCATCGAATTGCGCTGTTGCTGCTCTGCGCCGCAGATAGTCGGAAAGGGCAGCAGCGTTGCCTTCCGTGAATAACTCTGCAATTCGCTGCTTCTCCGCTGCAATGTCCAAGGAGGAAAAAGGCTTTAGCTTCGGCAGAGTTTGCAGAATTGTCAGAATCTCCTTTCCGGCCTTAATAAAATCTGTTTCGTTCAGATACCCGGCGCATAGCTGATCCTGCACATTCCAGTTACTTTGCCGGAACACGGCGATCCTCGCCGCCGTGTCATCCTTATAATACTGATTCAAAAGCTGCACCGCAAAGGTTCCTGCCGGGTAGCTTTTGCCGCCTATATGTACACGACCGTCCCGGTAAACGGCAGTAAGAAAGCCAAGTCCATCGCTCATACGCCCTGCCTCCTTCTATATTTTATCAAGCCAAGTGTCCCACAAACCGGTCTTGCGGCGATAAAAAGTCAAGATGTTTTTTCTCCGAATCGTCAAACAGAAACATTTGTTCTATATAATTGTAGCAGAAAAGCGTCTGATATTCAAGGCTTTTTCCCGATGTTGCGGACAGCATTTTTACTGTGTTGCTATAAACATACCCTTTTCAGCCGTTTCCCCCATTCAATATACAGAAGGCAGTCATCGAGCCGTCGAGGTCGCACTCGGCGGCTTTTTTGCTGCCCGAAATATTTTGAAATGCGCTATGCGCAGGAAAGGACTTATTATGAAAACAATCCACAACACAAAAATCATCGGCATTGACCACGGGTACGGGAATATGAAAACGGCAAATTGCTGTTTTCCCACCGGCATCACCGCCTATGACCACGAGCCACTGTTCACGGCGGATATGCTGGTCTACGGCGGCAGGTATTATCTCATCGGCGAGGGGCACAAGGAATTTGCGCCGGACAAAATCAAGGACGAGGACTACTATGTGCTGACCCTCGCGTCCATCGCCAAGGAACTGAAAGCCGAAAATCTTACCGAGGCGCATATTGTGATTGCCGCCGGTCTGCCGCTGACCTGGACAAGCGGACAAAAGTCGGACTTCAAGGAATATCTGATGAAAAATGCCGAGGTGGAGTTCTCCTACAAAAAGGCGGACTACCACCTCTATATCGACGATGTGCGCATCTATCCGCAGGGCTACGCCGCCATTGCGAGCTTCGCAACGACTCTTAAAGGCGTGAACCTGATCGCTGACATCGGCAACGGCACGATGAACACCCTGTATATGATCAATGGCAAGCCGCAGCAGGGCAAAATGTTCACCGAGAAATTCGGGACTTACCAGTGTACGCTTGCTGTCCGGGAGGCGTTTATGCAGAAAACGCAACGGGAAATCAACGATGCCATCATCGACGAGGTGCTGATCACCGGCACGGCAAATATTGCGCCTGCCGACCTGAAAATCATCAAGAGCGTCGCCGCCGAGTATGTGCGGGACATCTTCCGCAGACTTCGCGAGCACGGCTATGATGAGAACACGATGACCTTGTATGTGACCGGTGGCGGCGGGTGTCTCATTGAAAATTTCAGCAAGGTAAACGCAGACCGTGTAAAAATCGTTGAGGACATCTGCGCCGCCGCAAAGGGATATGAGTATCTGGCCGAGGCGCAGATGAAAGCTGATGCGAAGAAATGAGCAAGTATCGGATCAATGTGCGGTTTGATTTGGACAAGCAAAAAGAGGCGAAAGCCGCACAGTATTTACAGTCGCTGGATAAATCCCGCAACGCTTTTATGGTAACGGCGATCTTAAACGAAATGCAGCGACAGACATCCGTAAACGGCTTTTTGCTGGATGATATTCGGCAGATCATACGGGAGGAATTGCAGGAGGTGTCGTTTGCTGCGGCACCTCCTGTTTTTGAGCAGGTACAGCCGGAGCTGACCGAGGAGCAGCAAGCCGAAAATGAAAAGAGTGTGCTGGATGACCTTGAAATGTTCGGCTGAGCCAAAACGC
>CABMQL010000001.1 GCA_902388735.1 uncultured Eubacteriales bacterium | reverse complement strand
CTACGGCGTGGGCGTATGCGAAAAGGGATGCTGCCTTGCGGTAACATCCCTTTTGACGCTTGGTTATTCAATTTTTGAGCTAACCTGTTTGCCCTCTGCCCTTAAAAGAGTTGATTTTACTGGGTTTCTGCTTGTTTTCCTATGTCAACGCTCTTTACGGGGTGCGTTTTTTTCGTCTAAACCAAGCCATTCCCTCATACAGTAGAGCAAACGACTATGACGGCCTTGCCGTTTGCAGGAGAAAGGAATGGTTGGAAATGACAAGTCAGGTCACAGATATTTATGAGAGCATAGCCCAGCGAACGGACGGCAATATCTATATCGGCGTAGTGGGTCCGGTGCGCACCGGCAAGTCCACCTTCATCAAGCGTTTTATGCAGACCCAGGTGCTGCCCCGGATGGAAAACGGCTTTCGCCGGGACCGGGCCACAGACGAGCTGCCCCAAAGCGGATCCGGCCGCACCATCATGACGGCCGAACCGAAATTCGTACCCGAGGAGGCCGCCCATCTCAAGCTGGCCGACGGGGTGGAGTTCGGCGTGCGGCTGGTGGACTGCGTAGGGTACCTGGTGCCCGGTGCCATGGGGCAGTTTGAGGACCTGGCACCCCGCATGGTTATGACGCCGTGGTTCGACCACGAGATTCCCATGGCCGAAGCGGCGGAGATCGGCACCCGAAAGGTCATTTCCGAGCACGCCACCGTGGGCATTGTCATCACCACCGACGGCACCATAACGGAGATCCCTCGGGAGGACTATTTGGAAGCGGAGGACCGGGCCATCCGGGAACTGCAGGCCATTGGAAAGCCCTTTGTGGTGCTGGTCAACAGCGCCGAACCGGAGAGCGCCGAGGCAACTGCCATCGCCAAGGAGCTGGCTGAAAAATACGATGCCAAATGTCTGCCGGTGAACTGCCTGCGGCTGGATGAAAGGGAGATCCGGCGGATCATCCAGGGGCTGCTGTACGAGTTTCCCCTGCAGGAGCTGGATGTGTTTTTCCCATCCTGGGTGGATGCCCTCCCGGAGGAGCACCCCATCAAAAAGGGCCTGGTGGAGTTGGTTTCCAAGCAGGGGACCGGGCTCACACATATGCGGCAGATGGACGGGATCGGACCGGAGCTGGAGACCAGCGACCTGGTGGCCGAAGCCAAAATGCTGCAAATGGATCTGGGGCAGGGAAAAACGGCCCTGGAAGTCGATCCGCCCCGCAGGTTATTCTATGAAACAGTTGGCAAGGCAACAGGCTTTACAGTTAAGGACGACGGCGACCTGATGACCTTGCTGACCGATCTGTCCCAGGTGCGGCAGGAATATGACAAGATTGCCCCGGCCCTGCAGGAGGCCTACCGCACCGGCTACGGCATCGTGGCTCCCGGGCTGGATGAATTGGCCCTGGAGGACCCGGAGATCGTCCGGCAGGGAGGACGCTACAGTCTGAAAATGAAGGCCAGCGCCCCATCTATCCACATGATCCGGGCGGACATCGAGACCACGGTCTCGCCCATTGTGGGGGATGAAAAGCAATCTGAGGACATGGTGAATTACCTGCTGCAGCAGTTTGAGGGGGATACCAACAAGCTTTGGCAGTCCAATATTTTTGGCCGCAGCTTCAATGAGATCGTGGGGGATGACCTGCAGGCCAAGCTGAAACGGATGCCGGAGCCTGCGCAGAAAAAAATGCGGGAAGCCCTGGAGCGCATCATCAACGAAGGCGGCGGTGGCCTGATCTGTATAATTCTGTAAAGGTTAATAATTTTACAGCATACAGGGCGGACGCAGCAGACGTCCGTCTTGTTTTTTGAAAAAAATCGTGGTATGATAAAGAAAAAACGAAAGGGAGAGCCGTATGCTGCTTGCTATTGACATAGGAAATTCCAACATCAGTGTGGGCCTGTTCGGAAAGGAAAAGGACCTGAAGTTCCTGGCGTCTATCGATACGGACAGCCGCAAGACCGCCGATCAGATCAGCATTGACCTGATGAATCTTTTCGCCCTGTACGGCTATGACATCCATAAGGTCACCGGTGCCATCTTTTCCAGTGTCGTTCCCGGAATTAATTTTATGATGCACAAGGCGCTGACCCGCCTGCTGGGGAAGGAGCCCATGGTGGTGGGCCCCGGCATCAAAACGGGCCTGAACATCCGCATGGAGGTCCATAATCAGCTGGGCACCGACCTGGTGGCCAATGCCGTGGCCGCCGTGGAAAAATATCCGGCGCCCATTATTATGATCGAGATGGGCACGGCCACCACCATTTCCTATATCTCCCGGCAAAAGACCTACGAGGGGGGCATGATGTTCCCGGGGGTGCGGCTGTCGCTGGATGCTCTGTCGGAGCACTCGGCGCTGCTGCAGAATGTAGCCCTGCAGCACCCCACCAAGAATCTTATCGGCAAAAACACCGAGGACTGCATGCGCAACGGCATCGTCTATGGCACGGCGGGGATGCTGGACGGCATCATCGATCGAATGAAGGAGATCATCCCCGGTGAAAACCCCACCATTGTGGCCACCGGCGGTAATGCGCCCGTCATTGTGCGCTACTGCCGCAATCAGATCATTTACGATAAGTACCTGCTCATGGAGGGCTTGCAGCTGATTTATCTGAAGAACAGGGAAAAATAAAATAAAAAGGCTCGGCAGTCAAGCGGCTGCCGAGCCTTTCTGTTGTAAGTTGCTTTATGTAAATCACTTCGCCAGCACTTTCTTCAGCTTGGCAAACCGGGGCAGAGAATCCTGCTTGGGCAGATCCGGCTCGCCCTGGATCAGCGGCAGAGCGTATTCAATGAAGCGGTGGGTGACGCCGGTGCCATCCTCGTTGATCCACTCCCGGGGGATCTTCTTCTCCACGTTGGCTACCTCCATCAGCGGTACCAGTTTGGTCTTGCAGGCATAGTGCCCGTTCTGGATGCCCCGCTCGAAGGCGATCATGCGGCCGTTGATGCCGGCAATGGCGTTTTCCACGGCGGCTTTGCCAGCCATGAAGGACTCCTCAATGTCCGTTTCGGAGGCCAGGTGCGCGCCGCAGCGCTGCAGCAGATTCAGCTCGATGCCGCGGACTTTGGCGTTGGTCTCCTCTTTGATGACCTCTGCCAGGATAGCGGCCAGACCGCCCATCTGCGCGTGGCCGAAGCCGTCAGTCTTCTCTACCTTGGCCTCGGACACAAAGCCGCCGTCGGCATAGTGGATGCCCTCGGACACTGCCACCAGGCAGTTGCCCTTTTCGGCATAGATCCGCTTGACATCCTCAATGAACTTGGGCATGTCAAAGTCCGTCTCCGGCAGATAGATGAGGTCGGGACCGGCGCCGTATTCGCTGGCCAGGGCGGAGGCAGCGGCCAGCCAGCCCGCGTGGCGGCCCATGATCTCCATAATGACGATCATGCCGGTGTCATACACATGGGAATCCAGGTACACTTCCATAAAGGACGTGGCGATGTACTTGGCAGCGGAGGCGTAACCGGGGCAGTGGTCCGTGCCGTAAAGGTCGTTGTCGATGGTCTTGGGCACGCCCATGACCCGGCACTCGTAACCCACGGACTGCATGTACTGGTTGATCTTGTTGCAGGTGTCCATGGAGTCGTTGCCGCCATTATAGAAGAAATAACGCACGTCGTACTTCTTGAAGATCTCCAGGATCCGCTTGAAATCCGTGTCGTCCACAGCGGGATCGGCCAGTTTATAGCGGCAGGAACCCAGGGCGGAGGAGGGAGTGTACTTCAGCAGGCGCAGCTCCTCGGGATCCTCCTGGCCCATATCAAACAGCCGGTCGTTCAAAACGCCTTTGATGCCGTGCTCGGCACCCAAAACGCGGGTGATAACGCCGCTTTTCAGTGCCGTGTCGATGACACCGTAGGCACTGGCGTTGATAACGGAAGTGGGGCCGCCGGACTGGCCGATGATGCAGGCGCCTTTGAGAACATTCATGAAACAAACTCCTCCTGAAATAAATTGGTATAATTCTCACTGAAATTATTATCCTATGTTACCATAAAACTTCCGAAATGTAAACGCATAACCCTTGCAAATTCAAAATTCTGTGGTAAAATTTAAAGATGAAATTATAGAAAATATTGCGTAGTGGTAGTATGGAAATTGAAAGTGTAAGTCTGACAATAATCTCCCATAGCGGCAAGCAATTAGAAATTCCGCTCGAAG
This sequence comes from uncultured Eubacteriales bacterium, assembly GCA_902388735.1. Lineage (GTDB taxonomy): Bacteria > Bacillota > Clostridia > Oscillospirales > Oscillospiraceae > Vescimonas. The sequence continues at coordinate 159,607 of CABMQL010000001.1, read as the reverse complement.
TATGGCAGGTCGACGTCATATCGAGGATGCTCGGATTATGCGTCGATACAAAGAGCTTGTCAGATTATAAAATGGCAGGCAAAGACACGGTTGATGAACGCATGGAAATATATTATAAAGCTATTAAGGAAATGGCGAGTAAATCAGAGTTTTAAAATTTTATTGAAAAGGAGATCATGATTATGCCACTGGTTACTTCCAAGGAAATGTTTGAAAAGGCCTATAAGGGCGGTTACGCCATCGGCGCATTCAATGTGAACAATATGGAGATCATTCAGGGCATCACCGGCGCCGCCTCCAAGCTCAGCGCTCCGGTGATCCTGCAGGTGTCCAAGGGGGCCCGGGCTTACGCCAACCGCACCTATCTGATGAAGCTGGTGGAGGCCGCCGTCATTGAAACGGGCCTGCCCATCTGCCTGCATCTGGACCACGGCGACAGCTTCGAGCTGTGCAAGAGCTGCATCGACGACGGCTTCACCTCCGTGATGATCGATGCCTCCTCCAAGCCCTTTGCCGAGAACATCGCTCTGACCCGCCAGGTGGTGGAATATGCCCACGACCACGGCGTAGTGGTAGAGGCCGAGCTGGGTACCCTGGCCGGCATCGAGGACGAGGTAAACGTATCCGCTGAGGATTCCTCCTACACTCGTCCCGAGGAAGTGCAGGAATTTGTGGACAAGACCGGCTGCGACTCCCTGGCCATCGCCATCGGCACCAGCCACGGCGCCTATAAGTTCAAGCCCGGCACCAAGCCCCAGCTGCGCTTTGACGTGCTGGAGGAGGTAGAAAAGAAGCTCCCCGGCTTCCCCATCGTGCTGCATGGATCCTCCTCCGTGCCCCAGGAATTTGTGGCGAAGATCAACCAGTACGGCGGCAATATGCCCGGCGCCATCGGCGTGCCCGAGGATCAGCTGCGCAAGGCCGCATCCATGGCCGTGTGCAAGATCAACATTGACTCCGACCTGCGCCTGGCCATGACCGCTTCCATTCGGGAGTACATGGCGCTGCATCCCGATCATTTCGATCCCCGCCAGTACCTCAAGCCGGCCCGCCAGGCCATTGAGGACATGGTGGCCCACAAGATCGTGGACGTGCTGGGCTGTGACGGCAAGGCGTTCTGATCAAAACTTTATCAAAAAATGTCCCTCGCCTTGTTTGGCGAGGGACATTTTTTTCTTGCCCGGATTTGACGGATTTCACACCCTCGGGGCGATATAATCAGGGAGGAACAGGGGGAGGGTGAGAGCCTTGAGCATCTATATAGACCGGGTGTTTGTCTTGAATCTGGCGGTGGATTATCTGCTTCTGCTGGCGTCGGCCAGGCTGGCGGGCACGCCTCTGCGGCGTCTTCGGTTTTTGCTGTGCGGCGCGGGAGGGGGGCTGTACGCCGCTGCCGTTTTTCTGCCGGGCCTGACCTGGCTGGCCCATCCGCTATGGAAAGCTGCCGCAGGTGCGGCCATGGCCTGGGCAGCCTTCGGCCGGGAACGGCATACGCTGAAGCTCATGGGGCTGTTCTTCCTCCTTTCCGGGGCGCTGGCAGGCGTGATCCTGGCGTTGGGATTCTGCATCGGCGCGCCGGAGCTCCTGTGGGGAAAAATCTATTGGGCGGAGATTGACTGGAAGCTGCTTTTAGGCGGGACCGCTGCGCTGTCTGCCGCGCTGCAGCTGCTGCTTCGGCAGGGGGCCAGGCATGGAGGGGGAGAATTGATGAAAGTACGGGTGGCAATTGGTGGAAAGGAAGATAGCTTTACAGTGCTTCACGACACAGGCAATACCCTGCGCAACCCTGTGGACGGCCGGCCGGTTCTGGTGATGGAACAGGCGGCGGTAATGGATCTGCTGCCTGCGGCGGATGCGGCGATCCTGCGGGAGAATCCTTCGCCGGAGATGGCCATGGCTAAGCTCTACGCCGCGGGAAGCCGGCTGCATTTTACCCTGCTTCCGTTTCGCAGCGTGGGGACGGAGGCGGGCTTGCTGCTTGCGGTGCGCAGCGATTACATAGCTCTGCATCGCAGAAAGATCCCCCGCACACTCATCGCTCTGTCAGCCGGGCCGGTGAGTGACGGCGGCGGATACTGCGCCCTGTGGGGCGGCACAGAAAGGGGGAGGGGACATGAAAAAGCTTCTGCTGCGGATCCGGCTCTGGCTGCTGCGGATCGCCAGGCCGGATAAGGTCATGTACATAGGCGGCAGCGACACGCTGCCGCAGCCATTGTCTCGAACCGAGGAGGCCCGGCTCATCGCGCAGATGGGCCAGGGGGATTTTTCCGTCCGGCAGACGCTCATTGAGCGGAACCTGCGGCTGGTGGTGTACCTGGCCCGGCGGTTTGAAAATACGGGCGTCAATATGGAGGACCTTATATCCATCGGTACCATTGGGCTCATCAAGGCCATCAACACCTTCCGGGCGGATAAGAATATCAAGCTGGCCACCTATGCCTCCCGATGCATCGAAAATGAGATCCTCATGTTTCTGCGGAAAAACTCCGCCCAGCGGACGGAGATCAGCTTCGATGAACCCCTGAGCACGGATTGGGACGGAAAGGAGCTGCTGCTCAGCGATGTTTTGGGCACAGACGGCGACACGGTGATGCGTCCCATCGAGGCGGATGTGGACCGGAAGCTGCTGCAGGACGCCGTGGGAAAGCTCTCCTCCCGGGAGCGGGACATCATCACCCTGCGTTTCGGCCTGGGCGGGAAAAAGGAAATGACCCAAAAAGAGGTGGCCGACCGCATGGGCATCTCCCAGTCGTACATCTCCCGGCTGGAAAAACGGATCATCCTGCGCCTGCGCCGTGAAATTCTGAAAATGAGCTGAAAAGGCGCCGGATCAGCGATCCGGCGCCTTTTATACTTATGAATCTTGTCAATCCAAAAACAGGGCAGCAGGGCGATTCACCACCATCATATTATAATATTTCAGCAGGTGATAGTCGTCCTTATCCAGCTTAATGGTGTTGAGCAGGCGGTCGTTTTCCTCCAGCGGCTCCTTGGAGATGAGTGTCTTCAGGGCAATGGGAGCAAAGAACGGCGTGCTGCCGATGCCGGAGAGCAGGCCGATGGCCGGGGTGCGGGTCTGCATGGGGTTGAGCATGCAGATATACATTTTCTCCGCATCGTTGATCTGATTGTTGAGCACCATATGGGTGATGGTGTCAAAGGCCTTCATTTCGCCGGTAAACAGATGCTGGCACCGGTCGGGATTGTAGAAATCCTCCACCCCCACATAGAGCATCACATCCACTGTCTCGCCCGCCGCAGAAGGGGAGAAGCACAGCAGCGAGCGGACGATCTGACGGATGCGCCCATCATAGTAATACATATAGGCCCGGGGCTGGTTAAAGTAGAAGTTTTTAGGCAGGACCGGCTCGGTATTGTGCGGCATCGGCGGCTGATAATCCAAAAAGCACTTCAGGTCAATGTCCAGCTTCTGAGAAATATCATACAGCGTATCAATGTCAATGGTGATGGTCCCGTTTTCGTATTTGGAGACTGTCGCCTTGCTTTTATTGATCATAGCCGAGAACTGCTCGATGGTATAGCCGCGGCTTTTTCTGTATTTTTTAATGCGCTGACCTACATGGTAGCAAAATGCGCTCATACGCCCACCTCCCATTTGCCTTAATTATAACAATCTTTTCCCGGGAAGTCAACAAAAAGTTTCACAATGAGAAACTGGGTTTCAAAAGACTTTCCGTAAAATAAACGGAAAATAAAGTTGCACAAAAATTTTTTCTCTTTTTAAGTAAAAGGATGAAATCGCGTAGAAAGCCGCTTTAAAGCGGCAGAATCCGTTGACTGCCGCTCTTTTTTTCGTTATAATACCTATATCGGGTGGAAGTGTTTTTTCCGCCGGAAAACAGTAAAGGAAGTGAGTCAAGTGGCAAAGAAAGGAAGACTGGTTTTCAGAGCAGACCGCTGTAAGGGCTGTGAGCTGTGTGTGAATGCATGTCCTATGAAGATCCTGAAGCTTGATGATGAGGCTGTAAACAGAAAGGGCTATCATCCCATCAGCGTAACGGATCCTGACAAGTGCATTGCCTGTGCCAGCTGTGCAATGATGTGCCCCGACGGCATCATCAATGTCTATGTTGAGGAATAAGTAGGAGGGTAACAGAGAAATGGCAGAAAAGAAATTAATGAAGGGTAACGAAGCCTTCGCTGCCGCCGCTATCAACGCCGGCTGCAGATACTATTTCGGTTACCCCATCACCCCGCAGAGCGAGGTTCCCGAGTATATGTCCAGAGAGCTGAAGAAGGCCGGCGGTGCATTCATCCAGGCCGAGTCTGAGCTGGGCGCCATTAACATGGCATACGGCGCATCTGCTGCCGGCGGCCGCGTGCTCATCACTTCTTCTTCTCCCGGTATCGCCCTGATGCAGGAGTCCATCGGCCTGCTGTGCTCTGTGCAGCTGCCCGTGGTCATCATCAACGTCATGCGCGGCGGCCCTGGCATCGGTTCCATCCAGCCCGGCCAGGCCGACTATAACCAGGTCACCCGCGGCGGCTCCAACGGCGACTATCACACCATCGTCCTGGCTCCCAACTCCATTCAGGAAGCCATCGACATGATCGGCAAGGCCTTCGATCTGGCGGATGAGTACAGAAATCCCGTCATCATTGCGGCCGACGGTATGCTGGGCCAGATGATGGAGCCCGTGGTGATGCCCGAGCCCAAGCACGCCCTCACCGAGGAGGAGATCCCCGAGGTCAAGCCCTATGCTCTGACCGGTCATAAGAATAAGCGTGACCGTCACGCCATCAACTCCGTATGGCTCAAGCAGGAGCTGCTGGAGAACTACATCAATGAATATTGGCCCAAGTACGAGAAGGCCGAGCGCGAGCTGCAGGATTGGGAATCCCGCAATCTGGAGGGCGCCGAGGTCGTATTTGTGGCTTATGGTTCCACCTCTCGTATCGCCATGGAGGCTATGGAGATGCTGGCAGACGAGGGTATCAAGGTCGGTCTGATCCGTCCCAAGACCCTGTGGCCCTTCCCCGTGAACGCCTTTAAGGAGATCGACTTCAACACCACCAAGCACATCATCTCTGTGGAGCTGTCCCAGGGTCAGATGATCTACGATGTGAAGCTGGCTGTGGAGTGCAAGCTGCCCGTCAGCCTCATCAACCGCGTCGGTGGTATGCTGCTGGATCCCCAGGAGATCGTTGATCGGACCAAGAAGATTATGGAGGTGAAGTAAGTTGAAGCCCGTATTTGAATATACAAAAGGTATGCGTGAGACCGAGCTGCATTACTGCCCCGGCTGCACGCACGGTATTGCGCATCGTCTGATTATGGAAGTGCTGGAAGAGCGCGGCGACCTGGGTAACTGCATCGCTGTTTCTCCCGTTGGCTGCTCCATCGTGGCTCACCAGTACATGAACGTTGATATGATGGAGTCTCCCCATGGTCGTGCTCCCGCTGTTGCCTCCGGCATCAAGCGTGTGCATCCTGATTCCCCGGTGTTTACCTACCAGGGCGATGGCGACCTGGCCTCCATCGGTACCAACGAGATCATTCACGCCGCCGAGCGCGGTGAGAAGTTCTGCACCTTCTTCATCAACAACGCCATTTACGGTATGACCGGCGGCCAGATGGCCCCCACCACCCTGATCGGTCAGAAGACTACCACCTGCGTGGACGGCCGTACCATCGAGCAGGCTGGTATGCCCATGCGTATGTGCGAGCTGATTTCCTGCCAGGACCGCGCCGTCTATGTGGAGCGTGTTTCTCTGGACTCCCCCGCCAATGTGCGCAAGGCCAAGTCCGCCATCCGCCGCGCATTCAAGGTCCAGGATCTGAAGCTGGGCTTTGCGTTCGTGGAGTTCCTGTCCATCTGCCCCACCAACTGGGGTCTGACCGCTCCTAAGGCTATGGAGTGGCTGCGGGAGAACATGATGCCTTACTATCCTGTGAAGCAGTTCAAGTGCCCCGAGGAAGTCAAGGAGGTAAAGTAAATGGCTACTAAAAAAGTATTTGTGGCCGGCTTCGGCGGCCAGGGCGTGCTGCTGATCGGCCAGATGCTGGCCTATGCCGCCATGTATGAAGGCAAAGAGGCCACTTGGATGCCCTCCTATGGTCCCGAGATGCGCGGCGGTACCGCTAACTGCACCGTCTGCATTTCCGATAAGCCCATCGCTTCTCCTCTGGTCACCACCTGTGATGTACTGGTTGCCATGAACGGTCCTTCTTTGGACAAGTTCGAGGATATGCTGGTTCCCGGCGGTCACCTGTTCGTGAACGCTTCCGTCATCCATTATAAGGCCCGCCGCACCGACGTGAACGTCCACTATGTGGACTGCACCCACATCGCCGAGCACGAAGTGGGCAACGGCAAGACCGCCAACATGGTTATGCTGGGCGCCATCATCCGCGCTTCCGGCGTGGTGAGCCTGGACATCATGGATAAGGTCCTGGCCAAGACCATGACCGGCAAGAAGGAAAAGCTGATCCCCGCCAACAAGACCGCTCTGTCCGCCTGGAAAGAGTAAGAAGGAAGAATCATCTTGAAACGAATTACGCTTATAGTGGGCCATTACGGAAGCGGCAAGACCGAGTTTTCCGTGAACCATGTCATCAACCTGAAAAAGCAGTATGATAAGGTAGCCATCCTGGATATGGATATTGCCAACCCCTACTTCCGCAGCAGGGAGCGGCAGGAGTTTTTGGAGGATATGGGCATTGCCATCCACTTCAACTCCTTTGGCTATGACATCACTGAGGATCTGCCGGCCATTTCCGCCTGTATGAAGGCGCCGCTTGAAAACAAAGACTATATGGTGGTGGCCGATGTGGGCGGCGATAATGCCGGCGCACGGGTGCTAAACCAGTTCAAGAAGTACTTTGTGGATGAGTCTGACTGTGAGATGCTCATTGTGGTAAACGCCAACCGGCCGGAGACGGCTAACCTGGAGGGTGCTCTGTATCACATCGACACCATCCAGGCAGAAACCGGGCTGAAGGTCAAGGGCCTTATCAACAACACGCACCTGCTGCGCGAAACAAAGGTGGAGGATATTTTGGAGGGCTATCGGCTCTGCCAGGACATCTCCCGGGAGACGGGTATTCCCATCACCTACACCACCTGCGTGGAAAAGCTTGTGCCGGAGCTGGAAAAGGCCAAGGCCGAGCGGGGCCTGGACGACATGGTGATCTACCCCATCAAGCTCTATATGCGGCCTACCTGGCTGGATAGAAAGTAAACGGATTCGTGGGAGCCTCTGCCATATGGCAGAGGCTCTTTTTTCGTTGACACGGATTGGATTTAAGTCTATCATAGACACAACAAAGGAGAGAGGAGGAACCGCCATGAGTCAAGCAGTGCAGGCCGCTCTGCCATGGATCGTATGTGGCATCGCTGCTGCGATACTGATCCCCGGGATCATAGATTTTCTCCGCAAAAAGAAGCCGGATACCGATGCTTCCGAAAAAGAGAAAGCCGAGCAAAACAGCTGGATGATGGAGGGCATCGGCGTAGGGATGCTGGCTGGATATTGGCTGGGGAATGCCTTGGGCAACGCCGTACTCGGTCTGGCCCTGGGTGTGCTTTTGGGGATGTTTTTGGGCAGCAAGATCAAGAAATTCAAGTAATGTCGCAATATATCGCCCGTGTTTTCAAAGAATATAGACGCAAGTAAATGTAAAGTCATATTACTCAACAGAAGCTCCTGCCTGAAATCGACAGGAGCTTCTGTTATTTTTACGCATCAAAGGCCGGATTTGTGAAATATACATTCTTCTGATCCATTTTTTCTTTGGCCAGCCGCAGCCCTTCGCCAAAGCGCTGGAAGTGGACGATCTCTCGGGCCCGGAGAAACTTGATGACGTCATTCACATCCGGGTCATCCGAAAGCCGCAGAATATTGTCGTAGGTAACCCGGGCCTTTTGCTCTGCTGCAATTGCGCAAAGGCAACATTTACAATGATGCATTTTTAGAGCTGAAACTTAGATAGGTCAGGCCGCAAGCTATATTTCGCATTCGTCATATCCACTTTTACATGGTTTCGCCCGGTTTGATTTTTTTCATAAGCATTTTGATTTTACACGGAATTTCACGATTCCCCACATTTGTCTCAGCGGCAGTATGGACGGCTTATAGCGCATTATAACGCGCATAAATAGCCTCTCTGACTGTGGCGGTCACGCCTATTTCGATTCCCACACAATTCCATAAACAGCCATTACAATCATTGACAAAATACATACCGCCGAGTATAATTTAACCTGAATATCGGTGAATTTTTTGCCGCAAAATATTCAGACTTTTGCGGATGTAAATACTCCCATGCCGGCGTATCTCCTGCCTGCGGGAATACTGTCAAGGGCGAGGGAAATGGCGTGTATCACCTCTGCTTTGGCCGGTTAACGGTACCGAAGTGGGCGCAGCTGCCGGATCGGGTTCTGTGGCTTGCCTATAGGCTGCTGCATCCTCACCACATGGCGCAGGATATGATTCAAAAATTGCGCAGCATTTATGTTTGGGGTGGCCTGTGAAAAGGCTTGCCAGGTTGTTATCTTTTGAGACGGTACTGCCCGTTAAGCAGTAATAAATAAAACACAGGAGAAAAAACAGTTTCATGGCTTCAAGTTTTAAAAGCAAATGTTTTTCAGGCCTCATTTCTGTTTACAGAAAAGCCAAAAAAAAATATCGTGCCCGCAATGGAGGATTTCGCAGTATTTCCCAGCGGGAGGCCTACCGACTGGAACCGGTACTGACACCGGAGATAAAGCAGCATTACTGTGAGCGCAAGGGATACGCGCAGTTGGGATATGTGCCGAATTTGGACCAGCCCACAACTTACAGTGAAAAGCTGATTTGGCTGGCCCTGCACTATAAAAATCCGCTGATCGCACAGTGCACGGATAAGTATACTTGCAAGGAATATATCCGGACCCGCCTTGGCGAAGAATACTGCGTTCCGGCCCTGGGTGTATACGACAGTGTCAACAGCATTGATTGGGACAAGCTCCCCGAACAATTTGTGCTGAAATCCACGGCAGGCTGGGCAGGCAAACAGGTGATAATCGTCCCGGATAAGCATGCGCTGCCTTTGGAAAAGACCAAAAGCCGCATGGCGGAGTGGCTTTATCCTTGGAATACCTATTATTATCAGAATCTCTGCATTACCGATGAGCATATAAAGCCCCGCATATTGATCGAGAGCTTTTTAGGCGGCCAGGGAGAATTGGATGACTTCAAGGTGTTCTGCTTTCACGGGAAGGCGCGCTTGCTCTTGGTGGTGCAGGATCGGGGGAGCAAGCACATGCACAAGACCTTTTTTGACCTGGAGACTTGGCAGCCGCTGCCGATCCAGCGAAAAGGGACTACGACTGTGCCAAATATTCCCAAGCCGGAACGACTTGCGGATATGATCCGCATTGCAGAAATGCTGGCTGAGGGAATCCCGCTGCTTCGCGTTGACTTTTATGCAACGGAGGATCGACTCTATGTGGGCGAAATGACATTTTCTCCCGGCATGTTTTTGCGCATTACACCGCGCTCGTGGGATGACGTGCTGGGAACCTATATTGATTTAAGCAAAATAGATATAAATAAGAGGGAGCAAAAGTAAATGAGCAGTAAATTCAAGCATGCAATTAAGCGTAAGGTTGCTAAAATGATGCGGCGTATGATTCGCTGGTATCGGGAGGGCAGCTCCGGTGACTATTCCCAAAAGTATCAGCATTATCTGCTGGATAAGTCCGGAAAGCTGACCATAGCCAAAAAGAAAAAGATATTGAGCGACATTTTCGAGCGACATTTGGGTTATTCCATCGATTGGAACAATCCGAAGACCTTTAATGAAAAGATCATGTGGCTGAAGCTGAACTATCAGAATCCCCTGATCACGCAGTGCAGCGACAAGTTTTCCGTAAAGTCATACGTGGATGATATTCTCGGCCCCGGTCACACAGTGCCCACCATTGACTGGTGGACCGATCCGGATGACATTGACTTTGATAAGCTGCCTGATCGTTTTGCCCTGAAAGTGAACTGGAGCAGCGGCTTTAATATCATTGTTCCGGATAAAAGCAAAATTGATGAAGCGGCTATTCGCGAGCAGCTGCGCAAGTGGATCCGTCCCAGCCAGAACAGCTACTTCCAAATGTTTAACTGGGGCTACCGCCATATGTCCCCGGTCATTTATGCCGAGGAGTATATTTCTGAAGTAGGGGACAGCAGCCAGGTTTTTGACTATAAGTTTTTCTGCTATAACGGTGTCTGCAAAAACCTGTTTATCACCACGGATCGCTTTACGAAAAAGACCTATAACTGGTTTGACCGCGACTTTAATGAATTGCCCTTTACATACGGAAAGGCCGGCAAAACAGAAGGCGGGGTCCAAAAGCCGCCTCATTATGAGCAAATGATCGCCTATGCTGAACAGCTGGCCAAGCCTTTCCCGTTTGTCCGGGTGGATTTTTATGATATTGGCGACCGCGTGATCGTAGGGGAGATGACATTCTATTCCGGCGGCGGCATCCTCAAATTCACGCCCCCGGAGTGGGATGCAGAACTGGGCAAGCTCATTCAGCTGCCCGAGCCTATGTATTTTGACAATCTTCGTCATTATGAGGAGCTTTCCCCCAAGGAAGCTTATATGATGGAGCCTCGGATCACTGTCAGCGACAAGCAGCGATACTGCGAGCAGAAGGGCTTTGCGCAGCTGCATTATTGGCCGAATCTCACCGCCCCCGAGACCTATAACGAAAAGCTTTTGTGGTTGGCCCTGCACTACACAAATCCCCTGGTGGCTCAGTGCGCAGATAAGTGGGAGATGAAGAAGTATGTGGCCGATACCGTGGGTCAGCAATACGTTGTGCCAGCTTATGGCGTTTATACAGACCTGAATGATTTGGATTGGGATGCCTTGCCGGAGCAGTTCGTTGCAAAATCCACAGCCGGTTGGGGTAATAAGCAGGTCCGTATTGTCAAAAACAAGCGGAACTGGAATCTGGATGTGTTCAAGGCATCCATTACCGAGTGGCTGTACCCCTGGAACTCTTACTACTATGCCAACATGTGCATTACCGATGAAAAAGTCCGGCCCCGTATCCTGTTCGAGAAAATGTTGGGTGACGGCGAAAGCGATGTGGTGGACTACAAGTTCTATTGTTCCTATGGCGAGCCGCAGTTTGCCCTGATCGTTTCGGACCGTACGGGAGAAACGCAGCGCAGGGCGTTTGTGGACGTGAAGACCTGGCAGGTCATGCCTGTGCGCCGTCGCGGCGTGCAGAAAGCAGCCTCTGTACCTAAGCCGGAAAGGCTGGAGGAGCTGCTGGGCCTGTGCCGTAAGCTGGCGGCGAATGTTCCCTGGATCCGGTTGGACTTTTATGAGGATGCAGGGCAGATCTATGTGGGTGAAATGACCTTCAATCCGGGCCTGTTCCTCCGCTATGAACCGCTTGAGTGGGATCGTCGGCTTGGCAAGCTGATTGACCTGGAGAGCATTCCGTCCGAAAATCTAAAGGATATTTGAAGCACAAATTTTTGAATCTAATACATGAGAGAAAGATGCTGTATGCGAAATAAGTTGAATTGGATAAAAGCGTTGTGTGCCTGTCTCCTGGTAGCCATTCTGCTTCCGGTTACTTCTGTGCAGGCTGAGGCTGCCGGCTATGACGCCAATGCTGCGGTGGCCTATGCCGCGGCCCATTGGGACGATGGAGTGGGCGTATGTGACCAATTTATAAAGGCCTGCCTGCAGGCAGGGGGTATCGATATACAGGCCGGCGGCGTGGAGCCGGTGCGCAGCGCACTCATTGATGCGGGCTACGGCAGCGCAGTAGAGTTGTCGCAGGACAAGGGCAGCCCGTATATCAGCTGGAGCAAAAACTCCGCCAAGCTGTCCGTCGGAGACATCCTGTTTTTCTATTGCTCTGCGTCTGATTGCCAGAAAAATGTGCATATTGCTATTGTCGCCGGCTATGACGCCGATGACCACCTTTTGGCATACGCGCATAATCCCGCGTGGAACAGGACGAGCGTTGTGCGGGTGTTCCATCAGGGGCATACGGAGCGCTGGACCGCGTCCGCCGTGCATATCAAAGGCGGCCAGTGGTCCCATACCCATCAGTTTACGACCCAGGCCTATGATGAGGAGCATCCGCACGCCATGTACATGGCCTGCAGCTGCGGCGCCAAATATTATTTGGGCTGGAACGCGAAAGTGTCTTCCTGTCCATACTGCAATCCTGGCTACGGAGTCCAGAGCACCGTGCCCGGCAGCTACGATGTGACCATTCCCGCCCATACGGAGGTCAAATACTATGCCGCCGCTGACGGATGGGTCTCCGATGGTACGCTGCCCGCTCAGGGGTCTGCTTATGTCCGGCCCTGCACGGAGAAAGTCATTATGACGGACGGGAAACTCCGCTTTGGCTTCCGGGATAGCTCGGGTGCCATGCGCTATTTCATTTATACCGAGGGCATGAGCTATATTACCCATCGCCCGGCCGCTCCGAAAGCGGCGGTCTCCACCATCGCCTCTACCGGCAAGGTGCAGCTAAAATGGAACGCTGTGAAGAATGCTGCCAAGTATCAGGTTTACTATTCGACCAATGCAGATTTCTCCGGTGCCAAGGTGTTTACAACGACCAAAACCAGCATGAAGCACACCGGCGCCGTGACCGGTACTACCTACTACTACAAGGTTTGCGCCGTGGACGCCAACGGGACTGTCTCTGCCTTCAGCCCTGCGGTGTCCCGGACGTGTGCACCGGCTGCGCCCAAGGCGACCGGCAGCAACGTTACCTCTACCGGCAAGATTCGTCTGACCTGGAAGGCGGTCAACGGGGCAACCAAGTACGAGGTGTACCGCTCCACCAGCAAAAACGGCCCCTATACCAGGATGTTCACGACCACCAAAACCAGCATGAAACATACCGGCGCTGCAGCAGGAACCACCTATTACTATAAGGTTCGGGCCTTAGCGGCAAATGGAACGGTCTCTGCCTTCGGCAATATTGTGTCCCGTACCTGTGCGACGGTTCCTCCCCGGGCCGGCGGAAGTGTTCTCACCACCGGAAAGATCCAAATCACCTGGAATGCTGTGAAAGGCGCTGCCAAATACCAGGTCTACTATTCGACCAATGCGGATTTCTCCGGTGCCAAAGTGTTTACAACGACCAAGACCAGCATGAACCACACTGGCGCCGTAGCAGGCACCACCTATTATTATAAGGTGCGCGCTGTTACATCCAATGGAAAGGCCTCTGCTTTCAGCAGTGTGCTGCAGCTTACCTGCGCCCCGTCTGCTCCTCAGATTTCCGGCACCGGCTATAATTCCGCCGGGAAGCCGAAGATCACCTGGTCTGCAGTGAAGGGAGCGGATCGGTATGAGGTCTACGTCAGCACCAGTGAAAACGGCACCTACCGGAAGCTGACCACCACCGCAAAATGCAGCGTCATTCATACAGGTGCCGTTTCCGGCCGGACCTACTACTATAAGCTCCGCGCCGTCAACCAATCCGTCGGCACAGTGTCCGCATTTTCCAAAGCGGTTTGCATCCGTGCTAAGTGAGCAATCTGATCTTCAGATTCAAATATATTGCAGCAGAAAGGAGAAGAACACAGCAGCCACTAAAAATAAAAAAAGGAAAGGAAATGAAAGAAGGATGAAGAACAAGTCGAAGAAATCGATCAGTTCCCGGTTCCTGGCGACAGTACTGTCTGTGCTGATGCTGGTGAGCCTGATTCCCATGGAACTGGTCCATGCGGCCGAGAACGGCTCGGCCTCTGTCAAAGACTGCGTAGCAGACGGCGAGATTTTGGTGAAGGACACCGTGACGCCCATTACGGACGGCGTAGTGAGCCATGAGGTCATCACCAACGTTCCCACTGGCGACCAGCAGCATATTGACTATATTGCCGAGGTCACCATGGGTGAAAACATCAAGATCGTTTCCGGCTACGGCCAGGACGATGCCAGTTCGTGGTGCCTTACCCCCACCTCGGCACAGGCCAAGGCCTATGAGAAGAACCACCCCGGTGAAACGGTGGTGGCCGCTATCAATGCGGACTTCTTCAACATGGCGACCGGCGAACCCATGGGCGCGCTGGTTATGAATGGCAAGATCGTTTGCCAGGCAAACGGCCGCAACTATTTCGGCATTACCAAGGACGGCAAAGCCGTGATCCGTAGCACTCCGGACCTGAGTGATCTGCAGACCGCAGTGGGCGGCGATGTGATCCTGGTCAATAATGGGGAAGTCGTTCCCGAAAGCGGCTCCTACGGCGCGCTGAAGTACAGCCGCACGGCCATCGGTATCCGGGCGGACGGCACAGTGCTGACCTTCGTTACATACGGCCTGCGTGCGCCTATTTCCTGTGGCCGCACCTATGACCAAATGGCACAGATGCTGAAGAACGCCGGATGCGTGTCCGCCATCGCACTGGACGGCGGCGGCTCCTCCACTTATTGCGCCAGACCTGAGGGCACGGACAAGCTGGTGGTGAGCAACTCTCCCGCCGACGGCGCGGAGCGTGCAGTCAGCTCCTCTCTGCTGGTGGTTTCCACCGCAGTGAAGACCGGCGTGTTTGACCACGCTGTGCTCAGCCCCAATAATCAGGTATATACCCCCGGCAGCACGGTCCAGTTCGAGGCCAAGGGCGTGGATACCGCCGGCATGGCTATGGATCTGCCCGCTGGCGCTACCTATGCCATTTCCGCCGACAGCCAGGACCTGGGCAGCGTGGATGCACAGACCGGCCTGGTGACTATCGGTGAAAAGTGCGGCACCCTGGGTGTGGAGCTGCGCCTGAACGGGGAGATCATTGGCAGCACCACCATCGATGTGGCTGTGCCCGACAGCATCTACTTCGCCAATGAGGAGATCAGCCTGGGCTTTACCGAGGAAACGGATTTCGGCCTGGTGGTCCGCAGTAAGAACCGGGACATGAACATCAAGGCCGGGGACATTCTGTGGAGCATCGAGAACGTAAAGACCGCTGCCGGCGATGCCGCAACGGCGGAGGAAATGGGCACCTTCAACGGCAACTCCTTCACCTCCTCCGACGGTAAATCCCTTAACGGAACATTTGTCGCCGCCTCCAAGTGGGACGAGTCTGTCAAGGGCTCCATTCACGTCATCGTGGGCATGCTGCCCACCATCGTGTGGGACTTTGAGGACCATGTGGATGCGGAGACCGGTGCCGTGACCTCTGCCGAGGACTATTATGTGGGCGAGAACGGAATTCTGACACACAGCAACTATGGCCGCGGCGGTCAGGAGTCCGTGGAGATCGTCAGCATTGACGACGATGAGCCGGTCCGTTTCGGCTCCAAATCCCTGAAGCTGAATTATGACTACACAAGATGCGGTGCGGTGACCGAGGGCGCCTGTGTCGGTACAACGGCAGGCATGACGATTCCCGGTGTGCCGACAGGCATCGGCGTGTGGGTCTATGCGCCGGAGGGTATGGGCATTGAGTATAAGGGCGACGGCACCCAAGCCGGGTTCTGGCTGCGCGGTTACGTCCGCGACGGAAACGGCAGCAATCAGCCCTATGACTTTGTGCTGGAGCCCAAAGCATGTGTGACCGATGGCAAATGGAACGGCGTGCAGCCCGGTATCTCCTGGGAAGGCTGGAAATACCTGGAGGCTGACCTGACAAAGCTGGCAGCACCCTACAGCATTCAGCCCGGCATGACCTTCCGTCTGATGTATGTTGCGGGCACGAATATGGGTAGCAAAACAGCCGGCGCAGTCTATTTCGATAACCTGCAGTTTGTGTACGGCACCAATGTGGACGATGTGGATGCACCTGTTGTGGACTCTATCACCGTCAACGGCAAGGAGCTGGAGAACGGCGCAGTGCTGCAGGACGCCAAGCTGAACATCACTGCCATGTTCCACGATGTGCAGAACAAGTATACCTCCGGCATCGATAAGGACACCATCCGCATGTATATCGACGATATCAATGTGGTGGGCAACGACAGATATGAGTATGCC
This sequence comes from uncultured Eubacteriales bacterium, assembly GCA_902388735.1. Lineage (GTDB taxonomy): Bacteria > Bacillota > Clostridia > Oscillospirales > Oscillospiraceae > Vescimonas. The sequence continues at coordinate 143,648 of CABMQL010000001.1, read as the reverse complement.
GCTCAGCCGGACGGCACCATGAACTATCTGTATAACCTGGAGCTGGAGAACGGTGAGCATACCGTCACCGTCTCTCTGCGCGATGAATTCGGCAACGAGACTACTGAGACCCGCACCTTTACCGTGAAGAAGGCTGCCCCGGCTGCCACCGTGCAGGTGAAGCCGCTGGAGCAGACGGCCATCATCGGTAAGACTGTGGATCTGCAGCTGCTGGCCTCCGACGCTTCCGTCACCCAGGCCACCGCGATCCTGACGCGGAGCAATCTTTTCCCCGACTATGAGGTGATCTTTGCCGACGGCTATGAGGGGACCTATAGCTACAGCAAGCTCAGCAAGAAGCTGACCGTGAATGTGACCCGGAAGGCGGACGCCCAGCCGGTGGCCGGGGACAACGGCTGCCTTATGGCCACGGTGCGTGTCAGCGTTCCGACCAACCTGACCGAGAGTACGCTTTTCAGCTACACCGTGAAGGGCGGCAGCTTCCTCACCGATAGCGGGGCCTACGCCACCTATCATCAGCCCGAGGCAACTCTGCCTGTGGGCGCGGAATACACCATTTCCTCGCAGCCCATCATCGTCAGCGAATCCGGCACGGGCACGCTGACCGTGGTGAACTCCAAGGGCGAACCTGCTGTGGGCGTTGGCATCTATATGGCCGCTGACAACACGCTGGTGGGCACCACCGATGAAAAAGGCCAGCTGACCACGGATGCCTTCGGCAAGGCCGCCGGCATTTATGTGGTATACGCCAAGGATGACGCCGGTCTGCTGTCCTTCCAGTACAATGTGGGCGTATATGACGTGGCCGAGAAGACCCTGCCCTATAACGTCCGCTTCAACGCCCCCAAGAATGAGGCCACCGAGAAGAACATCAGCTGGATCAGCAACCCCGCCGTGGAGGGCCAGCAGAGCATCCGCTATGCCGTATCCGGCACAGAGAACTGGGTGACTGTCGCGGCCAATACCACCCAGATGACCTTTACCCAGGGCGGATATATCACCGCAAACTTCAACAACATTCTCCTGACCGGGCTGTCTGCCGGCACCACCTATGACTATCAGGTGGGCTGCGGCGACCTGTGGACGGATAAGGCAACCTTTGCCACCTCGGACGGAGAGAAGGATCACGCAGACTTCTTCGTTTTAGGCGATATCCAGGCAGATGATCTGACTAACATCACCGCCATCCGTGACACTCTCAAGGACAGGCACTGGAACTTCGGTCTCCAGACCGGCGACGCCGTGGATAACCCCCGTGCCTATAAGGACTGGGAGGATTACACCGGCCTGTTTAACGGCGAGACCATGGGCACCACCAACATGGTGCAGGTGCTTGGTAACCACGAGCTGCAGGGCGAGGCCCTGGAGTCTAAAACCATGTTTGGCCTGGATGCCAGCTACGGCGGCAGCTGCTATTCCCGCACCTACGGCAACGTGTATCTGGCCGTTATCAACTATACCGGAAACGCAGCGCAGCTGCGCAGCGCACTGGAGTGGCTGAAGACGGACGTTCAGTCCAGCAATGCGGATTGGAAGATCCTGACGATGCACCAGCCGCCCTACTACACCAATGAATCCGGCGGCAATGCGGAGATCTATGGCCTGGTTCCCAAGGTAGTGGACGAGCTGGGGATTGACGTGGTATTTTCCGGCCATGACCATTCTTTGGCCCGGACCAATCTCCTCCGGGGCGATGAGATCGACGAAGACAACGGCGCCGTGTACTACATCTGCGGCAGCAGCGGCGAGAAGTCCTACAGCATCACATCTCAGGGCACCTTTGATTATGACCGCATTTTTGCGTTGGCCACACTGGACTTCACGGCAATCTACCTGACCGCCCATGCGGATCGGGACTCCCTGACCATCAACGTCTATGACATTGCCAAGTCCGCACCCATCGACACCTTTACGCTGAAGTCCGATTGCGTCAAGTTCGGCCACAAGTGCCAGCTGGATACGACGACGGCGCAGGCTGTGTGTACCGTGTGCGGCAGAGCGGATGAACACTTCACCGGCGATATTGAGGATGCTGCGGGCAATGCCTATTACATGCTGGGCGGCGTTCTGCAGACCGGCTGGGTGACGATCGGCGAGGAGATCCGCTACTACAATCCCGAAACCAGCATCCGCGAAAAAGTGGACGCTGTTGAAAAGCCCTCCACCTGCATTGTGGACGGTTACTGCGACTACACCTCCGCCTCCGGCGCAACCAAGCACATTGACTACACGGATGCCGGCGGCCACGAGTATGTGGTAGGCGAGGACGGCACCGCTGTGTGCGAGAAGTGCGGCTTTGTGCGCATTGACATGGACAAGACGAACGTGTCGCTGAGCTATAATGTCTGCACCTACACCGGCAAGGCTCGGACACCGTCCACCACTGCTGTCGCGCAGGATGGCACCGTCCTGACCAAGACGGGCCAGTATAGAGACTATTACTCTACCTATAAAAACAACGTGGAAGTGGGTACCGCCACCGTGACCCTTACCGCTGCCAAGTACGGCGTTTATGTGGATATGAGCCAGTGGCGCGGAAATTGCAAGGGTTCCATTACCGTACCCTATGAGATCCGGCCGGATCTGCCCACCAATGTTCAGATGGAGACCCAGGGCGATAAGACCGTCTTCTCCTGGAACGCGGCGCTCTGCGAGCCGGAGTATATCCTCTATCGTACGACCGATGGCAAGACCTTCGAAAAGTTTGCTTCGACAACGGATACGCAGATCTCTGTTCCCACGGCAGACATTTATGGCTACGCCGTCATGATCGGCACCATGAAGATGGGCAGCGATAACAAAGAGTATTACTCCCTGAAGATGACGAATGGAACGCCTGTCGAGCCTGTGGTCACGGGCAGTGTTCGCGGTGAATCCGGTAAGCCGGCGCTGAATTGGTTCAGACTGGCCAATGTGGATCACTACGAGATCTACCGCGCTCAGGGCACGAGCAATGACTTTGCCAAGCTCTATGAGACAAAATATCTCAGCTACAGCAATACCTCTGCAGTGCCTGGCACCACCTACACCTATAAGGTCAGAGCGATCTTTAAGGATGGAACAGCCTCTCCCTTTAGCGATGCGGTTACCATTGCTGCTGTCTGCCCGCAGGTCACAAAGCTTGCGGTAGGCGCCAATGAGAGCGGCCGGCCGCTGCTGACCTGGGCTGCAGCCAATGGTGCCAACGGCTATGCCGTGTATCGCAGCGAAAGCGCGGACGGTGAATTCGTCAAGGTGGCATCGGTGAGCACGACGGAATACGCCGACACAGCCGCAGAGAACGGGAAGACCTATTATTACTATGTGATCGCTGAGAAAGACGGCGTAGCTGCCGGCCTCAGAAGCGATGTTGTTTCCGCGGCAGTGGAGCTGACGGTGGTAGAGCCGGTCGTCGGGGCCAGACAGGCTGACGGCAAGCCCGCCCTGCATTGGAACAAGCTGAAGAACGCCACATCCTATCAGGTATACCGCGCTGATAGCAAGGACGGCAAGTATGTGCGCGTGTTCACAACTAAGGGCCTGACCTATACGCATGTTTCCGCCGAAGCGGGGAAGACCTACTTCTATAAGGTGAAGGCCCTGTTCGCAGACGGAACAAACCAGTTCAGCGAATCTGTCAGCGCCACCTTCCGGCCGGTCAGCGTGAACTTTGCTCCCATTGCCGGGAATCGGGATACCGACGGCAAGCCCACCCTGCATTGGAACAAGCTGCAGAATGCCGTATCCTATCAGGTATATCGCGCTGATAGCAAGGACGGCAAGTATGTGCGTGTGTTCACAACTAAGGGCCTGACCTATACGCATATTTCCGCCGAGGCGGGGAAGACCTACTTCTATAAGGTGAAGGCCCTGTTCGCAGACGGAACAAACCAGTTCAGCGAATCTGTCAGCGCCACCTTCCGGCCGGTCAGCGTGAACTTTGCTCCCATTGCCGGGAATCGGGATACCGACGGCAAGCCCACCCTGCATTGGAACAAGCTGCAGAATGCCGTATCCTATCAGGTATATCGCGCTGATAGCAAGGACGGCAAGTATGTGCGCGTGTTCACCACCAAGGGCCTGACCTATACGCATGTTTCTGCTCAGTTGGACAAAACCTATTATTACAAGGTTAAGGCTGTGTTCAGCGATGGCAGCACGGTGTTCAGCGAGATCTTGAGCAACACATGCACTTGCGGCAGACCGGAGGTAACCGTAGGCCACCGTGCGGCAGATGGACTGCCCACACTGAAGTGGGCGTCTGTGGATGGCGCAAAGACCTATTACGTATACCGCTCCACTTCGGAAGACGGTAAATATGCTCAGGTATTTAAGACTACCGGAAACACATATACCCATGTTTCGGCCAAGCCGGGGACTACCTATTTCTATAAGGTAGTTGCCGTTTCGGCGCAGGGACAGACTGGCGTGTTCAGCGAAGTACTGAAAAACTCTATGCAAACGCCCTGATCGGTATATATTTCCGCAGGAAAACCGCAAAAGCCCCCTCTATCGCATTGCGATAGAGGGGGCTTTCATATTCTGACTTTAACCACGGGAGTGCTTAACTATTCGAAAAAAACAGAACATATCCAGGGTACACAGTGTGTGAAATAAACCCACATAGAGTCGGTTCCCTTACTCATATAGTATGGTGATTACTTTAAAGGAGGGGATCCACATTGGAAAAGGCGGAAAATCAAAACTCTGACTGCACAAGTATATTCAAAGACGGCACAAACAAAACATCTGAGGCCGTTTTCACCAAAGTATGGCTTGATATGATAAATCACATCGAGGAAAATAAAAATAGAATTTTGGACCATAGCGGTTCGTTCTTGCGGTGATTCCATAACAACAAAAACAGCGTCTTCTATCTTATCGCGGAGGGATGAACATGAAGGTGGCAATTTACTGCCGGCTATCCGAAGAAGATAGAAACAAGCAATTTAAAACGGATGATAGCGGCAGCATACAAAATCAAAAGGCCATGCTGCTGCAATACGCTATGGGGCAGGGATGGGAGCTTTATAACATATACAGCGACGATGATTACGCCGGCGCGGATCGACAACGCCCGGAATTTATTCGCCTGCTGAAGGATGCGGAGGCACACAAATTCGACGTTGTGCTCTGCAAAACTCAATCGCGCTTTACCCGTGAACTGGAATTGGTGGAAAAGTATATACATGGTTTGTTTCCGGTTTGGGGGATCCGATTTGTCAGCATCGTTGATAACGCAGATACTGCCAATAAGGGCAATAAAAAATCCCGCCAAATCAACGGCCTGGTCAACGAATGGTATCTGGAGGATATGTCCGATAATATCCGAAGTGTCTTAACAAGCAGGCGCGTAAATGGGTTCCACATCGGAGCCTTTGCCCTTTATGGGTACAAGAAAGACCCTGACCAAAAAGGGCACTTGATCGTTGATGAGGAGGCCGCGGCGGTCGTCCGCGAAGTGTTTAGCCTCTTTGCACAGGGATACGGCAAAACAGCCATCGCGCGTATGCTGAACGATCGCGGCATACCAAATCCAACCGAATATAAGCGGCTGCACGGCCTGCGGTATAAGCGCCCGGACAGCAAAATGGGCACCCTGTGGAAATACAGCTCCATTGCGAATATGCTGGCCAATGAGATATATATCGGCAATATGGTGCAGGGGAAATACGGCAGCATTTCCTACAAAACAAAGCAGAATAAGCCAAGACCCAAAAGCGAATGGTATATTGTCCATGGCACGCATGAACCGATCATCGGCCGTGAATTGTGGGACAGAGTTCAGGCACTGGTCAGGCAGCGGGCAAAAGCCTTTGATACGGGAAGCATCGGTCTCTTTGCGCGAAAGGTCCGCTGCGCAAGCTGCGGATATACGATGCGCTCGCACAAATGCCGCGGCAGATACTATTTGCAGTGCGCAAACCGGCATGTATCGGAGGACTCCTGTATCGGCGCTTTTATTCCCGCTGCAAAGCTGGAAGAGGTTATCATTGACGAGCTGAAGCGCTTGTCCGCAAAGTATCTCAATAAAGCTGTATTGGAACAGGGCCTCGATTGCTGCAGCAGCCTGCACCGGCGGAAACAGAGTCTGCTTTCCCATATGGCGGCCTGTGAAAAAAGGGTCGCAGAGTATGCAAGGGGGATCCGCGAGCTATACATGGACAAGGTCAAGGGATTGATCTCCGAGAATGACTATTGGGAGATGTCTAAAGAGTTTATGGATAAACGCAGCCAGTTGGAACATGCTCTAAAAGATATTCAGAAGCAATTAGCCGAAACCGAAGAAAAAATCTTAGTGGGCATTGATCGCCGGGAACTGGTCGAACAATACGTCAACCCAAAGCATCTTACCCGCGAGATGGTCGATGCACTGATCGATCACATCGTTGTTTGCAGGCGTATTCCGGGAACAAGACGCTATCCCATTGAGATACACTGGAATTTTTAAAAAGCTGTTCTTGCGGCTTGCAGCATCCGCTGCCAGATCCTCTGTCAGGTCTGCGATCACATCGCCCTTTACCGCCATGGATGCGGCACTCCACGGAAAGCCCGAGGCTGCCGTGGGGTATACGCCGGTGGTATGATCTACAAAGTAGGCGTCGAATCCCGCCGTTTTGATGTCTTTTTCCGACAGGTTCCGGGTGAGCTGATGCACAATGGCCCCGATCATCTCCAGGTGCCCCAGCTCCTCGGTGCCGATATCTGTCAGCAGGCCCTTGAGCTCCGCGTAGGGCATGGCGTACCGCTGGCTCAAATACCGCAGCGACGCACCAAGCTCCCCGTCTGCGCCACCATACACCATTAAGCTACAATAATGCGTAAAAAAATTATGGAAGAACAAACCGATAGTGGATCGTGAGGGTGTTTTGGGCTTTGTCCCAGTCGATCCTATCGCATATAGAATGGATGGCCTCACATTTCTGCTCCAGGGTGGAGGAGGTGTTGGTGAGGGTGTCCACGGCGGAACGGATGGCGCTGCGTACCAATTGGGGCGTGGCGCTGTCCGCGTTTTTATTTTCGGCTTCGGAGATGCGCTGGTCGGTCTCCTGGATCTGCTGGAGAGTGGCGGCCTTGGCGGCGGCGTACTCCTCCAAAGACTCGGCGCCGGCGAGGTAAGCCTCCCGCAGACGATCCAGGCGCTTTTGCAGGCTGGCTTTATGCTGCTGCAAAAGGGATAGCTCGTCGGCGGCTTTGGAGCCTGCCCGGACAATGTCACAGGCCAGCGGCTCGGAGGATATGGCGTCCGCCTGGAGCCGGGCGAGAATGGCCTCTTTCAGCGCATCGCCCGAAACGTGCTGAGATGTCCTGCAGCGACCGCGGACATAATTGTTGCACTTCCAATAGTGGGGCTTGGAAAAGATCATGGTGCTGCCGCAGGAGGCGCAGCGGACGATGCCCGAGATCCAGTCTTTGTTGCTGCCCAAGGGACGGCCATGGTATTTGTGCATAGCCTTCAGCTGGGAGATACGATCCTGGACGGCGTTCCAGGTATCGGCGTCCACGAGGGGCTGATGCTTTCCGTCCACCACCAGGATATTGGGATTATCATAATCCCGGCGGGTGCGTCCGGCGGGGTTCCAGCGGAGCTTTCCGATATAAACGGGGTTTCGGAGAATGTATTCAACAGTGCGGTTCTCGAAGGGGGACCCGCGATGGGTCTTAACGCCCATGTCGTTGAGCCAGCGGGCGATGGGATAGAAGCCATGGCCGGAGAGAAAACGGCTGAACATCTCCCGGACATAGGAGGCCTCCGGCTCTGTGGGGACAAGCACGCCGTCCTGGACGGCATAGCCGAAGGAGGGAGTGGCCTGCAGCTCGCCCCGGCGGTGCTTTTCCTCCATGCCGCGCTTGACATCCTCGGCCAGGTTGATGGAGTAATACTCGTCCATGGCCTCGATCATGGCCTCCATGATGATGCCCAGTTTGCCCTCGGCGATGGGCTCCTTGATGGAAATGACTTCAATATGCAGCTGTTTGCGGAGGATGGATTTGTAAAGCACGGCGTCATCCCGGTTCCGGGCGAAGCGGGAGAACTTCCACAGAAGTATGGCGTCAAAGGGCTTGGGTTTTTGCTTGGCTACACCGATGAGCCGGCGGAAGTCATCGCGGCCGGTGACCTTGCGGCCGGACTTGGCCTCATCCACAAACACAAACTCATCCGGGACAATATAGCCGTTGGCAGAGCCCCACTTGCGGATCTCCACCAGCTGAGAGGCGGGGGAAAGCTCTACCTGGTCATCGGTGGAGACGCGGATGTAGGCGGCGGCTATACGATAATCTTTAGGGGGCATGGAATTTACTCCTTTCAATTTGTTTGCGCATCTCCCGGCAGAGCTGCTTTACCTCTGCGGCAGTAAGGTGCAGGCCGTGCCGCCTGTTCAGGACATGGGCGATAGGGCCGGGGAGCCAGCCGTAGGCGCGGAAGCGGCGGAGATCTTCAAGGGCAGAGAGCGAAATTTGAGTACTCATAACGGCAAAACGCTTCAATTGCCCTGGGCCCCGCCCACATAGCGCACCCTGGGGGGATCCTCGCGCGGGGCGTACTCGCGCTTAGCCTCCATGTAACCAGCGGAATAACCGGAGCTGCGCCCGGTCTCCTCGCCGTGGGTATGGCCGTCCTTGTAGCCGTCGTTGAAACCGCAGTTATAGGCATAGTCATAGCCGGAGTTATAACCAAAGTGGTGCCCGGCGGCATATGCGCCGCCCGCTGAGATCAGCACAATTGCAATGGTGAGAAGTATATAGGCGGATTTGCCCTTGGGAGACTTCCACGCGCTTTTTAAGAAGGCGGCAAGCTGAGGGACGCAGGAAACGAAAAAAGGCAGGAAGACAACGGCGAAGCAGATATAATAGACAATGGCGACCCAGTCCTGCGTGCCGCCGATGGCACAGACAAGCCCCCAAATCCAGAATATTATGCCGGAGGCGGGGAAAAAGTACATGACGGTGAACAAAGCCAAACGCAGGAGCCACCCGCCATCGATCATAACGAGGGGTAGTACGGAGACGGAAACGCGAATAAGGTAATACAGAATCGCACCGAAGGTGCCGAGGGCGCCGGACAGTTTCTCTTTCATGCCATATCTCCTCCATAATACATAAAACTATGCGCATAAAGTTAGCCCACATCCTCATAATAGATATAAATTCTTGCTTTGTCAACCACTCATTGCGTGGATTAATGGCAGAATATGTAAAAACGAATATATGATAGGATGTGCGCAGATGAACGAAAAACTAAAGGATTTGAGAGACTACCACGGCATATCACAGAGCGAACTGGCCCGGCGGGTCGGAGTGGGGAAAACCACCATCAGCGAGATAGAGAGGGGGGACAGACTGCCGAACGTACTGACGGCTATCCGAATTGCCCGGGCGCTGGAAACGACCGTAGAGGAGATATGGGGAGATGGAGAATAAAGAGACATTATTAGCCTACCTGCGGAGGATGCTGGAAAAAGCCACAGAGGAGCAGCTGCGGATCCTGTACATAGCAGCACTGAACCTTATCTGACGCGAAAAAAAGAAGGAACCGATCAGGTTCCTTCTTTTTTGCTGCCCTCGTCGAGGAGCTGGTGGGCCATCTGCTCCATGAGCTGCCACTGCTCCGGGGTGAGCTGGGCCAGGACAGAAATGAATCTGCGCTGGAACTCGCTGTCCGGGTCCCGGATGACGGACATCAGGAACTTGGTGATCTCCTCCTCACGGGAGAGGCGGACGAACATCTCACCCTGGCCGGTGCGGAGCCAGTGTTCACTGACGCCGAACTCCCGGCAGATGGAAACGATGACAGAATCCAAAGGGATGCGGCTCCCGTTTTCATAAGCGGCGACGGTTCCTTGCTTGACACCGATTCTCGAGCCGAAGTCGGTTTGGTTAAGAGCCAATTCCTTCCGCACCGCTTTAATACGGTCTTTCATATTTCACCTCCTTGGGCCAAGTATAACACACAAAATATTGCATTGCAATATATTTTTAGAAAAAACTATTGACAACGCTATATCGTTGTGATATTTTAATATTGCGAAGCGATAATATGAAATGGCATTGAAGCACACATGACGATGGGAGGGAATGACGGATGGATAGCAGATGCATCTGCGAAACGCTTAAACCTGGACAGGGGCGAATGCTGTGGACGGGGGAGAGCTGGAATACCTGGCTGGTGAGAAGAAAAAACGGAAAGCACTACTCCCTGGAGTTCAGATCAAGCGCAATGCGGAGCGGGTGGAGAATGCAGCTGGAGCTGGACCACGGCAAAGGCTACCGACTTTATAAGCTGCTGCGCCGGTACGGAGGCATTCCGGTGGACGAGGCGACGATGACAATCTGGTACTGCCCGAGATGCGGGAGGCCACTGCACGAGGAGATGGCAGAGGTGCTGCTCCAGGAGCCGTACTCAGAACAGGCCGAAGTGCTGGAGGACCGTGAGAAGAAGACTAAGACCCGAAAAAACGGCGGCGAGCGCAGCAACCCATGTGTCCGCGCGATGCTGCTTGTTGTGATGATCTTCAACGCGCTGCTGCTGGTTCTCACGCTCTTGAAGTTCTGAGCGCAGGGCATAGCCCTTGGGTGTGATGTTGACGAGGGTTTCCGGAGCCAGGTCGCCGGAGATGTAGCGGCCAACTTTAAGCTCCCGAAGAAATCCCTCCGTCACCAGTAGGCCGGGGAAGGCCTTGTGGATATCGTCATAGGTGGCGGAGCCGCCGTGGGCGGCGAGGTAGTCGAGAATCTTACGTTCCATGGGAGAATCCTCCTATAAATGGATTTTTTTCAGTTTATCACACGAAAACGAGAGACGCAAACGAGGAGGGTATGGACATGAAATGGCGAGAACTGAACCTGGCAAAGGCGGACGGGCGCCCGGAGGTAAGGCGGCTGTGCGTGATCCGGCGGAGGGTAAAGGGATTCGGGGACAGCGGGAGAGTGCAGTACATTGTGGGGTACTTCCTCCGGGACGAGCGAGACCCGGGGAGCCGGAAACTGTGGTGGCGGGACGGCGACAGCGCCGTGGCCATGCAGAACCCGGCCCGGTGGAAGGACCACTACACCGATATGGAATGGACGGAAATGGACGAGGAGGTGAGAGCATGAGCGAGCAGGAGAAGACCATGCTGAAGACGCTGGAGGAACTGGCCGAGAAGATGTCGGCGGAGGCAAGGACCGCCTGGCTGGCATACGGCAACGGCCTGGCCGATGGCGCCAGGAGCGCACAGAGCGGCGAAAAGGCCGGATAAGACAGGCCGGGGACGGCATAGGGATGAAGGAGGTGATTTTGCATGGCGAAGAAGCGGGAGCCCATCATTGTGAAAGCATATGTGAAAACGGCGGACGGCGGCGAGGTGGACGTGGACACCCTCACTCCGGAGCAGAAGCGGGAATTTGCCACGCAGATGAAAATCACCTACCTGAACGCCCTGTTTCGGGGGCAGGCGGTGTTTTACCGGGCCGGCGAGGGGGCGGAGGCATGATGAACGGATACTGCGCCCTGTGCGGCAAGCCCGGGACCAGCCTGGACTCGCTGGACAAGCACCATATCTTTGGCGGGAGCAACCGCCGCAACAGTGAGAAGTATGGCCTGGTGGTGCCGCTGCACCACTACGAGTGCCACATATTCGGGGAGAACGCTGTGCATAACTGCCGGGAATCCATGGACAAGCTCCACCGCATGGGGCAGGAGCTGGCCATGGAGCAGCAGGGCTGGACGGTGGACGAGTTCCGGCGGATCTTCGGCCGGAACTACCTGTGAGGAGGTGATGGGCGTGGCCAAGAAGGAGATGCGGTGCTGGGAGGTGGAGCACCCGGACCTGGGCAAGGTGTGGGTGGCAGCGGAAAGCTGGGAGCTGGCCACGGTGGAGGCCGCCAAGGTATGGGGGCTGCCCTGGGGCAAGCTGGTGGCCGAGATGCGCTGCGTGCGCAGCTGGCGGGCCCTGCGGCACATCTGCCAGCGGTGCGGACGGTATTTTAACGCCGAGGGCATGCTGTGCGACGCCTGCAAAAAGACCCTGGAGACCGAGCGGGAACAGACCGCGCTTCGGCTGAAAAAGACCTGGTACATGGGGGCGAAAGAGGCCCCCTTCGGGACATAAGGAGGACAAGCTATGATCGAGGAAAGAGCCCTGTGCGCCGCCATGAAGGCAGCCTGGAGAGGGGCGGGCTACGAGGTGTACGCGGCCGAGGACACGCTGGTGATCACCACGGACGAGATGGGCGTGGAAATGAGCCGCAGGAATGTGAGCCGGAAGGTGCTGTCGCTGCTGGCGCTGCACCTGGGGGAGATCCCGGACGGGACGGCCTACAGCGTGCGGAAGGACGACGTGCAGCAGGAAATGCTGGACGTGGCCATGAGCCACTGGGACGGCGTGCGCAACCGGGTGGACGGTGCGGAGCGGCGCGTCCTCCGGCGGACGCCCATGAGCTGGAAGCACCGGGGCGTGTGGCAGGAGGAGGGCACCGGCACGGTGCATACATTTGACGGCGACCTGGCGGGCATCATCGTTGCAGAGCCCGACGGGATCGAGATCGCGGACGGGCTGATGGTCTGCGACGATGGCGGCGGCCTGGCGGTGGTTTATCCGGCGGAGGGCGTGATGGCCGAGGCCGTGCGGAACCTGCTGGAGCAGGTAACACTGGCGTGAGGAGGGAGAAGCATGGAACTGTTTGGGATCATCTGCTCGGTGCTGGGCGCCGGGACCATGGCGCACCTCTTTATGCGGCTGCTGGAAAAGGCGGAGGGGGGTGTGGGCCGTGAGCTGGACCATGACGGACAGTGAGATCACGTCCATGTGGAGGACCTGCAAGGACCGGAACGCCCAGGTGCGCATCCTGGCGGACCTGAATGTGAAGAGCCGGAAGGAGACGCTGGAGAAGCTGCGGGAGCTGGGCTGTGACCTGCGGGGCGTGCGGATGAAAAAGCCCGGCACCGGGGCGCAGAAGAAGCCGCCCATGGACGAGCGGCGGGCCATGAGCCTATACCGGGACGGACTGGACGACGCGGCCATTGCGAAGGCAATGGGAGAAACAAAAAACCGAGTGGAAGATTGGAGGCGGCGAATGAAAATGAAGCCCAACAAAACGGAAGCCGCTCCGGCGGAGAGCCTGGAGCGGGAGAAGGACCCGGTGCGCGAGGATCCGGCAGAAAAACGGGACCCCATAGATGCAAACACCCTGCTGGAGGTGCTGCGGTGCGTGTGCGAAGGCTACGACGGCAGCAAGGTGGAGATCCGCGTCACCGGAGACGGCGAGAGGGTGGACAATGCGCTGGTGCAGGTGCGCTATGACGCCGGCGGCGTGGCCGACGTGGGGCTGAGCCTGCAGACCGGCTGACGGAGGGCCGCGAGATGGACAGAAAGATCGGAGTGGCGGCGCTGCTGCTGGCGGCGGCCCTGGCGGTGATCCTGGCGGCGGGGGTGCGATGCGCCGAAGCGGAAGACGCCGAGCCTGCGGAATGTGCGCTCATCCAGGAGGAGCCGGAGGGGCCGGAGGAACCGGCCGTGCAGATGATCACAATGGTGTGTGAGCTGACAGCCTATTGCCCGTGCGAAAAATGCTGCGGCCAATGGGCCGGGGGAAACACCGCCTCCGGCACTGTGCCCACGGCCGGGCGGACGGTGGGCGTAGATCCGGAGGTGATCCCGCTGGGAACAACGGTATACATAGACGGACAAGCCTACCGGGCGGAGGACACGGGCGCATTTGCCGGGAACATCATTGACATCTACATGGAGTCCCACGAGGAGGCCCTGCGGTTTGGCCGGAAGGAGGCCACAGTGACGTGGGCGGAGTAAAAAGAGATTGCTGCCTGAACTGCACGGACCGGGCCGTGTGCCACGGGATGTGCGTGCGGTACATGGGCATCGCGGCGGAGGAGATCCGCCAGGCCAGGGCGGACATAGAAAACATGATGAGGAGGGGACAAAATGGCAGAGAGACGGGAAGGGCGCTCGGCACAGAAACGGGAATGGACGGTGCAGGAGATCCTGGACCAGATGGCGCTGTGCGTGGATGACGACCACTGCGCAGAGCACTGCGCGGAGGAGCCGTGCGTGCTGCAGGACACGGCGTTCCTGTGCAGCATCGCCAGGGGGCTGCAGGTGCAGCGGGCGGAGATCGAGGCGCAGCGCAGAGCCAATGAGGGACACCGGGTGATGGTGACCAAGCTCCGGGAGGAGCTGCAGAAGTCCAATGAGAAGTACATGGACCTGCGCCGGCGGACCCTGGAGGAGATCCGGAACCTGCTGGAGAAAGGAGCGGAGGCATAAGCCATGGGATATACCAACGAGCTGGATGAGCTGATGGAGGACATCTGCGACAGGTGCCGCTACCCGCTGGAGGTAGGGGAGCAGGAGCAGCTGGACGACATCTGCGCCGGATGCCCGATCCGGGACGAGATCGAGAGCCTGATAAACCAATAAGAAAAAGCCCCGGCGGAACACCACTTCCACCGGGGCAAAGAGACAAATACGCATGAAATCTCTGTGCTGACAGTATAGCACAGCGCAGAGGGAAAGGCAAGGGAAATCATGAATGAATTTACCGACCAGGCGCTGGAGCGGCTGGAAAAAGAATATGGCAGTGTGATGGGCACCAAGGCCGGAGCCATGAAGAAGGCCGTGCGGGAGGCGCTGGAATCCTTTATCCGCCAGGACGATGAATTTGCCCAGGCGGTGGCCCAGGGTGGGAGCTTCGGGGACTGCATGGCGGCGGTGGAGAAGGGCGTGGGGACGTCCATCTCCGATATGGATGCCTACCGCAAGGCGGTACAGTACTACTTCAAGGGCGCGGAGATTCGCATGGTGATGGAGATCGATCTTTGCCCCAACCGGGTGACGGAGGAGCCCCACAGCCGGAAGGTGCTGGACCTGGCGGACTTTTTGTGAGGTAGCCGGCATGGAATCCAATGCGGAGAAGCTGGTGCGGCTGGCACCGAAGCTGACGGAGAGGGAAAAGAAGCAGATAAACGCCCGGTTTCAGGCATACATCTTCCGGCGGAGCAAGACGGGGGAGGTGTGGACCACCTGCTGCGGCGTACACAAAAAGCTGGACGACAACAATGTGACGGATCGGGAGTGGTACCTGCTGACGGCACCACATGCACCGGCCCCGGACGTCCGCTGGGGCAAAGACAAGAATGCACCCAACAGCCAGGCCCGGGTGGAATGCCCCTGGTGCGGAGCCCGGGCGGCAGTGAAGGAAATCCGATACACCGGAGGGCGGAAAAACCTGTGGGAATTCCGGCGGGTGCTGACGCTGCGGCAGTGGCGGGGCGCCCTATGGGCCTGCGCCTACGACTGCACCAAGGACTACGGATGTGTAGAGCGGTCCACGGAAGGACCCAACATAAAGCTGCTGCGGATCTACCGATTCCGGCCGGGGAAGGCGGAGTGCGCCGGGCGGGATTACGGGTGGTATGGCAACGGCCCCATAAAGCACTACCAGTGCCAGACGGAACCGGGGAAAGGCAAGAAGCCGTGGGAAACGGAGCGTCCCTTCGGCTGGTGCCAAGAGTATGGCCTGGGCTATGAGACCATCGGCATGGAGAAGATCGGAAAGAGTGAATTCCGCTACTGCGGCGTGGAAAAGGTGGGGCTGAGTGACGAGGTGACCCGGACGCTGACGGCCTGCTGCTTCTATCCGAGGCAGATCGAATTTTTAATGAAGTGCGGCATGGAGGATGCTGTAAAGGACCTTGTGGCATATGGCAGGAAAAACGCCGCCGCCATCCACTGGGACGCGGAGACGCCGGCGGAATTTTTGGGCGTGAAGCCCAGGGAGCTGCGGCGGCTGCAGGAGGCAGGTAAATACTCCTGGGAGCGGGTCGAGGCGCTGGGGCTGTATCGCAGGCAAAAGGGACGAAGCTCGCTGGAGGACTGCCTACGCTTTGCAAAGATCCGGATGGACGGCAACAAAGAGAAAATGCTGCTGAAGCGGATGCGGGCGCATGGCGTGAACATCGGGAAGCTGCTGCAATACATGGAAAAGCACTGCCTTGGGAAACGCACTATACGCAGCGCCCTGGACGCTTATGTGGACTATCTTCTGGCAGCGGAGGGCGTGGGGCTGGACCTGAACAACCCCATATTTTTGATGCCCAGGGACTTTGAGGAAAAGCACGACCAAGTTACGGCGGCGTGGTCCGCCGTGCTGGCTGAGCGCCGCCGCAAGGCGGAAGCAGAACGCCATGCGGCGGCCGCAGAGGCGCGGAGAAAAGCGCAGGAGAAATTCCGGGGGCGGGTCAAAAACCTTGCCCGGCGTTACACCTACACGGACGGAGAGCTGCTAGTGCGCCCGGCGGTGAACGCGGAGGAGATCGTGCGGGAGGGGAAGCTGCTGCACCACTGCGTGGGCGGCTACGCCGACAGGCACATCAGCGGTGCCACCACGATCCTGTTCCTGCGGCGGCGGAGCGCCCCGGGAAAGCCCCTATGCACTATTGAGGTAAGCGGTGACACCATCCGGCAGATACACGGCTGGGACGATGAGCGGTCCGCCTGTGAGGACAACCCGGATCGGGAGGATCCCCGGAAGATCTACGAGGCATTTTTGGACGAGTGGCAGAGGTGGCTGGAGGGCGGCAGCAAGCGGGACAAGGCCGGGCGGCCCATCATCAAAAAACGGAAAGTGAGGAAAACGGCATGAGCGAGACCATCAGTGTACCCATGACGGCACAGAGAGACATCCAGACGGTGACAACGGAGATACGGACCCTGCACAGGCAGGCCCAGGGAATGATCCTGAACTACGCCATCGAGATCGGACGGCGGCTGAAGGAGGCCAAGAGTCTGCTGGAGCACGGCGAATGGGGCGAATGGCTGGAAAACGAGGTGGATTTCAGCCGCTCCACGGCCAACAATTTCATGAAAATTTTTGAGGAATACGGGGCTAAGCAGGTGTCCCTTTTCGGGGATGCAAATTCCCAAACGCTTGGTAATTTGCCCTATACCCACGCTCTGAAGCTGCTGGCTGTGCCGGCAGAGGAGCGGGAGGAATTCGTGGAGGAGCACCATGTGGAGGACCTATCCAGCCGGGAGCTGGACAGGCTCATCAAGGAGCGGGATGCAGCGGTGCGACGGGCGGAGGAATCCGAGGAGCGGGAGCTGGCGCAGGCGGATGCCCTGGCAGAGCTGGAAGCGCTCCGCAATAAGGTGGAGACCCAGGAGCAGATGGCCGGGGAGGGCCGGGCGGCCCTCCATCAGATGGAGGAGAAGGTGGCCGCCGCCCAGGACCGCCTGGACAAAGAAAAGAAAAAGGCCAAGGAGCGGGAGGACCAGCTCCGGCGGGAGCTGGAGGAGGCCCGGAGCAACCCCGATGTGCCGGAGGAGATTTTGCAGAAGCTCCGTGCCGAGGTGGAGGAAGCCACTTCGGCCTCCGTGGAAAAGGCACAAAAGGAAGCACAGGAGGCAAAGGCGGCCCTGGAGCAGGCCCGGAAGGACCTGGCCCTGGCGGACGGAGACATGGCGGTATTCAGGGAGCTTTTCCGGCGGGTACAGGAGGACTTTGGCCTGATGACGGATGCCATCCGGCGGATCCAGGGGAAAGACCCGGAGAACGCGAAGAAACTGCGGAACGCCGTGCAGGCACTGGTGAAGCAATGGGCGGAGTGAAAAGCCCCTGTGTGAAGGATTGCCCGGACAGGCTCCCGTGTGGGGCCTGCCGGAAGACGTGCGAGGCGTTCCGGGAATATGAAGCCCAGCGGCTGGGGCGGGACTATGGGACTACTGTAGGCGCAGTTACAGCCGGGAGGAAGTCCATGTTCCGGCGCGGGTGGCGGAGCGCCCAACGGGGGAAGAATCACAAGAGATAGGAGAGATAACAATGGATAACAAAGATCTACTGCAGGCGCTGCGGCGGCTGAAGGTGGAGACCGGAAGCATCGCCTGTCTGGGCTGTGGCCATGAGCACAATTGCGGCATACATGGCTGTGCTATAATCCGGGAAGCGGCGGAGAAGCTGGGCGACTTTAACGCGGTTTTCAACGAAGACACTGTAGTGAGGCTGGCCGACCGGGGACTGGAGGTTGAGCCAGGCCGCCTGCGGGAGCTGGCCGAGGCCGACAGGGACGGGCGCGTGGTGGTGCTGCCATTTACCAGTGGGCGCACTTTGCTATGCGAGGAAAACATCGACAGTCCGCGACTTATGAAGGATGTAGAGCTTGCAATTCGCTATTGCAGCAGCTGCGGAATTGTGTTTTACATGGGTTACAATGTGTTCTGTGATCTGGTGAAACATGGGAGAATTACTGCTGTAAGCGAGGAGACGGAGAAAGCATTGGGGGCGATGAAGGATGAGTAAGGCTGTTATGCTGAGCATTCGCCCTAAGTGGTGCGAGAGGATCGTCAACGGCGATAAGACGATCGAGGTGCGCAAGACGCGCCCGAAGATGAACACGCCGTTTAAGTGCTATATCTACTGCACGCTGCCAAAATATCCGCACGAGGACTTCATTGTGACGGACTATCCAAGGCCACAGTTTTACGGCGGCGGCAAGGTCATCGGGGAGTTTACCTGTGCCCGCATAGATAGACTTGCCCCGGCAAACGAACCGTATGGCATCTATGACATTGACGATGATTATGTATTGCAGACTTGTCTTGAAAATGGAGCACTATGGGATTATGGGCACGGAACACCGTTTTACGGCTGGCATATCTCCAACCTGCGCATCTACGACGCGCCGCGAGAGTTGAGCGAGTTTGAACGCCCCTACGAATGCAATGAATGCGACGCGAAATGGGCGACCGAATGCAACGCTTGCCACGAAGAAGGCAAAATCAAGCGCCCGCCGCAGAGCTGGTGCTATGTGGAGGAGGACACCTGATGATTAACGCACGCATTGACAAGAGCATAAAGCAATTTGACGTGGAAGGGACCCCGGCGGACGTTGTGGTCGAGTTTGGGTACATGATCAACCAGTATTGCTCAGCGGTAAAAAAATGCTGCCCGCAGGTCCTGCCGGCCTTGCGAGAGGCCTTTGCGGCCCTTACTGCGCCGGATAGCCCGGTGTGGACCCTGGACGAGAATGTGGAGGGGATTTTTGTGAGCAAGAAGGTGGGCGAATGAAGGTCTACATATCCTAAAGACTGCAGCCCACGAGCTGACCCACTTCATCCAGGCCAACAGCGCCCAGTATGAGGCACTGAAGTCCTTCGTGGTGAACAAGCTGACCCATGAGGAGGGGGTGAGCTTTGAAGACCTGGTGGCGGATAAACAGCGCCGGGAGCCGGGCCTGGACTACGACGAGGCCGTGGACGAGGTAGTGGCCGACGCCTGCGAGATGATGCTCAAAGACAGCACGGCGGTGGAGCAGCTGGCAAAGGAAAACCGCAGCCTGGCGGAAAAGATCCGGGACTGGCTGCGGGAATGGGTGGAAAACCTAAAGATCGCCCTGGAGGGCCTGCAGGCGGACCGCACGGAGAGCCGCGCCATGATGCAATACGCCCAGGAGCTGCAGGAAATTTGGGACAACGCCCTAATGGACGCCGCCAGGAATAACCGGGGGGCGGCGCGTGAGGCAGCTCCGGCGGAGAGCCGGCAGCAGGCACGGATCGGGACCAGTGAGAGCATCAAGCCGGGCGAAAAGCCCTTGAAAGGTATGCGCGACGATGATAAAATGGGAGCGGTTAATGCTTCATTGAAGGAGGATTTGGAAAATGGAAAAGCACGAAAGGAAGACAGAGGAGCTTTCCTTCGAAGAGCGGTGGAAGAAGGCTATCAAGTCTTTGAGGGAAAATCCGCAGCTTACGGATACCGATCCGTTCGCTGGGAATATGCCAGAGAAAATGCCCGACAGATTCAAAAAGAACTAACTGAGCTGGGCATCGATGCGGAGATTGTCGACGGCGACATTCTCTGGAACCTGGATGGAATCTCGTCTGCGAGGAGGGTTCCACAAGCTACTGCGGTTGAAAAGGAGAGAATTCTAATCAACACTGCTGCGTCGCTGGCTCCGAGAAATATTGCAGGACATGAGGCATTCCACTTGTGGTATGGACTTTCGGCGAGAAGAGCCTTTGAGGATGTTGTGACTGATAACTTAAACTTCTCCAGCAAGGAATTTATAGGATATCAGTCAGCGATTTCCGAGGCGTATCTTGGTGACGAGGCAGACTTGTCCGATGAGACGCAGTACACGAAACTGATGGAGGAGATTATTGCCTACATCAGCGGAGATATCCACGAAGGTGTGAACGACGACCTGCTTCGGCCCATGTTCCGCGACTACGACGCTGTTAAGGCTGCATGGGTAAAACTGTGTAAAGACCGCACTGGCGGCGAGGTGCGGTTCTCTGTGCGGGAGAGCTTTTCCAAGGAGATCGACAGCTGGGCCAAGGAAGGCATGCCGGAGGGCGTGCGGTTCACCCTGGGCAGCACGGGGCCGGTGCTGCAGGGCCTGGGCGCCATCGAGAGCGACATCTACATGGAGGGGGACAAGATCCAAAAGATCCTGCAGGACCACCCGGAGATGACGCTGGCGGAAATCAAAAAGGTCCCCCAAATTCTGGAGGACCCAGCCATGGTGCTGAAAAGCAAAACCAGGACCAACAGCCTTGTGGTGCTGGGGACATACCGGGCGCAGAACGGAAGGCCAATTTTGGCAGCGATGGATCTCCTTCCGAGAGGGAAGGGCTTTGTTGTAGACGGGATGCAAAAAGTGACCAGCGCATACACGAAAACGGAAAGCCAAACTGCTACGGCAGAGCAAGTAGGAAGAAAATTCCTGATGGGTAGCGATGTCTTGTTTGCGGACAAAAAAAGAACCGCTGCGGTTCTTCGGCCTATGGGCATCTTAGCGCCCATAGATCTTCTCCGCAACGGTTACATAGGTAGTATATCCTACAAAAAAGGTTTTGTCAACATCCAAGGCGTGCCATTTTCTTCCGTGGTAAAAATTGAAACGGATAATAGAGCCCAAAACCAGCAGCGCGACCCGCGGCTGTCGGACCGGGACGTGCTGCGCATGGCGGCGGACATGGCCCAAAGGGACAGGAGCCAGCGATGGAGCGTGGAGGACCTGAACCGGTTTGACGTACTCCGGCGGAAGCTGGTGCAGCTGGACGAGGCCAACGCAGAGCTGGAGGCCCTGCAGGAGGAGCGGGAGACTCTCTTGGCCGGCCGGAAGGCGAAAGAGCTGACCAAGGACGAGCGGTTTGAGCTGGCCCAAAACAGGAACCGCACCGAGACCCAAAAGGGCAGGATCCAACGGCTGGAGGCGGAGGCCTATAAGCTCGAGTCCGTGCCGCAGGTAAAGGCGCTGCTGAAAAAATCCCGGAGTATTGTGGAGCGAGAGGCGGACAGCAGGGCCCGGGCTGAATTCCGGGAGGCGCGGGAGAAGCAGGAAATGCTGGACGTGACCCGGCGGAAGGTGGAGCGCAACGCCAAACGCCTGCTGGAGTACATGAACACCAACACCGACAAGAAGCACATCCCGGAGGCGCTGAAGAAGCCCATCGGGGAGCTGCTGGAGTCGCTGAACTTCTACTCCAACTCCGCAAGAAAGGGCGGGCGCAAGACCCGGGCGGACCAAAGGTACTGCGAGGCGATGCAGGGCCTGCAGAACGCCCTGGCGGCACAGAAGCTGTTCGACGATACGGGAGAGGGGACAGACCTGTTCCAGGGGTATCTGGACCTTCCGGCGGGATTTGAGAGCATGCTGGGCGTGCATGTGGACCGGGTAAAGCTGGCCATGGAGAAGCACCCCCTGAAAACGGACATTGTGCGGGAAATGGACCTGAATGACCTGAAGGAGCTGGACGTGATCCTGTCGGTCATGAGCCGCAGCGTGACCAAAATGAACGAGATGTTCGTGAACCGGCGATTTGCCTATGTGGCGGATGCGGCGGAGGACTCCATTGAAGCGATGGACCGCCTGGGGCAGCACCAGGACAAGGCGAAGGGCGTGGAGCAGTTCGCCTTGTGGGACAACACGCTGCCGTGGTATGCCTTCCAGCGCTTCGGCGAGGGCGGCAAGGCCGTATTCGAGGGGCTGCAGGACGGATGGGACAAGCTGGCCTTTAACATGAAGATCATCCTGGACTTCCGCCGAAACCTCATCAAGGATGTCGTGGCCAGGAAGTGGGACACCGAGACACACAAGGTGGAGCTGACCGACCCGGACGGCGCAACGGTGACCGCTACACTGACAACGGCGCAGCTGATGAGCCTGTATTGCCTGTCCAAGCGCAAGCAGGCCCTGGGGCATCTGCTGGGCGGCGGCATCCGGCCGGCGGCCATTGAGCTGACGGACACCCTGGGAGACAGGATCCGCAAGCGCAGCCTGACACAGGATAAGCAGTATAAGCTGACGGAGGAATCCCTGGGGCAGCTGCTGAAGCTGCTGACGCCGGAACAGAAAAGAATTGCGGACGCCATGCAGAAGTTCATGACGGAGCAGGGATCGGCCTGGGGCAACGCCGTGACCATGGCCCGCTTCGGCTACCGCGGCTTTACCGAGCAGAACTATTTCCCCATCGAGACGGATTCGCAGGACCGGCAGGCCAAGACCGGGGACGCCAAGGAGGGGAGCCTGTACCGGCTGCAGAACATCTCGGCGGTGAAACCGCTGGTGAAAAATGCGAATAATATTTATCTTTCCCCCAGCCGGCAGACGGACAACCGCTATGCCTATGGCAACACCACGGAAGGAGAGCAGTGCCCCAAAATCGCCGAGGCCTGCCGGGCAGCGTTGGTACGCACCGGCAAGTTTAATGTGATGGTGGCCAGCCCCTCTGAAGGCATTGCCGCCCGCTGTGCTGCCTCCAATCAGTTTGGGGCAAAGGCGCATATCCCCATCCACACCAATGCCTTTAACGGCAAGGTCGGCGGCACCAGGATCTTCTGCTACAATACCCGGGGCGAGGGCTACAAAATCTCCAATGCGATTTTTAAGCGCCTGGCCCCCATTACCCCCGGCACCAGTGAGAGCGTGCAGGTTAACGATTACGATGAGATCGTGATCCCCAGCGCACCCACGGCCTATGTGGAGTGCGAGTTCCACGACAACGCCGCCACCGCCCAGTGGATCGTGGAGCATACCGCCGACATCGGCGAGGCCATCGCCCGGGGCATCTGCGACTACTTCGGCGTGACCTACAAGGCCCCGGAGCAGCCCAAGCCAGCAGCCACCACCGACAAGCTCTACCGGGTGCAGGTGGGCGCTTTTGCCAGCCGCGCCAATGCCGAGAAGATGCTCCAGCGGCTGAAAGATGCCGGATTCGATGGGTATATCCGGTAATTACATAATAGCCACAGTCAAAAGCCGTGCCTAACAGGGCGCGGCTTTTATATTTTACACAAAAAGCTGGAGGAGGTTTGTGCAACTTGCGTGTTGCGTCGCATGTGCGGAGGAAGTACACTATAAGTACAACAAAGAACGGAAAGGATTTAAAATGAACACTGAACGTCTCGATATTCGGATTGCGCCGGATCTCAAAGCCCAGCTGCAGGCCGCCGCAGAAGCGGATGGCCGCAGCGTGTCAAACTACATCGAAATGCTGATTAAACGGGAGCTGAAAAAGGGAAAATATGGCAAAGAGGAATAATCATGAATATCCGCCGCTGTCACTGCTAAAAGAAACCACCAGCGCATTCCCAACCGCGTGGGCCGATATGGAGCGATTCCACGCCGCAAATGGGCAGGGCGGGCTACCGTCATGGACGGCATGGTGCTATGCACCTATGGCCGCAGCCTGTGCGGCGGCATCCAGGGCCTACCCTGACACATACGACGGTCGCGCGGACGCAATCCAGGCCGCACAGGTTATTGCAGCCTTGGCCCCTTGGCGGATGGCAAAAGAGGTATTTGTGATGGATGCGGATATGCAGAGGCTGCTCTTTGAGCAGGCGGACGATCTAAAACTGGACCCCGAAGCGCTTATGCATTTGCCATATCCATGCTTTTATGTGCAGTTTGCGCCAGGTACAGAGTTCTGGGGGACACCGTATCACGGCTTTTTTGCCCACTTGGAATATGATGCCAACACACAGGAGCGAGAACTCCGGCTTCTTTTTTTGATGACGGACGGGCAAACGGCCGGCGTCCCCATACACATAGATGCGGGAACGATAGAGGAAAGCATCCAGCGGACACTGAATGAAGCATACGCCAATGTGCCGGATGGTCAGCACGAATTACGCCGCGCGCTATTTACGGAGGCAAAAGCGCAAAGCGAGACTGCACAGGTCTATAGCCGGGCCCTGCAGCTCGTCCTCTATCTCTGTGCGCAGAACGCAGAGATTGCACCAAACTCGGAACAGGCAGTCTACACCCGGAGGGCTGCAACGATCAAGGACCGCTACGCTGAGATCCGGAAGTGGGATGTGGGCGTGCGGATCGGCAATGCTGTAAGAGCGCATCGGAAAAAGATCGCATTAAGCGCCGGCCCCGGTGGGACGCACAGCTCGCCGCGGCCCCATATGCGGCGTGGGCATTGGCACAGCTTTTGGACCGGCTCCAAATCTGCGCCGGAAGAACGCAAACTGATCCTGAAATGGGTGGCCCCAACATTTGTGTGCGCTACCGAGGACGATACGCCCGTTACGCTGCATCATGTTTTTGGGGAAAAGGGGAAATCTAACCACTGAAGACGGTAAAAAACAAGAGACAGGCACCAACAAGTGCCTGCCTCTTGTTTTTGTATTTGTAGTTTAATGGTGTAAGGGCCACCATACTGACTGATAATGACCGCCGCCAGCTTCGGATTGGGGTTTGCGATGCGCACAGGATACTGCAGCTTTTTTTCATACACAAACATCAGCTATTTCCTCCTTCGTCCCAGGGCCACGGGTCATTGAGCCAGCGGTAGCTCCCGGGTGTTATATCGGTTTGCAGCACCGGCCCATAGGTTTCCTGGTAGCGCTTGCGCCCCTCCTGGGCCAGGGCAATATAGCTCCAATACAGCTCCAGTGCTTCCTTGTCGTCGGCATGGGTCGTCAGGTATAACCCCAACTCATCCACGGCAAAATCAAGAGCCATCAGTTCGGAAAGCGCACTGTTCACGGCTGGAAACCGGCTCTTTAGTTCCCGCTGAAATGGCAGGTCCAGACCGGGAAACAGCGTCCCCTGCTGCAGGGCTTCGCGCCGGTCATACTGCTTGGGATTTTTGCCCTGCATGGGGATATAGGGAAAAGCCAACGATGCACAAGCACCTGGCAGCGAGCCCTGCTGCATTGTGCAGTTGGCTGTCTCCATCCCTGCAACTGATTTTTCCGAATACAAATACTTCTCCTCCTTATAGAGTTCTGTTCCGCTTAGGAACAACCCATTTTATGCCGGGGCAAAAGAATAGGGGACAGGGGATTCCAAAACGCTGCCAAATATGATAGAATAGCTTTGAATCAGAGCGCATATATTGACCCGAAAGGGGTGCTGCGCTGTGATCGTATTAATGAAAAAAAGAACAGCCGCCGTGATCTGCGGGGCAATAATTCTTGCGGCGGCTGCCGCCGTATATGTTTGTTCTGTGTACCGGGACAAGCCGGCGGTCTCTCCGGAACCGGTCACCGCGCAGGCGGTCCTGGTAATAGACGCCGGTCACGGCGGGGAAGACGGCGGAGCTGTGTCCGCATCGGGCGTGCCGGAGAGTCACATCAATTTGGCTATCGCGCAAAAAATGCAGCTGCTGCTTGCCTTTGTGGGCCGGGAGACCATCATGACCCGGGAAGGGGAGGAGGCCATATACTCTCCGGACGCGCAGACCCTGCGGGAGAAAAAGGTATCCGATCTGTCCAACCGAGTCAAACTGGTGAATGATACCGCCGGGAGCATACTCCTCAGCATCCACCAAAACAGCCTGCCCGGCAGCAAGGTGCGCGGCGCACAGGTTTTCTATAACACGGTGGAGCCGGCGCAGCAGATGGCCGTCTCCGTGCAGCAGGCACTGAACAGCGCCGTCAACCAGGGCCATGGGAAAAATGCCAAACAGATGGATGATTCCATATATCTCATGAAGAATATCCGCAGACCCGGGATCCTGGTGGAGTGCGGATTTCTATCCAACCCCGCAGAAGCGGAGCTTCTGCAAACGGACGATCACCAGCGGCGTCTTTCCGCCGCCATCGTGTCCGGATATTTACAGAGCAGAACGGAGAATCGACAATGAAGGCGAAAACCATATTCTACTGTACAGAATGCGGAAATGAAACGCCCAAGTGGGCCGGGCGCTGCAGCGCCTGCGGTGCCTGGAACTCCATCGTAGAGCAGCCGGAGGAAAAACGTCCCTCCGGTAAGTCAAAAAACCTTTTAAACAGGCTCCCTGTAAAGGCAGAAAGCATTACAGATTTGCGTGAGGATGAGGAGATCCGATTTTCCACCGGCATGGGCGAGTTGGACCGCGTTTTGGGCGGCGGTGCCGTGAAAGGCTCCCTGGTCCTGGTAGGCGGCGCCCCCGGAATCGGCAAATCCACCCTGATGCTGCAGATCTGCAAGAAGCTGGGCGAGCAGTTTCGCGTGCTGTACATATCCGGTGAGGAGTCTGTCCACCAACTGAAGCTGCGCGCCAAGCGGCTGCAGGCAGAGAGCAGCAGCCTTTATGTCCTGTCCGAGACGAATCTGGGTGACGTGCTGGAGTGCGTGCAGCAGGAGCAGCCGGATGTTCTCATTGTGGACTCCATTCAGACCCTGTATAACGACGAGCTGAACTCTCCGGCAGGCAGCGTGGGCCAGGTGAAGGACTGCACCATGAAGCTGATGCAGCTGGCCAAAGAGGGAAATGTGACTGTTTTCGTCATAGGCCACGTGAATAAGGACGGCTTCATTGCCGGGCCAAAGGTTTTGGAGCACATGGTGGACTGCGTCCTCTACTTTGAGGGGGAGCAGCACATGGCCTATCGGATCCTCCGGGCCGCCAAAAACCGTTTCGGTGCCACCAACGAGATCGGCGTGTTTGAGATGCTGGATAGCGGCCTGCGGGAGGTGGCGAATCCTTCGGAAATGCTCCTCTCCGGCCGTCCTGAGGATGCCCCCGGCTCCTGCGTCACCTGCGTGATGGAAGGCGCGCGGCCGGTCCTTGCCGAGGTGCAGGCCCTGGTGGCCCCGTCCAACGCCAACTATCCCCGCCGCACCTGTAACGGCTTGGATTCCAACCGGGCCGCCATGCTCCTGGCGGTGCTGGAAAAGCGCGGCGGGCTGAAGGTCTCCCAATGTGATGCCTACTTCAATATCATCGGCGGCCTGACCTTAGACGAGCCCGCCTCCGACCTGGCTGTTCTCACCGCCGTTGCCTCCAGCTATTTAGATAAGCCCATTCCCACCAAACTGGCGGCTATGGGGGAGGTAGGCCTTTCCGGCGAGATACGCAGCATCAGCCACATGGAGCAGCGCTTGGCCGAAGTGCAGCGCCTGGGCTTCACCCGCTGCATTATCCCGGCACAGCAGGCGGATAAGCTCCGCGCACCGGGAAAGCTCCAGCTGATCCCGGTAAAGAACGTCGGCCAGGCCCTCCGGCTGCTTGCCGGCAAAGACGGTATGTGATCAATAAAAAAGGCGGACAAAACTGTCCGTCTTTTTCATTGGCCATATCATTCGATCCCATCTTCTCTGTATTTCAAATAATCCAAAAAATGCTTCATGGCGGGGGAGATATAGGATCCTTTCGGTAGGACAACGCCAATTTTTCTTGGGTAATCCTCTTGGAGCGGTCGAATGACGACCCGAAAAGGGATCCGCCGCAGAATCAATTCAGGTAATATGCTGACACCTAGACCGCTTTCGACCATGGACAAGACTGCATAATCATTCCAAGTCTTAAAGAACACATTGGCAGACATGTGATACATCTCCAGCAGCTGCGAGACATCGGCTTTGGATTTGTTGTTTTCTACCAGCAAAAATGGTTCATTGCTCAAATCCTTTAACGAAACAAAGTCCCTTGAAGCCAATGGGTGCCCCACAGGCAAGACGACCCGGAGCGGGTCATCTGCCAAGGGAATTACCTCCAGTGCGGATGTAGGGTCGATTCTCATAAAGGCACAGTCAACCTGACCGTTGTTGATCCAATGTGTCAAATCCTCATAATCCCCCATAAGAAGCTCATATTCAATGCCGGGGAAGTCCTGCCGAAAAAACCGGATCACATTAGGAAGCCAGTGCGTTGCAATACTGGATACTGTGCCGATGCGGATGACCCCGGTTTGGGCTCCTTGCAGATCCATAACCTGCAAAGAAAAATTTTCGTACTCACGGCACAGCGCTTTTGCATATGGAAGAAGCGCTGTGCCCTCAGCGGTCAGTGTTATGCCCGACCGTGAACGGATCAACAGTGGCATGCCGCATTCCCGCTCCAGATCATTCACCATGCGGCTGACGCCGGACTGGGAGTAATTCAAATGCTCTGCTGCCCTGGTAAAGCTCCCATAAAACGCTGTTTTCACAAAAGCCAAATATTTTAAAATATTTAAATCCATTGATCGTCACCTCATAACAATTTGTGCTGCACTGTATGAATAATATTCGCTTTTCAAATGTTAGTCTCTATTGTATACTTAAAGCAAATGAAACGCAACCCAATTGGGAGGATATATGAAACGCGCGTATAGAAACTTATTTATTTCGCTCTTTCTCTTTGGAAGCAACGGTATTGTTGCAAATCAGATCCATACAGACAGTATAGAGATTGTCTTCTTTCGCTGTATGCTGGGCAGTCTCTTATTGACGGTAATATTCAGAACACAAGGCAACAGGGTAAAAATAGATTTTCGAAACAAAAATGTCAGATTGCTGATTTTCTCCGGTATAGCTATGGGCGTGAGTTGGGTCTTTTTGTTTCAGGCATACACACAGATCGGTGTGGGCGTGTCTACACTGCTGTATTACTGCGCCCCTGTTTTTGTAATCGCATTGTCCCCTTTATTATTTTCAGAAAAAATAAGCACTGTAAAGGCAATTTCCTTTGCAGTCGTGCTTTGCGGGATTATCTTGCTTAACGGACATTTCGTTCTGGCTGGAAGGTGCTGGGCGGGTGTTTTTACGGCACTTGCATCGGCCATCGCATATGCGGGGATGATTATCCTGAACAAGAAAGCCAAAGATGTGAGCAGCGTAGAAAGGGCCATCATTCAGCTGCTTTCCGCGTGCTCCATAGTGACCGTTTTCATGGTTGCCAGGCAGGGTGTTTATTTTCAATTAAGCTGGACCGATGTCCCTTGGATCTGTATTCTCGGTTTTTTAAATACCGGTATTGGCTGCTGGCTTTTTTTCTCATCCATAGCGCAGTTATATGCGCAGACCATATCGATCTGCGGATATATGGAGCCTCTTTCCGCGGTGGTTTTCTCCGCTTTGCTGCTGCATGAGAAACTTTCTTCTCTCCAAGTTTTGGGCGCATTCTTGATTATCAGCGGCGCCCTGTGCAGTGAGTTATTGAACAAAGTGAGGGAGCCAGCCGCACAAAAAGACGGGTAGGCGTTCGCCTACCCGTTAACTTATTTTTTCTCTTTCAGATTCTGATCCAGCGGTTTTTTTCCGGCCACGGCCCGGTAGTGGTTGATCTTGTCCACCCGGCGCTGGTGCTTCATAGCCTTCGCCTTGTCCTTGGCTTTCTTTTCGCGCATCTGCTGGTCCTTTTTCTTCTTGTCCCAGTATTCGCTCTTTTCGTCTTTTTCAAGATCCTTGTACTTTTCCGGATGGCGGGCCCAGTCGATCCGGTAATAGAGCAGGCCAAAGAATAGCAGCGCACCCACCCCGATGACAGCGTAAAAGAATATATTCCAAATCATAGCCCAACCTCCCAATGTATTGTTTATAGTATACAGCATAGGCAGGCGAATTACAAGTCAATTCTTTTAATCCGCCATAGCATAAGATTTTCTGTTGTTTTTACCGTAAATTGGGCGTATAATCAGCTTATAAAAATCCTGTATACAGGGAGGAAGAAAGTATGTTTACAACCTTTAAGGAAATCGAGTCCTATGTTCTGTCTCAGAATATGAAAAAGCGCATCGCTCTGGCCAACGCCCATGACGAACCGGCCCTGAGCGCTGTGGTCAATGCCAAGCGCAGAGGCGTGGTGGAGGGTACGCTCATCGGTAAAAAGGCCGAGATCATCCAGATGCTCCACGACATGGGCGAGAGCGAGACCGATTACGAGATCATCGACTTTGACGGCGAGGAGCTGGAATCCGCCAAAATTGCCATTAAGCTGGTGAAGGAAGGGAAGGCCGACATCCCCATGAAGGGCATCCTGCAGACCTCCAACTTCGCCCGCGCCATCCTGAACCGTGAGACCGGCCTGATCCCCGCCAGCGGCCGCCGTCTGGTGAGCCAGTGCGGCATTTTCGAGTACGAGGGCCGCTTCATCATGATCACCGATGCCGCCATCAACATCAATCCCGATGTGGAGACGCAGATCGGCATCGTGGAAAATGCCCTGCCCGTGGCCAAGGCCCTGGGCAACGATTGCCCCAAGGTAGCCGTCCTCTCCGCCGTTGAGAATGTCACCGAGAAGATGGCCAGCACCGTCACCGCCGCTGAGATCGCCAAGCGTGGCGTTCCCGGCTGCATCATTTCCGGCCCCCTGGCTTTGGACGGCGCTATTTCCATGGAATCTGTGAAGCATAAGGCCATCCACGACCCCGTGGCCGGCCAGGCGGATATCCTGCTGGTTCCCTTCATCGAGATCGGCAATGTGCTCTACAAGGCCTGCACCTACATAGCCGGCAAGACCATGGCCAGCACCATCTGCGGCGCCTCCTGCCCGGTGGTCATCACCAGCCGTGCCGATACGCCTGACAGCAAGTATTACTCCATCCTCATGGCCGTCCTGCGCTGCATCAAGGGTTGCTGAAATCACAAGAAAAATACCGGGAAGCATATTGCTTCCCGGTATTTTTTCTGCACAAAAAGGGGAGGAGAGACCCCTAATCAGGAAATTTAGGCACCTCAGCCGGTGCTTTTGGCTTTTTTTGATGTTGCAGAGGGTAGAGAAGTCCTGCAATAGAGGTGCCTTATGAGCTGTCCCGATGCGGTAAGAAAAACCAGCGTGTGTGTACACAGGCACACACGCTGGTTTCGATAAACGTTGCTATCGTTGAG
The DNA here is from genome assembly GCA_902388735.1 of uncultured Eubacteriales bacterium. Classification (GTDB taxonomy): domain Bacteria; phylum Bacillota; class Clostridia; order Oscillospirales; family Oscillospiraceae; genus Vescimonas. The sequence goes on along the minus strand of CABMQL010000001.1, from coordinate 112,642 downwards.
CAACTATTCCGGTAGACACTGCATCCACGTTGGCCACCGTAAATAACAAACTAAACAAGAACAGTTATTTTGTTTAGTTGACGCGTTAGACGTGTCCGGTATGCCCATCAGACAGCCCAGGGAGGTGCAGCCGCTTTCAAATCTTCCCATACTGTCAATTAAACAAAATAAAAATTTTGTTTAATTGGATGGAGGAGAAAAACATATATGACTGGAAAAATAAACTATACCATGCTATACTACTAAATAGCACAGCGCTTCACATTTGATATGAATCACCCGGAGGTTTACCTATATGGCTATGGATTACCGCGCGGATTCACCCAGGATCCTGCTGGAATTTTTATCTTACCACGAGACGGTCAAGGCGCACTCGCAAAAAACTGTGGATGAATATTATCTGGATCTTCGCAACTTCCTGCGGTACATCAAGCAGCTCCGCGAGCCGGAGCTCGCGGGCTGCGAATTGGATCAGATCGACATCCGTGATATTGGCATTGAATTTATCAGCTCTATCACGCTGACGGATGTTTACAGCTACCTGGCGTACCTCAGCCGCGAGCGACCCCGGCAGCCCAACAGCGAAAATTCTGCCAAGGGCCTTTCGGCGGCATCCCGGGCCCGGAAAGTTGCTACACTTCGTTCATTTTTTAACTATCTATGCAACAAGGTACATCTGCTGCCGGAAAACCCGATCCGGGACATTGATTCACCGAAAATCAAAAAATCACTTCCCCACTATCTGACCCTGGATGAAAGCATCCAGCTTTTGGAAAGTGTGGATGGACCGAATCGGGAGCGTGATCTTTGCATCCTGACGTTTTTCCTGAACTGCGGGCTGCGGATCTCCGAGCTCATCGGCCTGAATCGATCCGATATTCAGGATGACGCCCTCCGGGTGCTGGGCAAAGGCAACAAAGTGCGCATTGTCTACCTGAATGAGGCCTGCAAGGATGCGCTGGACGCATATCTGAAGGTGCGGCCTGTGGTGGGCGGAAAAGATCAGGACGCCCTGTTTGTTTCCCGCAATCACCAGAGAATCAGCCGGGCTACTGTACACAACCTGGTAAAAAAACACCTGGCAGACGCCGGACTGGACAGCCAAATGTATTCCGCGCACAAGCTGCGCCACACCGCCGCGACCCTCATGCTGCAAAACGGCGTGGATGTAAAGGCCGTGCAGGAAGTTCTGGGGCACGAACACCTGAATACCACGGAGATTTATACGCACATTGACAATGAATCCCTCCGGATTGCTGCAAAGGCAAACCCCTTGTCACATGTTAAAATCAAAGGAAAAATCGAGGAATAAGTCTTCCTTTCCCCCCTCCCTGCCGATGGAAAATATTGTACGGGCGCCGGCATGGGCTATTAACTTTTGCGGGGCAGATTCAACGTATCCGCAAGTTTCTACAGGTGTTGCCGCAGACAGTGGCGCTCTCAACGCTTGAATAGCACAGAGCCCCCTCGTGAGAATCGACCTCACGAGGGGGCTTAAATATAATTCTGCGTAAAGCCGGATTCTCTATCTCTTTCCATTTAAAAACTCATTTACTCTCTGCACTGGGAATTTATCTTCAATATCCACCAGTTCAAATAAATTTAATGGCAATTTCTCTTCTCCTATCAGCGAAAGATATTCAGTGACAGCTCTGCGGTCAATCTTAATTTTCCCATGCCCAGCCCAATGGCGATTACTTTCCGCCTTTTTTATTCCGGAAATCCAATATTCATCACCATTTTCAATGTCTATATAGTTTGAATAGTTACCAATTTTCTTCTGAAAAGCACGGTCGTTAAAATAAACTGTTTTCTTGCTTTTTGAAGTCCTGACATATCCAATCCACGCCGGCCCGTCATCAGAATATCCCGTCTTGAGTTCAATATACATCAAATTGTTAATCAACCTTAATCCCTCCAACCTCTGATTTATAAATCTCAGTTACAATACGTATCGCGTTGACACATCAATTATAAGTAAAAAAGCGTTGCAGCGCAATGGTTTTGGGCTAAAAGGCATGTTAAAAGCTGGGCTTTTAGTCATTTGGAGTTATATCCCTCGAAAGTTTTGGGCAATGAAGTCTCAAGTAAAAACTTTGGATAGCTCAGGCACGGCAAATCTTGACTTTACTCGGCAAATGATGTACCATATTTTTGTATGCAATATATTGAATTGGAGGTTTCTCATGAATACGGCTGAACTTTCCAAAATCTGCAGGCAGGTGCGCCGCGACATCATCACTATGACGGCCAATGCCGGCAGTGGGCATCCCGGTGGTTCCCTGTCTGCCGTGGAGCTTATGACCAGCGTTTTTTATAACCACATGCGGCTGGATCCCAAGAATCCCAAGTGGGATGGGCGGGACCGCTTTGTGCTCAGCAAGGGCCACAGTGCCCCCTGCTACTACGCGGTTTTGGCCAGCCTGGGCTTTATTGACCGCAGCGAATACGCCAACTTCCGCCAGCTCCACAGCATCCTGCAGGGACATCCGGACTGCAAGAAGGTTCCCGGCGTGGATGCCTCCACCGGCTCCCTGGGCCAGGGCTGCTCCATCGCTGTGGGCATGGCTTTGGGCGCCAAAAAGCTGGGCAAGGACACGCAGGTCTTTACCCTGCTGGGTGACGGCGAGTGCCAGGAGGGGCAGATTTGGGAGGCATTTATGTCCGCCGCTCACTACAAGCTGGACAATCTGACGGTCATCATCGACAACAACGGCCTGCAGATCGACGGCAGCAACGACGAGGTCATGTCCCTGGGCGACCTGCCCGCCAAGATAAAGGCTTTCGGCTTTGATCTGTACGAGGTCAACGGCCATGACCTGGACGCCGTTGAGGCGGCTTTGGCCGCGCCTCACACGCCCGGCGTACCCAAGTGCATCCTGGGGCACACGGTCAAGGGCAAGGGCGTTTCCTTTATGGAGAATCAGGTGGGCTGGCACGGCAAGGCGCCCAACGCCGAACAGCGCGAGCAGGCATTGAAGGAACTGGAGGGCTGAAACCATGAGTGAAAAAATCGCAACCCGTGAAGCTTACGGCAAGGCTCTTGTAGAGCTGGGCGCTGCCAATGACAAGATCGTCGTCCTGGACGCCGACCTGGCCGGCGCTACCATGACCAAATATTTCAAGGCCGCCTATCCCGACCGCTTCTTCGACTGCGGCATTGCCGAGTGCAACATGATGGACATCGGTGCAGGCCTGTCCACCATGGGGCTGATCCCCTTCTGCTCCACCTTTGCCATGTTCGGTGCAGGCCGGGCCTATGAGCAGATCCGCAACTCCATTGCCTACCCCAAGTTCAACGTGAAGATCTGCTGCTCCCACGCCGGCGTTTCCGTGGGCGAGGACGGCGGCAGCCACCAGTGCCTGGAGGACATCGGCCTCATGCGGCTGATCCCCGGGATGACGGTCATCGTCCCCGCCGATGCCAATGAGGCCCGCAAGGCCACCTTCGCCCTGGCGGAGTTCCAGGGGCCTGCCTATATGCGCACCGCCCGCCTGGCCACCCCTGTATTCGAGGAGGACTATCCCTTTGAGATCGGCAAGGCCAACGTGCTCCGCGAGGGTAAGGATGTGGCTATTTTTGCCTGCGGCCTGATGGTAGCTGAGGCTTTGGAAGCTGCCAAGCTGCTGGCTGATGAGGGCGTGGATGCAGCGGTCATCAACGTGCACACCATCAAGCCCATCGACGCCGCCTGCGTCACGGAATACGCCCAAAAGTGCGGCAAGGTGGTCACTGTGGAGGAGCACAGCGTCATCGGCGGCCTGGGCGATGCGGTGGCCGAGGTCCTCATGGGTAAGGTCAACTGCAAGTTCAAGAAAATCGGCGTGAATGACCAGTTTGGTCAGTCCGGCAAGGCGGCTGATGTGCTGCGGGAGTACGGGCTTACCGGCGACCAGATCGCGGTCTCCATAAAGGAAATTCTCTGAAGTACAACTTAAAAAACTCCCGACGGATTTTATCCGTCGGGAGTTTTTTCTGTTATGCGCGGGGGTGCGCCTTTTGATAGACGTCCTTCAGCTGTTTTTTAACGATATGCGTATAGATCTGTGTGGAGGAAATATCCGCATGGCCCAGCATCTCCTGAATGGAATGGAGGTCCGCGCCGTTTTCCAGCAGGTGCGCCGCAAAGGAGTGGCGCAGCATATGGGGCGTGATGTCTTTCTTGATATCTGCTTTTTCCTGGTAGAATTTGATGATCTTCCAAAAGCCCTGGCGGGTCATTCGCTCGCCGTTCATATTGACGAACAAGGCCTTTTCCTCATCATTGGTGACGATGCGCTCCCGGATGTGCTGCACATAATCCTGCAGCGCCTTCACCGCGCCGGGGTACAGAGGGATGCTCCGCTCTTTCCCTTTGCTGCGGCACACAACGAGGCCGGCGGGCAGATTCAGGTCATCCACGTCCAGGTCGATCAGCTCCGAGACCCGGATGCCGGTGGCATACAGCAGCTCCAGCATGGCATGATCCCGAAAGCCCTTTTCATCCACGCACTTCGGCTGCTCCAAAAATAGCTCTACTTCCTTATTGGTCAGGATCTCCGGATATTTTCGCTGCACCTTCTGCGCTTTCAGCGCGGCAGTGGGGTTGGTTTTTATGTAACCCTTGGCAAACATGTAGGCATAAAAAGATTTGGAGGAGGCCAGAAACCGGCTCATGGTGGCCGGAGACTTGCCCAACTGCTCCAACCGCTTCACATACTCCTGCAAAAGGATGTTCTTGGCGCGCTTCAGGTCGGTCTTCTTCTGCTTGAGCCACTGGTCATACTGACTCAGATCCCGCATATAGGAGCTGACAGTGTTTGCGGACATGCGCTTTTCAGTTGTGAGATAGCTGCGGTAGAGCGCCAAATAATCCGTCACACTCTCACCTCCCTTTCATGAAATATGCAGCAGCGCAAAGGCTGCCAGCTTGGGTACAAATGTTAGTTCTACCATGACGCCCAGCGCCAGGAGCGCGGGATAAACAAATAAAAAGCGGAGCCGATTGCTCTCACGTTTCCGCCCGGACCGGGTCATTCGCCGCCCGGAGCTCTCCTCACCCGCGGAACGGCCCAGCAGGGCCAAAGAAAGTGAGACCGGCAGAACGAAAAGAAGCCGGACACCGAAAACGCAAAGAGAAACAAGCACGCCCGTCCGGCCCAGCGCCAGTGTCAGGCTGGACACAGCAAAGGACAGAAGGAAGCCCTCTAACAGGAAAACACCGCAATGCCAATAGAACGCGCGGCGAAATGACCGGCAAAGAAAAACCACGCAGGGCACCCGGTAATAGGCGGCGGCAACGCTTAAAACGGAAGCGGCCGTGATGGCGCCGCCGGAGGACAGGACCTCCGCATACCGGGTCAGATAGGTCCGGATCTCCGCGTCGATGCCCATGGCACGGCAGGAAAAATATCCGGCGATACCACCCAGCAAAAAGGAAACACTAAAAAAGAAGACCGCCGGATCGATCCGAGGCCCGACTCTCGCAGCCCTGGGCAAACGACTTTTTCTCATGTGATACTCACCTCGTGATATTCTATGAGACGAGCATCTTCTTTAGAAGAAAACATCTATACTATAAGCCTTTTTCCTCAAAAGGGCAAGAGAAATGCGGCAGATTCCGCATTTTCTCTATTTATGCCAAAATATTATGTAAACTGCGTTATGTTAACTGCATCAACAAGAGAGCGGAGCGGTTCGTCCAGCCTGTTTTTTATCCAAATATTGTTCCTCCCGAGATGTACCACACAACATCTTGCGTCCCATAAGAAAGTGATCGAATCCTGGCGGCGGGAGAAAAATATTTGACCGTTTCGCATTTTTGGTAAAATTGACTATTAGTGTCCTTTGTGTGCCCTCCCCCTACGGGATTTAGGTTTCCTTTTGGCGCGCTTTCTTTTGCCGTCCGGCATCAATGCCGCCAAGGCCGCACCGCCCCAGATAGCGCCCGTAATATACCATCCGTTTGACCGAAAGTCCGGCACGGCACTGACAGCCAGCGCTGCAGCCCATACAACAAAATACAGAAGCACTGCCTGCACCGCGGCGTGAGGAAGCCGGCCCTGCGATCCCCGCAGAGCAAATTTACAGCCAACAAATGATGCCAGCAGCCACATGAATGCCATCCACTTCCCTGCCGACTCCACCGTTAAAAGCTCCCGGCCTATTAAGATCGCGCCCAGTGCCGCCCCGGCTGCGCAGAGGAGCAAACTTATCAGCAGGCCCAGGCCTACGCCCCTGTTGATCCAATCCCGAATACGCATAAAAAACCTCCCCCAACTCATGCTGTTTCAGCATATTGGGGGAGGTTCTGATTTATGAAAGGATTATTCCTCAGTCTTGTTCTCCTCGGCGGGAGCGGTTTCCTCGGCAGCGGGGGCTTCCTCAACGGCGGGAGCCTCGTTCTTGGCCTCGGCAGCAGCCTTCTTGCCGCGGCGGGGAGCGGCGGCAGCAGCAGCCTGCTCTTCCAGGGTACCCACGGAACCGATGGCGGACTTCACAAACTCAACGCGGACGCGATCCTCGCTGGTCTCGATGACCACGGTGCGGTCAGTGATGCCGACCACGCGGCCGTACACACCGCCGATGGTGGTGATCCAATCACCCTTCTTCAGGGAGCTGCGCATTTCCTCAGCCTGCTTTTTGCGCTTGTTCTCAGGGCGGATCAGCAGGAAATAGAAAATGGCCAGCATGATGACGATCATCAAAATGGAAGTCATTCCGCTGCCGCTGGAGGCGGAGCCGGAAGTAGACGCGTATGCGATTTCAAACATGGGGCATAATCTCCTTTTTTACAATATGACTGTATTATACAGAATCATGCGGAATATTGCAAGAGTTTTTCAGGTTGTTCACGGATTCTTTTCATATCTTTTGCGAGAGTTTTTCACTGAACTCCGCCCGGAACGCGGCGAACCGTCCCTCATCCTGTGCATCCCGGATCTTTTGGGCCAGTTTGTTGTAAAAATACAAATTGTGCATCACCGCAAGGCGCATGGCCAGGATCTCCTCCGCGGCGAACAGGTGCCGGATGTAGGCGCGGCTGAAATTGCGGCAGACGGGACAGTCACACTCAGGGTCCAGCGGGCCGTCATCCAGCTTGTATTTGGCATTCTTGATGTTCATAGTCCCCTGCCAGGTAAAGAGCTTGCCGTGGCGGGCATTGCGGGCCGGCATCACGCAATCAAAGAAATCCACGCCCCGAGCCACGCCCTCGATAATATTGCTGGGCGTACCCACGCCCATAAGATAACGGGGCTTGTCGGCCGGCATATACGGCTCCACCGCTTCGATGATCTCGTACATGGTCTCTGTGGGCTCCCCTACCGCCAGGCCGCCGATGGCGTATCCGTCGCAGTCCAGCTTGGCGATCTGCTGCATGTGCCAAATGCGCAGGTCCGGGAAGGTGGCTCCCTGGTTGATGCCGAAAAGCATCTGCCCGGGATTCACCGTGTCCGGCAGAGTGTTGAGCCGGTCATGCTCCCTTTTGCACCGCTCCAGCCAGCGCAGTGTGCGCTCACAGCTGGCCTTGGCATACTCATAGGTGGCCGGGTTTTCCACGCACTCGTCGAAGGCCATGGCGATATCAGAGCCGAGATTGGACTGGATCCGCATGCTCTCCTCGGGGCCCATGAAAATCCGGTGGCCGTCCAGGTGGGAGGCGAAGGTCACGCCCTCCTCCTTGATCTTGCGCAGGCTGGCCAGGGAAAACACCTGAAATCCGCCGGAATCCGTCAGGATCGGCCCGTCCCAGTTCATAAACTTATGCAGGCCGCCCATCTGCTTGACCACATCGTCGCCGGGGCGCAGATGCAGATGATAGGTGTTGGACAGCTCGATCTGGCAGCCGATGTCCTTGAGATCAAAGGCGCTGAGCCCGCCCTTGATGGCCGCCTGGGTGCCCACGTTCATAAACACCGGTGTCTGCACCACGCCGCCGTGGGCGCAGCGGAACTCGCCCCGCCGGGCGCTGCCCTCTTTTTTAATGACCTTAAACATGGATAAACTCCTTAAAGTATAAATTGAAATCACATAGGTGACGCAAACCACAAGCATCCGAAAACGATGACCCCGATCACCACGACCGCTGTAATTGCTATAAACAGCGTCCATTTTTTGCTGCCTTTGGCTCGTCTATATGCAAATACATCCAAAGCCAGCAAAGCCAAACAGATTATGGCCAAGTATCCGGTAAAGCCCATATGATACCTCGCTGAAAACAGATTTTAATGGATGAACATGGCATCGCCAAAGGAGAAGAACCTGTACTTTTCCCGCACAGCCTCCTCATAGGCCCGCAGCACATGTTCCCGCCCTGCCAGGGCCGAAACCAGCATGATGAGCGTGGATTCCGGCAGATGGAAGTTGGTGATGAGCGCATCCAGGACCTTGAACTTATAACCGGGGTAGATGAATATATCGGTCCAGCCGGCGGAGGCTTTCATGGTTCCGTCCTCTGCCGCCCAGGATTCCACCGTGCGGCAGGATGTGGTTCCCACGCATATGACCCGGCCGCCGCTTTTCTTCGTCTCATTAATGAGGTCCGCCGTCTCCTGGGGGATCACGCAGTATTCACTATGCATCAGATGATCTGTAATGTCATCTTCCTTTACAGGGCGGAAGGTGCCAAGTCCTACATGGAGCGTCACATAGCCGACCTTTACTCCCATATCCTGCACCTTCTGCAGCAGTTCCTTTGTGAAATGAAGGCCGGCTGTGGGGGCGGCGGCAGAGCCGACCACCTTGGAATATACGGTCTGATACCGCTCCCGATCCTGCAGCTCCTCCTTGATATACGGCGGCAGGGGCATCTTGCCCAGCCGATCCAACACCTCCAGGAAAATGCCCTGGTAGTCAAACCGCACCAGGCGGTTGCCCCCCTCCAGCACCTGGGTCACCTCCGCCGTCAGTTCGCCATTTCCGAAGCTGAGCTTAGCGCCCTGGCGCAGGTGCTTCCCGGGGCGCACCAGGCACTCCCAGGTCTTCTCCCCCCGGTCAATGAGCAGCAGCACCTCGCAGGCGCCGCCGCCGGGCAGGCGCTGCCCCAAAAGGCGGGCCGGCAGCACCCGGGAATCGTTCAAAATCAGGCAGTCACCCGGGTGCAGATACTCCGGCAGGTCAAAAAAATGCCGGTGCTCCCAGGCGCCGCTATTCTTATCCAACACCAGCAGCCGGGAGGCATCCCGCTTTTCGATAGGGGTTTGGGCGATCAGCTCCTGGGGCAGGTCAAAATTAAAATCACTTGTTTTCATACAGATTCAGTCCTGTTCGTATAAGTGTCGATTCACGCCGATATATTATACTATAGGATCCTGCTTTTTTCAAGTAAAAAGGCTCTCTGCCGCGGCAGAGAGCCTTAGCGGGGCGAAAAAGTCTTTTTCGCCCCGCCGCCTAAGTTTTTGAAACTTTGAAAAAGTTTTAAAAACTATTGATTTCAATGGCGAGGGACACCCTTCTTGGGTTTCCCTCACACACCCTTTTACTTCATAAATGCCCTGTGGAAGATCTTCTTGCCCTTCTTGATGATGACACCCTCGCCGGCCAGGCTGTCCGCGTCAAAGGCGGCGTCAATGGACTCCACCTTCGCGTCGTTCACGCTGACGCCGCCCTGCTGCACCAGCCGCCGGGCCTCACTGTTGGATGCGCACAGGCCGCACTCCACCAGCAGCGCCATGACGCCGATCTTGCCGTCTGTCAGCTTGTCGGCCGCGATCTCGGTGGCGGGCATATGGGTGGTATCCCCCTTGCCGGAGAACAGCGCACGGGATGCCTCCCGGGCCTTATTGGCCTCATCCTCGCTATGGACCAGCTTCGTCAGCTCATAGGCCAAAATATCCTTGGCCTCGTTGAGCTTGGCATCCTTCCAGTCGGCCATGGCGTCGATCTCCTCCAGCGGGAGGAAGGTCAGCATCCGCAGGCACTTGATCACATCCGCGTCATCCACATTGCGCCAGTACTGATAGAACTCGAAGGGGCTGGTCTTATTGGGATCCAGCCACACGGCGCCGGAGGCGGTCTTGCCCATCTTCTTGCCCTCGGAATTCAGCAGCAGGTTGATGGTCATGGCGTGGGCATCCTTACCCAGCTTGCGGCGGATCAGCTCCGTGCCGCCCAGCATGTTGCTCCACTGGTCGTTGCCGCCAAACTGCATATTGCAGCCGTAGTGCTGGAACATGTAGTAGAAGTCATAGCTCTGCATGATCATGTAGTTGAACTCCAGGAAGCTCAAGCCCTTTTCCATGCGCTGCTTATAGCACTCGGCCCGCAGCATATTGTTCACGGAGAAGCAGGCGCCTACCTCCCGCAGCAGCTCAATATAATTCAGCGGCATCAGCCACTCGGAATTATAGAGCATCAGCGCTTTCCCGTCAGAGAAGTCGATGAATTTCTCCATCTGGCGCTTGAAGCACTCGGCATTGTGCACGATGTCCTCGCGGGTGAGCATTTTGCGCATATCCGTCCGGCCGGAGGGGTCGCCGATCATGGTAGTGCCGTCGCCGATAAGGGCGATAGGCTTATTGCCGGCCATCTGCAGGCGCTTCATCAGGCACAGAGCCATAAAGTGACCTACATGCAGGGAGTCCGCCGTACAGTCAAAGCCGATGTAGAAGGTTGCCTTGCCGTTGTTGACCATCTCACGGATCTCGTCCTCGTTGGTCACCTGTGCGATCAGCCCGCGGGTGATCAGTTCTTCATAAATTCCCATTTTTTCGTTCCTTTCTTTTGATGCAGATCAGACAGGAGAAAAAATCGCCCCCTGTCTCTTTGGACAGAGGGCGACATATGTCACGGTACCACCTCATATTCGCCGCAGCCTCACGGTCTGCGGCCTCACGGAGTGCGCTGCACTCCTGCGCTGTAACGGGCGCGCCCGACGCATCCCTACTGAGGCACACACCCGTTCGGAAGGCAGCTCCGGAATGTATTCACAGCCGCTCCCCTCTCCTCCTTGCACCCAACGGAGGCTCTCTTGGCAGGCAGAATCGGTGTTACTTTTTCCCATCATCGCTGTAAGAATATGAACTTATGAAATATTATAGTGAACGATTCGTTCTTTGTCAACAGCCTAAGCCAATGTTTTTTTAAAAGCATCAGCCGCCGACAGAAGCTCTTCGGCGCTGTCCAGCATGGTCTGCGAGACCTGGCCGCCGCCGGTGAGCCGGGCCAGCTCCTCCCGGCGCTGCTGCCGGGTCAGCTCCTGCACCCGGGTAAAGGTCCGGCCGCCGGAAACGCCCTTTTCTACGGAAAAATGCGTATCCGCCATGGCCGCCAGCTGCGGAAGATGGGTCACGCACAGCACCTGCTTCTGGCGAGAGATCTTGGCCATCTTCTCCGCCACCTTTTGCGCCGCGCGGCCGGACACGCCGGTATCCACCTCGTCAAAGACCATGGTGCCGATCTTCTCCTGCTGGGAAAACACGTTCTTCATAGCCAGCATGATCCGGGCCAGCTCGCCGCCGGAGGCGATCTTCTGAATGGGGCGAAGCTCCTCACCCACGTTGGCGGACATCAAAAAACGAACCTCGTCAATGCCGCTGGCATCCGGCGTCTTCTCCGCAAAGGCCACCTCGAACCGGATGGAGCCCATGTTCAGTTCCCGCAGCTCCGTCAGGATCTGCTTTTCAAGCGACCGGGCGGCGGCCTTACGCTGCTGAGACAGCTCCCGGGCGGCGGCCAAGGCTTCCTGCAGCGCCTTTTCCCGGCGCTTTTGCAGCTGTGCCAGTGTGTCATCCGCAAATGCGATCTGATCCAGCTCCTGCCTGCATTTTTCCAGATACGCCAGCATGTCCTCCACAGTTGCGCCGTATTTTTTCTTCAATCGGTAGAGCTGGTCGCAGCGGCCCTCCACCGCGTCCAGCTCGCCTGGGGCAAAATCGAACTCGTCCTTTTTATCCTGCACCGTATAGGCGATGTCATACACCTCGCTGTATACGGCGTCCAGCCGCTCGGTCAGCTGGGCAAAGCTATCGCTGAGGCCCCGAACAGAGGTCAGCTGCTCCTGTGCCTGGCGAAGCAGGGACAGAGCGCCCTCCCGCTGGTCGTCCCCATTGAGGCAATAGTCCGCTCCCTGGATGGCGGAGATGAATTTTTCGCTGTTGCGCAGCAGGTTTCTCCGTTCCAGGAGCTCCTCCTCCTCGCCGCTTTGCAGGTTGGCCCGATCCAGGTCCTGGATCTGAAACTGCAGGGTGTCGATCCGCCGGGCTTTTTCCGACTCGTCCATCTGCAGGGCAGAAATTTGGCTTTCAATCTTCTGCAGGGCGGAATATTTCTCCTGATAGGCGGACTGTAAAGGCGTATACCTTCCGTACTGATCCAGGTAAAGGATGTGCTGCGTCTCATCCAAAAGCTGCTGGCCGTCGTGCTGGCCATGGATATTCAGCAGTCGGTTTCCCAGGGTACGCAGCTGCGTTACGGTCATAGGGCGGCCGTTCAGGCGGCAGACGTTTTTGCCATCGGCGTATATCTCACGCTGCAGGAGCCATTCCTCCGCATCGGCAATGCCCAGGTCCTGGCCAAGGCCCTGAGGGATCCCGGAAAAAACAGCGCTGACAAAGGCGTGGTCCGCACCGGTCCGGATCAGCTCACGGGATGCGCGCTGGCCCAAGACGGCGCTCAGCGCGTCGATCACAATGGATTTGCCCGCGCCGGTCTCGCCCGTCAGCACGTTAAAGCCCGGGCGGAACGAAATGTCCGCCTGCTCGATGATGGCAATATTTTCAATATGCAGCAGATCCAGCATATTGCGTTCCCTCCGTATCAGCGCAGCATCGATTTGATGCTGGTGGCAAGTTCAGCTGCGCTCTCATTATCGCGCATGATCAGCAGCACCGTATCATCACCGGCCAGGGTGCCGATGAGCTGGTCGATCTTCATGCCGTCCAGCGCAGCAGCCGCGCCGTTGGCAAGGCCCGACATGGTGTGGATCACTACAAGGTTCTGCGCAAAATCCACATTCACAATGCTCTCGCGGAAAATGGTCTGCAGCTTGTCCGCCACATGGATCTTGGAGCCGTGGTCCGACACTGCGTAGCGGTACTTTCCCTGGCCCGCCGGGGCCTTCACCAGGTGCAGCTGCTTGATGTCCCGGGAAATCGTGGCCTGGGTGCCGGAAAAGCCCCGCTCCTGCAGCAGCGAAAGAAGCTGCTCCTGGGTCTCCACAACCTCCTGGGCAATGATATCCAGGATCATTTTTTGACGGTCATTTTTCATATTTCGCAGCCTCCATGGCCATTTTTTTATCGAGAATCTCGCAGAAGCTCTTTTTGGACAGGCGCACCAGCTTCATGGTGTGCCGGGAACGGCTTACCTGCACCAGGTCATTATTTTTCAGGGAAAATGCTTTGCCGCCGTCGGAGGACAGATACACAAATTTTCGGTTTGCGTCCGGAGCGGTCACGCGGATCACATGGGATGGATCCAGCACATAGCTGCTGGAACGGGTGGAATGGGGGCAGATGGGCGTGATGAGAATGTTGCGGGCCGTAGGCTCCACAATGGGGCCGCCGGCAGCCATAGAGTAGCCGGTGGACCCGGTGGGGCTGGACACCACCACGCCATCGCCGCTGACCCGGGTCAGGAAGCCCTCCTCCGTGAAGATCTCCAGCCGCACCACACGGGCGATGGAGCCCTTGGAGATAACGGCGTCATTCAGCGCAACGGTGCTGTAAACCGTTCGGCCGTCCCGCAGCACGGATACATCCAGCATCATGCGGTCCTCCACGGTGAGGTTCCAGTCCCTCAGATCCCGCAGACGGTCCAGTTCATTGGGCTCCAGCTCCGACATAAAGCCAAGGCTGCCCAGATTGATGCCCAGCACGGGAACATTATTCATGGCAACGGTCTTTGCCAGGTGCAGGATCGTCCCGTCGCCGCCGAAGGCGATGAGCAGGTCGGCCCGCTTGATCTCCTGGGGCAGCTGGCCGATGGGCAGGCCCAGGTCTGCGCCGTAGCCCTCCTTTTGAAAGGGAAGACACACGACGGTTTCAAAGCCCACCTCGTCCAAAATCGCCTTGGAACGGGCCGCCACGCGCATATCCTTATCCCGATACGGATTGGGACATAGTATAATTTTTCTCTTTTCCATAGTCCTCACTCCTTCAGCGTGCTGTGTGAAGCCTCCACAATGGCGTTTAGGTCGATCATTGCACTGGGCTCCTCCGACTTGCGCAAAAAGCCGAGATACTCAATATTCCCCTCCGGGCCGCGGATGGGTGAATAAGTAATTCCAAGCACTGTAAAGTGGTTTTCCTTTGTATGGATCAGGAAGTGCTCCAACACCTCCAGGTGTACGGCCGGATCCCGTACAACACCCTTTTTGCCGACCTTTTCCCGGCCGGCCTCAAACTGGGGCTTAATCAGGCAGGCGATCTCACCGCCCTGCCGCAGCAGGCCATAAAGAGCGGGAAAAATCAGCTTGAGGGAGATGAAGGACACGTCGATGGATGCAAAATCCAGCTCATCCGGGATCTCCTCATGGGTCAGATACCGGGCATTCGTGCGCTCCATGCAGACCACGCGCGCATCATTGCGCAGCTTCCAGTCCAGCTGGCCATAGCCCACATCCACGGCATAAACCTTCTTTGCACCGTTTTGCAGCATGCAGTCCGTAAATCCGCCGGTGGAGGCGCCGATGTCGGCGCAGATCTTATCGTGCAGATCCAGGGGGAAAGTCTGCATCGCTTTTTCCAGCTTCAGGCCGCCCCGGCTCACATATTGCAGCGTTGCACCGCGGATCTCAATCTGTGCGTCGTTTGCCACGGCGGTGCCGGCCTTGTCCACCCGCTGGCCGTTGACAAAAACGATGCCGGACATGATCGTGGCCTGGGCCTTATGCCGGGAATCCAGCAGCCCACGCTCGGTAAGCAGAACATCCAGGCGGGTCTTATTGCTCATGGAGCACCTCCTCAATAGATGCGGCCACAGAAGCCGCATCCAGCCCAAGGGCGCGATCCAACTCCTCCACGCTGCCCTCGTTGGGCAGGCGGTCCCCGCAGTTTTTCAGCACCAGCTTGTCCAAACAGATGCCCGACAATGCCGCCAGACAGGCGACCTTTTCGCCCACACAGCCGGCTGCGATGCAGTCCTCCAGCACCAGCAGGCGCCGGGTTCCGGACAGCATGGCGGCTACATCTTCTTTGCTCAGCGGCGCAATGCGGTTGAGCTTCAAAACCCGCACGGAGATGCCCTTTTCCGCCAGCAAATCTGCGGCCTGCAGGGCCTCGTTAATTAGAATCCCGTAGGACAAAATGGTGAAGTCAGACCCATCCCGCAACAGTGTATAGCTGCACCCGGGTTCGGCCGCGGCTGTATAGGCCTTTTCCCCGCCACGGGGGTACCGAATGGCCACGGGGCCGCCCACCTGATAGATGGCATACCGAAGCATATCCCGAAGCTCTGCAAAGCTGGCGGGACACAGAACCGTCATGCCGGGGATCTCGGTGAGATAGGCCGGGTCAAAGCAGCCGTGGTGGGTCTGCCCGTCCGCGCCCACAAGACCCGCGCGATCCACGCAGAAAACGGCGTGGAGATCATCCAGGGATATATCATGGATGAGCATGTCAAAGCCACGCTGCAGAAAGCTGGAGTACACCGCAAACACGGGGATCAGCCCCTGTTTGGCCATACCGCCGGCCATGGCCACGGCGTGCCCCTCCGCAATACCTACATCGAAAAACCGGTCCGGCAGCTCCTTGGAAAACTCCGTCAGGCCGGTGCCGGAGGTCATGGCAGCCGTGATGGCGCAGAGGCGGGGATCCTGCCGGGCAAGCTCCAGCAGCGTGTCCCCGAACACATTGGAAAAGGAACGGACAGGCGCCCGCAAAGGCTTGCCGGTGACGGCGTCAAAGGGGGGTGTACCGTGGAAATGCTCCGGGTCCTGCTGGGCAAAGGGATACCCTCTCCCCTTCTCCGTGAGCACGTGGAGCAGCACGGGCTCGTTCTTCTCCCTGGCCCAGGTGAGCATCTGAGTCAGCTTCTGCACATCGTGGCCATCCACAGGGCCCATATAGGAAAAGCCCATCTTCTCGAACATGGTGCTCTCCGGCAGCAGGGTGTTCTTGAGCCAGCGCTTCACATGGGAGCTGGCCCGATACAAATTCTGCTTGGCGGGAGAATCCCCCTGGAGCTTTTCCTTATACCATTTTTTGAAGTTATTATACCCCTCCTCCGAGCGGAGACGGGACAGGTGGCGGCTGAGGCCGCCAACATTGGCGCCAATGGACATGCCGTTATCATTGAGGATGACGATCATCGGCTCTCCCGACGCACCTGCGTCGTTGAGGCCCTCAAAGCTCAGCCCACCGGTCATGGCGCCGTCGCCAATGAGAGCAATGACGCTGTAATCCTGGTGGAGCAGCGTTCTGGCGTGGGCCATACCTAAAGCCACGGACACGGAATTGGATGCGTGGCCGGCCACGAAGGCGTCATGCGCACTTTCATAGGGCTTGGGAAAGCCGGAAAGGCCGCCCAGCTGCCGCAAAGTGCCAAAAAGCGACTGCCGACCGGTGAGGATCTTATGCGGGTAGCACTGATGCCCTACGTCAAAGACCAGTCGGTCCTTAGTAGTATCAAACACCCGGTGGATGGCCACCGTCAGCTCCACAACGCCCAGGTTGGACGCCAGGTGCCCGCCGGTCTTGGCAACGCTCTTGATGAGAAACGCACGAAGCTCCCGGCAAAGCTGGTCTACCTGCTCGTCATTCAGATTTTTTATGTCCTCCGGATCACGGATCTTTTCTAAAACCAATGTAAATCCCTCCGTCAACGGAACAGATGCAGCGCATTCATAATACGGGCGACACGGTAGACCACCTTGGTGGACTCCTCAATGGCTACACGCTTGAAAAGAGCCTTGCCGCCGATGGTCAGGCCCGAGATAAGCGCCGTGACGCCGATGGAAATAAGAATCGTGGTGGTGGAAAAGCTGCGCTGCAGCTCCACCACGATCACCGCCGCCGTTGAGCCGCTGACGATGCCGCAGATATCACCCACCACGTCATTGCAAATCGAAGAAACCTTGCTGGATTTATTCAGCAGGCGGATGGCCTCCCGGCCGCCCTTTTCCCCGTGGGCCGCCATGGAGTGAAACGGCCTGGGATCCGCCGCCGTGACGGCTACGCCAATCATGTCGAACACGATGCCCAGCGCGATGAAGATCATCAGCACCAGGACCGGGATCCATATGCCGCTGTCCTCCAGCGCCGCCGAGGAGCAAAAACTCATCACGGCGGACAGAGCGACTGCGATCCAAAACACCCGCAGGGGCCAATGGTCCTTGCCCTTTTTGTTTTTATCATGGTCAGCCAAATCCGATTCCCTCGCTTATATAAAAATAAAAACTGAATGACGGCAGCCCCGATGATAAATCTTACGGCTTAGGTACGGGTTGGATTTCCCCGCGGGTTACCTCTCGTTGCCGATCAGGCGGTTTCCCATTAAAACCCGAGCTGCGGCGTTACCTACCGCAGGACCCGACTGCCACTTAGTCCGCACTGCAACCTCATCGACGCCCTTTGTGGGACAGCCTAGGTGATTTCCACTGCAGTCAAACCGTCTCTTAGCCTCTTTTGCAGAGGGGGTTTCAGAGGAATATCGGAGAGCATCCCTGGCCGGGGATGCTTCCGCTTGGCTCCCTCATCCACCCACTCCACGCAAGGCAGGCTACTCTGCACACAGCGTTCGCGGCCGGAGGGCCGTGTAGCACCGCATTGCAGGTTCTCAATCTGCTTCGTACACAGGTCGCTTACCACCAGGGGAGTACGCCTGTGCACAAGAGCAGGTCTCCACAAAAGCAGGGTCGGGTCTTCCATGCCATTGGAAGGCGCCCTACTTTTGCAGGCGCGGTATTTGGCCGCGCCTCCCTCCAGCACCCACCCCAAACTGGGCGTAAGAAGCAGGCACCAGAGGCTTCACAGTTGTGCCCTTTAAGGGATTTTTAGGCCCCTCTTACAAGACGGCAGATCTGACTAGGATACTGCACCGTCATTCAGTAATTTCTAATTTTAGCACAGTCCATTCAAATATACAATAGTTTTATGCAAAAACTAACAGAAACAAAACAATGCCTCCCGCAGGTGCGGGGGGCATTGAATCTGATTTTCCGTTACTTGTTCCGGCCCACCATGCGGTCTGCCAGCTCCCAGAGAAATTCATGGTCTGGAATGTCACGGATGGCCTCCTTGGCAGCGGCGGTGCATTTCTCCACCTCCTGGGCGCAGCCGTCCAGGCCCTTGAGATCGACATAGGTGATCTTACCCTCGTCCTTGTCCGAGCCGATGGGCTTGCCGAACACGCTCTCGTCGCCCATGACATCCAGCATATCATCCCGGATCTGGAAGGCCAGGCCCAGCTGTTCCGCGTACTGCACGGCCTGCTGCCGCCAGAACATGGGCATTTTGGAGGCCACGCAGCCCAGCTCCGCCGCGGCGGAGATCATCACGCCGGTCTTCAGCCGGTTCAGCGTGGCAAGGCCCTCCTCGTTCCCCACATGGCACAGCGTGTCCAGCACCTGGCCGGCCACCATGCCATCGGCACCGCAGGCTTTTGCCAGGATCAGCGCCGCTTCGATACGGTTTTCGGCCGAAAGGCCCCGGGCCTGGAGGATCAGGCGGAACGCCTCCGGCTGCATGGCGTCTCCCGCCAGGACGGCCAGCGTTTCCCCATACACCTTGTGATTGGTGGGCTTGCCCCGGCGGAGATCGTCATCATCCATGCAGGGCAGGTCATCGTGGATCAGCGAATAATTATGCACCAGCTCCAGGGCACAGGCATAGGGCAGAGCCAGGTGCCAGTCAATGCCGCCCAGGCGGGCAAACTCCAGCGTCAGCACCGGGCGGATCCGCTTACCCCCGGTCAGGAGGCTATAGCGAATGGACTCCTGGAGCTTGCCATAGGGCTTGTCCTCCGCAGAAAAAATCGTGTCCAGATAGGCCTCGATGGCCTCCTGATAGGCGGTATAGCGTTCTTGATAGCTCATTGGTTTTCCTCCTCGGATAAAAAATCTTCTTCAACAGGTGTGCCGTCCGGGCCCTTGGAGAGCTTGACGACCTTTTGCTGGGCGGTGTCCAGCTCCTTCCGGCAGGCGGCCAGCAACTTGCTGCCCTCGGAAAAAAGAGCCAGGGATTCGCTCAGGGGGGCGTCCCCCTGCTCCAGCAGGGACACGATCTCCTCCAGGCGGGTCATATTTTCTTCAAAGGTCGCTTTCTTCATGTTCCTCTCCCCTTTTCGTTACTTGACATTGCAGGCTGCCCTCTGCCAGGCGCAGAGAGATATTCTCCCCCGGCTCCACCTGGGCGCTGCTGCGCAGAAGGGTCTTGTCCGCCTTTTGCGCCACACAGTAGCCACGGCGCAGCACCCGCAGCGGGCTCATGGCATCCAAAGACGCGGCCGCGTGAGTAAAGCGGCGGGTGTTTTGATCGATCATGCGCTCCATGGCGGACACCAGTCTCTCCTGCGTGAGATCCAGCTGCATGCTGCGATCCTGCAGGAAGGCCATGGGATCTGTCAGCACTCGCTTGCGCTGCAGGTCCCGGAGACGGCGATCGTACCCATCTATTTTGTGCTGCTGGCTCTTACACATACGCCCGGCCAGCATTTGCAGCTTGCGCCGCAGCTCTGCCTGGTCCGGCACGGCGATCTCCGCGGCGTTGGACGGCGTGGAAGCGCGGCGGTCCGCCACCAGGTCGGAAATGGTCACATCGGGCTCATGGCCCACGGCGGAGATGACCGGAATATCCGATGCGTAGATGGCCCGGGCCACGGCCTCCTCGTTAAAAGACCACAGATCCTCAATAGACCCGCCGCCCCGGCCCACAATGAGCACATCCGCCAGCTGAAAGCGGTTGGCATAGGCGATGGCGCCGGCGATCTCCCGGGCAGCTCCCTCCCCCTGCACCCGGACCGGCAGCAGCAGTACCTTGCTCAGCGGATAGCGGCGGCGCAGGATCCGGATCATATCGTGGACCGCAGCCCCGGCGGGGCTGGTGACCACGGCGATGCGCCGGGGATAGGCCGGCAGGGGCTTTTTATTTTCAGGTGCAAACAGGCCCTGGGCATGGAGCTTCTGCTTCAGTTGTTCAAAGGCAATGTGCAGATCGCCCATCCCGTCGGACACCAGGCGGGTGCAGTAGAGCTGATAGGCGCCGTCCCGGGGATAGACGCTGATGCGGCCGGCGGCGATGACCTGCATGCCGTTTTCCGGGCGAAAGCGCAGGTATTTGGCAGACCCCGCAAACAGCACACAGCGCAGGGCGCTCTGTCCATCCTTCAAGGTAAAATAATGGTGGCCGGAGGGGTAGACCTTATAATTGGAGATCTCCCCCCGGATCAGAAGGTCACCCAGGACAGGCTGCTGGTCCACCAGCTGCTTCATATACTGATTGACCTCGCTGACCGTAAAAACGCGCTGCTGCAAATCCTCACCTCCACCGAAAAACAGGCAGAGCATTTCTGCCCTGCCTGAAATGCAGCCTTATTCCTTGATCTCCTCCCGCAGGAAGCTGCCAAGGATGCCATTGACAAACTTTGCGACCTCCGGGGCGTCATACTTTTTGGCGATGGTCACCGCCTCGTTGATGGCGACACCATGGGGGATATCCGGCATGTAGAGGATCTCAAACATTGCCACGCGCATGATGGCCGAGGCCACCAGGCTGATGCGCTCAAAGCGCCAGCCCTGGGCGTATTTTTCAATGTAGGAGTCCAACTCCGCCGCGTGCTCACTGACGCCGCTGACCAGGCGGCGGATATAGAGGCGCTGCTTTTCGTTGGGCAGCTCGTTATACAGGTCATACTCCCCGGCCAGGTCGGCAAAGACCTCCGGCGAGAGCTGCTGATCCAAAAACTCCTCCACGGGCAGATCCGAAAAGCTGAGTTCGTAGGCGAGATGGACAGCGATCTCTCTGGCTGTGTTTCGTGTCATACAGGTTAGTTCCTTTTCTCTCTTTTGTAGGATATCAGTCGAAGCAAATACCGCCGATCATCACGTTCACGGCGCGGATGGTGAAGCCCGTCATGTCGTGCAGGGCGGCCAGGACGGCCTTCTGCACCTTGCCGGCTACCTCGGCCATAGCAAAGCCGTAACGGATCATGACATACAGAGTGATGGACAGGCCGTCCTCCTCCGGCTCAATGACAACGCCCTTGGCGGCCATCTTGCGCGCCGGCTTCAGGTCGCCGCTGGTGGGACCCATCATGGCGCTGACGCCCTCGGTCTCCAGTGCGGCCGCTGTGGCGATGGATGCCACCACATCCTCGGAGATCTGAATGGCCCCGGCAGACTCCTGCTGGGTGATATACTCTTTATTTTCAGCCATAGATTTAGCGCTCCTTGCAAATAAAGTGATACATTCTATTCTTTAGAAGTATACCATCCCGCAAGGAAAATTACAACCCTTTTTTACAGGCCCTTTAATCGGATTCCAGGACCTTGATCTGATTGGGCGCATAGCCGGTCTCCTGAACCACGATGTCCATGATGCGGGCCACGTCCGTGGCGTCCAGTCCGTCGGCATCGTCCACCACGACACTGATGCTCTCGGCACCCATGAAGGCCACGCAGTCGGCATAGCCCTTGGCCGTGACCAGGTTCTCGATCTGCGACTCCGCCACGGTATAGCCTGCCAGCACCTGCAGCGTCTCAGAGGCCTCGTTGAGCACCGATTGGTCCGCGTTCTCGTCTGTGGACGCATCCTTGAGCATGTTGATGGCGTTATCCCGGGCCTGCTTGCGGCTGAGCCGGGCCGTGGCAAAATAGTCGTTTTCATTGGCCGCCGGCTGCCCGGCGGCGGCTGTCTCACCGGTCTTTTCTCCGGACACCAGAGTGGATTCGCCCAGCACCTTGGAGGTGTCCTCCAAAGAGCCGGCATAGCGCCAGTTCATATACACCGCCGCACACACGAACAGCAGCACTGCCCCCACAACAGCCCGTTTTTTCCAGTTCTTCTTCATACCATGTCCTCCCGTTACGATGTCCACTTTGCCACCTGGATCCGATCGGACGGCAGACCGGTCAGCGCCTGCACGGTTTCCGTGATGGCCAGACGAACGGCGCTGCTGTCGGCGCCCTGACACACCACCACCGCGCCCTGATAAACCGGATAATACCGATTTGTGACCACGACCTCCTGGCTGCCGCTGCCCCGGTTCAGCGTTACCGTCTCCCGCTGCGTGCGGTCCTGATCCCTTTGGCTGTCCTCCGCCAGGGTCAGCCGGGTCCCGCTTTGCAGCGTCAGCATCAGTCGGAGCTTCCCAACGCCATCGATCCGGCCCAGGAGCTCCTCCATGCGCCGCTCCTCCGCCTCCAGGTCGAAGCTCTCCTCTGAGGTCCGTGTTTCCGCCGCCGGTTCTTTCGTCTTGGAGGAGACCGGAAGAAGCATCAATACGACGCCCACCAGCACCACCAGCAGAACAAATTTGTACTTTTTCCATAGCTCGCTCCATCTTACCTTTCCCATCATTTTTACCCTTCCGATGTCAACCATTTCTGGTGCTGTGCATCGATTCCTAAGTTTTCCGCCATGATTTGAGACAATCCGGCGTGATAGGATATATCCATGGTGACAGAGACCGGGATGAAAACATTTTCTTCCGCCTGCTCCGTTTCCACCCGGGGACTGCACACAAGGCCGAACGTCTGCGCCTGTTCCGATATATATGCACTGCACCGCTCCTGTATGAGCAGATCCATGTCCCGGCGGCTTTTCTCCTGGAAGGCTTCGATGCGCTCGTTGATCTGCCGGGAGCAGTCATCATAAGACAGCTGCAGCTGCCCCAGATCCAGCTGCCCGACGCCCCGGAGGATGACCAAAAGCAGCACCAGACCCCCGGTGACGCCGGCAATCTTCTTTACGCTGCCCTCCGGGAGCACCGCCGAGAGCACCGTGAGGATCAGCGCCACCGCCATCAGACCTATCAGCCAAATCCGAAATGCATCCATCATACACTCACCACCATCACAGACGAGGCAACGGAGATCAGCAAAAGCGCTGCCGCCGCGCCGGTCATTCCCAACACCAGACCAAAGGCGGTGCTTAAAGAGTCTACCAGCTTCACCAGCGGCTCCGGCGCTACCGTGGCCGCAAAAAATGCCGAGAGCTTCAGCAGCAAATACTGCACACCCAATTTCAAAAACGGCAGGATGCAGGCCGCCAGGATAGTCAGTGTGCCGAGAATCCCCACAGACTGCTTCAGCACGCCCGCCCCGGCCAGGATGGTATCCGCCGCATCGGATATGATGCTGCCCACCACGGGGATCGCCCCGCCGATGGCCGAGCGGGTCATCCGCAGGGTCAGATTATCCGCCGATGAGGCGAAGGCACCGGACAGGGACAGATAACCCGTGAACAAAAGCAGACTCCCGGACAGCAGCCAGGTAATGCCCTTCTGCAGGCCACGGGCGATGCCGCCCAGCCGCCCGGCGGGCAGAATGGCGTCCGTGGCCGAGAGGGCCACGAAAACCCACACCAGGGGCAGCAGCAGGCTATGGATCAGGCTCATGAGCAGGTCCGAAAAGAACACCGTGGCCACCTGGCGCACGCTGGCGGCCACCGCGCCCCCGCCGGCGGCTGTGGCCGCGGAAAGCGTAGGCAGAAGCGCCTTGGAGAAAACATTCAGCTCCTGGATGGTTTCCTCCCCCAGGCCCATGAGATTTTTCATGTTGCTCCCCACCGCCAGGAGAATCACAAGCGTGCCCACCAGGGGCACCGGATCAAACAGCTTGCCGCCGGCGGCGCTGAAGCAATCCTCTGCCACCGAACACAGCAAAATAGCGGACAGCACCAAAATCACACCGCCCAGGCTGTCCTGCACAGTCACTATCAGAAGCTTGCAGGTTCGGTTCCACAGGCCGGACAGACCATCGGTCAGTGATGTAAAGCTATCGGCCTTGTCGGTATCGTCTAGAAGTTCCCGGGCACTGTCCGGGATGGCATCCGTCAGATCCTGGGGGATATCCGCGGCACAAGCCGGAACAATGCACCAAATCAGCAGCAGCAAAACCAATATTTTCCGCATCACAGCATCCCCCGCAGCAGCTCCCACACCGCGCCCAAAAGCGGAATGGATACAACCACGGCACTGAAGGCGCCGGCCGCTTCCACCACAGACGCCATGGCTTTCTGATCCGCATCCCGGCACAGCTCCGCGCCTGTGCGGCTGACGAGGGCTATGCCCACGGTTTTCAGCAGCGGCTGGAGCAGATCGGACGACAGGCCCCCGGCCTGGGCCATCTGCTCCAGCATGGCCAGGACGCTTTTCATATGTCCCAGCCCGAAAATCAGCACCCCTGCGCAGACGGCCAAGGCCAGCAGAATGGCCAGCTCCGGGTTATTTTTCTGCAGCAGCAGCGCCAGCACAATGCCCACAAGGCAGATGGCGGCTATTTTCCCCAACTCCGTCATGGTTACAGGGAAAACAGGGACTTGACCAGGTCGAACAGGTCGCTGATCTGCCGCACCAGCATCATCAGTACCACCACCAGCCCCGCCAGGGTGGTCATCATGGCCTGCTCCTCTCGGCCGCTGCGGGCCAGCACCAAATTCAGCACTGCCACCAGGATCCCCACGGCGGCGATCTTGAAAATCAAATCAACATCCATGTGTACTCCTCACAGTAAAAGAATCACCAGCAGCCCGCAGCAGGAGGCCGTCAGGGCCAGGGTCATTTTCTGCCGCTGCTGCTTATCGGTCTGCCTGCACCGCAGCACCGCGCGCAGGGAATCGGCACAAGCACGCAGGTTTTCCCCAAGCCGCTGCCCGTCGCCGGATAATTCCAGGGCGCAAAGTGCATTCGCCGCCTGCGCCCACGGTATGGACCGTGCGGACAGGGCCCAGGAAGTCTGTAAAGGCTCTCCCCTTTCCATATGCTGTAAAATCAGGGAAAAAACACTCCCGCAGTATGGCCTTTCCGTCTGTTCCCGCAAAAGCTCCGGCATGGGCAGGCGGCGGAAGCGGATGGCGGCTTCCATCTGCTCCAGCGCCGAGGCCATATCCTGCAGAAAGAGGATCTCCGCCCGATCCTGCCGCCATAGCTGCGCAAGCAGCCCTCCGCCTGCCGACAGGATCAGCAGCGCGCCGATCACCTTGCTGCTCATAGATCCTCGATCCGGTAGCGGCGGAGCCTGTCCGACAGGCGGATACAGATGGCTTTTTCAAAGATCTGTGTGCGCTGCAGCTTGCGCAGCAGGGGACGTTTTTTTAGGTCGGCAGCCGAGTCTGCATGGATGGTGGCCACAAAGCGAACGCCGCAGTGGGCGGCTTCCTCCATGGCCAAAATGTCCTCCGCCTGGGTGATCTCGTCCACGGCGATGATCTGTGGATTGGCCGAGCGCAGCAGCATGGGAATGGCCACAGCCTTGGGGCAACCGTCCATGACATCCGTGTGGCAGCCGATCTCCATTTGCGCCATGCCCTGCACCATGACCGCCACCTCCCCCCGTTCATCCACCAGGGAGACACGGTGGGCCGGCACGGTCTCCGATCCATCGGATAAGCAGCGCACCAGATCCCGCAGAAGCGTAGTTTTGCCCAGGCCGGGCGGGGCGATGATGAGCGTGCTGCAAAACGTGCCGCCCTGAAACAGCTGGGGCGCCAGGTCCTCCGCCAGACCCGGCATTTCCCGGGCAATGCGAACGCAGGCGGAGGACAGGCTGCGCAGATTGGTGCTCCTGCCCTCCTGCACGACGGCGGTGCCGCACAAGCCTATGCGAAAGCCGCCTTTGGCGGTTATGTATCCCCGGGCCATGGTCTCTGCGGCGGCGTAGCGGGAGTAACCCGTCACCGTGTCGCACAGCAGCTCCAGGTCTCCCTGGGTCACCACGGACTCCTCCCCTATGACCTGCTCCCCCTGGGGCAGCAGCACCGTCATGGGGTGACCCGCCCGCAGGCGCAGCTCCTCCGCCTGTTCCTTCTGCCAGTCCGGCAGCTGCAGGGCAATGCGCTGCCAGCGCACCGGCAGCAAATGCGCCGCCTGCTCATACTGACTGATTGCATAGCGTTCCACCAAAGCGATCACGCCTCCTTTTCTCGGTTGTCCTACTGTATGAGGGGCTGTCCGCTTTTATGCAAAAAAAATCCCCCGTGCCTGAGACACGGGGGATTGCAACATACAGCATATATTATTGTGGGCTAAACAAGGCGTTCATAAGCTGGGTATAGACCTGCTCCGGGTTTTTCTGGAACCGGGCCGCCAGGTCTTTCGCCAGTTCCTCGGTGGCGGCCATCAGCTCCAGGTGCATCAGCTGATCCACATCATCGCTGAAGCGCAGCTCCACGGTGAACGTGCCGTTTTCCCGGGGGATGACCCGGGAGCGGACCTGCGCACGGCGCAGCAGCATCTGGTTATAGGCGGCCACATTGCGGTCCGTCAGCAGGCGCACGGACATGGGCAGGCTGCTCTCGCAGATCTCGCTGTTGCGCAGGCCCTTGGGCGTGATGGCGTACAGCCCCTCCGGCGAGAGTGTCAAATGCTCCGTCTGCACCAGGTCGTTCAGACACTCGGAAAAAGAAAAATAATCAATGCCGCTGTCGCACAGAGTCAGCTCCTGCATCCCCTCTATGGGGATCGGCTCCGAGACCCGGGCAGCAATATACAGGATCAGAAATTTGATCTCCAATTTGTCATGAATGAATGACGCGTCCATACTATCGCCCCCTTTTCCCCATCTATTATACGGCAAAACCGCCTATTTGTACAGGGAAAAATCATCGTGCTATCTCCCCGGGCACACACTCACGCCCCCGCTGCATACACTGGAGTGAAAGAAGCTTCTTTCATTACTTAATAGGAGGTTATCTGGATGCCTGAAAACGGAATGCCGGGCCCGGTCTGCGACTTGAGCAGCGTGAGAGAGTCCGTGTGTATTCACACCAAGAAGATCTATGACAGTTGCAGGGACAAAGACTGTATCGAGGATCTGCGGTTTTATCCCACCCAGGCGGCGCAGGAGGTGCTGAGCACCGCGCAGATCATCAAGGGCGGGTGCGCTGAGCTGCTGTACGTTTACACCGATGTGGAGCCGGTCACCTTTAACCGGGGGTTTTACTCCATTGACATGCGATTTTTCTACCGGGTGACACTGCAGGTGGGCACCGGGACGCCCCGGTCCACCGAGGTAGAGGGCTTATGCGTATTTGACAAGCGCTGCATTCTATTCGGCAGCGAGGGCAGCGCCAAGACCTTCTCCTCCGGTACCGCACCGGAAAACATCGCGCCGCAGAGGAGTCTGCCCACGGCTGTGGTAGAAGCCGTGGACCCCATCGTGCTGGACACCCGCATTGCAGAGGGCGGCAGTTCCTCCGGCACCGGCGAGGGGAACGTTTCGGAGATCCCGGCCGCCATTGCCGCAGCCTTCAGCAGTCCGCTGGTCCTGGAGTCGGCCGGATCCAGGCGCTACTATGTGACCCTGGGTCAGTTCTCCCTGGTACGGCTGGAGCGGGATACGCAGCTGCTGATCCCCGCCTACGACTACTGCATCCCGCAATCCGAGTGCAGCGGCGGCGATCCGGAGGATCCCTGCGGGCTGTTCAAAAACGTATGCTTCCCCATGAACGAATTCTTCCCGCCCAACACCGTGGAAATGCCCAAGGATTATAACGGCACCCGCAGCTACTGCGCCTGCCACTGATAAAAGGAAACCGATGGAGCTTTTCCATCGGTTTCCTTTTTTGATGCATTTGCAATATACAATTTGCCGAAATGGGTGTATGATTTATGCATAGATTTCTGCTCGCAAGCAGATACTGAAAAATGATGTGAGCCAACAGGAGGATAAAGCTATGATGAAGAACATTGCCTTTTCGGAAGTGCTGACGCTGAAGGAACAGATCCAGTATCAGCCGGGCCAGGTGGTCAGCCGCACGCTGGTGCAGAACAGCGCCGTCAGCGTGACCCTGTTCGCCTTTGACAAGGACGAGGAGATCAGCACCCATGAGTCCGGCGGCGACGCCTTCGTCACCTGCTTAGACGGCGTTGGACGCATTACCATCGACGGCGTGGAGTATGAACTGCACCAGGGGGAGTCCATCGTGATGCCCGCCAGGCACCCCCATGCCGTGTACGGCAAGGAGCAGTTCAAGATGCTGCTGGTAGTAATTTTTTAGGAGGATATACCCGATGAAAGCCATAGTGAATCAGGACACCTGCATCGGCTGCGGGCTGTGCATCAGCACCGTGCCGGAGGTCTTTGAGGTCAATGCCGACGGCAAGGCGGAGGCATACGGCCACACCACCCCGGAAAACAAGGCCGCCGTGCAGGAAGCCATCGACGCCTGCCCCGTGCAGGCCATCTCCTGGGAAGACTGATCTGCGGCTTTTGGGCACGCTAAAGCAATCCCTCCGGCTATGCCGGAGGGATTGCTTTTTTACTCTACAAATATTGTTCTATCGCCTTATGTTTTTGTTCGGAGGACTACGTTTTCTTTGCCCAGCCATTCCTCGCACTCCTGCACAAGGGCCGGGTGGTTCATACAGGTGGTACCCAGCAGCTTGCCGGTATCCGCCAGGCGGATCTTTACGGGCATCTGCCCTTCAAACATGGTCATCACCAGCTTCAGATGCCGAAACTCCGGGCTATCCAGGCCCGGCACCTTCAGGTACAGGACCGAGGTCTCTTTTTTCACATCCGCCTTGCCCGCCAGCTGCTGCAGCGGGTCCTGCTGATATTCCAGCGGATAGATGGTGTCGCATAGGATCTGCGGCGGCTTTTCATCCCGCACGGAGAGCCGTCCGGTCACCAGCACCGGGAGATTGACCTGCATATAGGACCCGCACTGGTCAATGGAGCGCTGGAAGCACAGCACCTCAATGGAGGCGATCTCGTCCTCCACCACTACATAGGCCATGAGGGAATTGTTCTTTGTAGGACGGGTTTTATTGGAGGTCACCACGCCGGCTACCCGGATGCGCTGATCGTCCGCAAAGCGGGTGGGCCCGCCCTCCTGCTCGAAATCCTCCAGAATATCATGGATGGGTACAGCGTGCGCCGCCTTGGCCAGATCCCGGTAATCGTTCATGGGATGGCCAGAGAGGTACAGGCCGGTGGTGGTCTTCTCCATGTTCATCTTTTCCACGGCGGAATACTCCGGAATATCCGGCAGCTGAATCTGATGGAGCTTGGCCGAGGCCGAGGGGCCCATGCTGAAGAAGTCCATCTGCCCCTCCAGATTCTGCCTGCGGGAGGCGGAAACGCTGTCCATCACCGTTTCAAACACCGCCACCAGCTGCGAGCGCTTTGCCCCCAGGGAATCAAACGCACCGCTGCGGATGAGGTTCTCCACGGCGCGTTTATTCATGTCCGTGCAGTCGTCCATGCGCTGGCAGAAGTCCAAAAACGATGTAAAGGGTCCTTCCTTGTCACGCCGCTGGATCAGCGTCTGTATAAAGCCGCGGCCGATGTTCTTAATGGCCACCAGGCCGAAGCGGATATCCTCCCCATCCACGGTGAAGCCGTCATAGGAATGGTTGATATCCGGCGGCAGGACCTGGATGCCGCAGTCCCGGCACTCGGCAATATACTCGGCCACTTTGTCCGAATTGTGCAGCACGGAGGTCAGCAGGGCCGCCATGTACTCCTTGGTATAATGGCACTTGAAATAAGCCGTCTGATAGGCCACCACCGCGTAGCTGACGGCATGAGCCTTGTTGAAGGCGTAGTTGGCAAAGTCGTAGATCTCATCGTAAATGGCCTCGGCCGTGGCCTCGGGGATGCCGTTTGCAATGCAGCCCTTGATGCCCCGCTCTGGGTCGCCGTGGACGAAGGAGTAGCGCTCCTTTTCGATCTCCTTGGCTTTTTTCTTGGAGATGGCCCGGCGCACCATATCCGCCTGGCCCAAAGAGTACCCGCCCAGCTGCTGGAAGATCTGAATGACCTGCTCCTGATACACGATGCAGCCATAGGTCACGGACAGGATCGGCTCCAGGGATGGGTGCTTATAGGTGATGAGCTTCGGGTCCTGTTTGCAGGCGATAAAGCGGGGGATGGAGTCCATGGGACCGGGGCGGTACAGGGCTATGATAGCCGTGATATCCTCGATACTTTGGGGCTTGAGCCCCAGGCATACGCCGGTCATGCCGGTGGATTCCATTTGGAACACGCCGGAGGTCTTGCCCTGGGTGAGCATCTGGAAAACCTCCGGGTCGTCCATGGGGATCTTCAGCAGATCGAAATGCTCGCTCTGCGGCAGCATTTTAATGGCGTCGTCCAGCACCGTCAGGTTTCGCAGGCCCAAAAAGTCCATTTTCAGCAGGCCCAGCTCCTCCAGCGTCACCATGGTGTACTGGCAGACGATGGACTCGTCATTCCGGGCCAGGGGCACATACTGATACACCGGCTTCTTGGTGATGACCACACCGGCGGCATGGGTGGAGGCGTGACGGGGCATGCCCTCCAGGGCCTTGGCCATGTCGATGAGCCGACGGATCTTTGGGTCGGCCTCATACTGGTCCTTCAGCTGCTTGGACAGCTTCAGCGCATCGTCCAGGGTAATGTGGGGGGTGGCCGGCACCAGCTTGGCCACGGCATCCACCTCGTTATAGGGTATGCTCAGCACACGGCCCACGTCCCGGATGGCAGCCCGGGCGGCCATGGTGCCGAAGGTGACGATCTGAGCTACATGGTCGTCGCCGTATTTGCGACGGACATAATCCACCACTTCCTCGCGGCGGGTATCGCCGAAATCCATATCGATATCGGGCATGGACACCCGCTCGGGATTCAGAAACCGCTCAAAGTAGAGGTTATATTCCATGGGGTCGATGTCCGTGATATGCAGGCAGTAGGACACCATGCTCCCGGCGGCAGAGCCGCGGCCGGGACCCACAGGGATGCCCACACTCTTGGCGTAGCGGACAAAGTCGGAGACGATAAGGAAATAGTCCGTAAAGCCCATTTTCTCGATCATATCCAGCTCATAGGTCAGCTGTTTACGATAACTTTCCTTTTCCTGCCCGTAGCGTTCGACAAAACCTTCGTCACAGAGCTTGCGCAGATAGGTGGGCGAATCGTACCCTGGGGGCAGCTTGAACTCCGGCAGATGGTACTTGCCGAAGGTAAACTCCAGCTGGCAGCGATCGGCGATGCGCTGGGTGTTCTCCACCGCCTCGGGATAGGCGGAAAACAGCGACTCCATCTCCTCCGTGGAGCGCAGGTAGAAGTTCCGGGGCTCGTAGCGCATACGGTTTTCATCGTCCACGGTCTTGCCGGTCTGGATGCATAGAAGAATATCGTGGCTCTCGGCATCCTCCTTGCGGAGGTAGTGGGCGTCGTTGGTGCAGACCAGGGGGATACCCGTCTCCTGATGGATCTTCAGCAGGCTGCGGTTGACCTCCGCCTGCTCGGGGATGCCATGGTCCTGGAGCTCCAGGTAGAAGTTATCCGGTCCGAAGATCTCCTGCATCTGCAGGGCATACGCCTTGGCGCCGTCGTAATTGCCGTGGAGGATGCGCTTGGGGATCTCCCCGGCCAGGCACGCGGACAGGGCGATAAGCCCCTCGGCGTGCTCCCGCAGCAGGTCCAGGTCGATGCGGGGCTTAATATAGAATCCCTCCACAAACGCCTGGCTCACCATGTACGACAGGTTCCGGTAGCCCGTTTCATTCTTGCACAGCAGCACCAGGTGCCGGGACTCGGCATCGAACTCATGGAGCTTGTCAAACCGGGTCCGGGCCGCCACATAAACCTCGCACCCGATGACTGGATGGATCCCCTCGGCCTTGCAGGCCCGGTAAAAATCAATGGCACCGTACATGACGCCGTGATCGGTGATGGCGCAGGCAGTCTGGCCCATCTCCTTGATGCGGCGAGGAAGATCCCGGATGCGGCAGGCGCCGTCCAGCAGGCTGTACTCCGTATGAACATGAAGGTGCACAAATGACATGGGCTTTACTCCCCTTTTAGTTCAGCAATATAGTCGCACAATATTTCCACGGCGGACACAATGAGGATACCGCAGTGGTCCGTTACGCCCAGGTCCCGGGCCTGCTGGGTGGGATCGAGGTCCTTGCGCGCCAGCAGGTCGGCACAGTCGCGGTCCACAAACCGCGCCCGGAAGCGACGGATATACTCCTGGGTCTGCTGGGTAATGCGTCGCTTCCCCGCCGGACCCTCCGCCGCCGTGGCGGGAAACAGCATGCCCAGCACCAATATGCCGCCGCTGATAGCGCCGCAGATGCTGCCGCAGCGCATCCCGCCGCCCATGCCCCCGGCCAGGGCCAGGCACTGCTCCTCCGTCAGGCCCATCTCCTGATGGAATGCGGCCAAAATACTTTGGGCACAGTTGCAGCCCCGGGTATGATAATCCCGGGCCGCCTTACACTTGTCCGTTTTATTCATAGCAGCTTCTTTGCCTCCTCGTTGAGTTTTCTCATACGGTGGTTCATGCAGGATTTAGAGACCGGCGGGTCGCACAGCTCCGCCAGCTGGGCAAGGGACAGCTCCGGATGCTCCAGCCGAAGCTGGGCCGTCTGCTGCAGCTTTTCCGGCAGGCGATCCAGCCGGCCGCTTTTGGCCAGGGCTTCAATGGCGGACTGCTGCTCCGTGGCAGCCTCCAGAATTTTATTCACATTGGCAATGTCGCAGTTCATGGCGCGATTGGCGCCGTTGCGGATGGCCTTGTCCACCTTAGTGGTCATGATGTCCATGGCGGCCACCGGTGCCCCCAGTTTGGTCAGCAGGTCCTCAATATGCTCGCTCTGCTTGAAGTAGATCACCGTGGCTGCGCCCCGGGTCACCATCCGGGGCAGGAACCCCATCTCCGTCAGCAGGGCGCACAGCTCCCGGCTGGCCTGGCGGTGGTTGCCGGCAAGCTCCAGGTGGTAGCGCTTTTCCGGGTCGGTGACGCTGCCGCCGGAGAGAAAAGCCCCCCGCAGGAACGAGGTACGGCAGCAGTCCTCCTCCAGCACGCCGAAGTTGATGTGCAGAGCCAGGGTCTGCTTGGCCTCATAGCCGAACTGGCTGATGATGCGCTCCAGCTTGGCCGGATCCGTGATCTGAAAAATCAGCTTCTCCCGTCCCTCCTGCTCCTGGGGCAGGCGGTCGAAGCGGAGGCTGAACGCCCGGTGAAAGAGCTTGGGCAGGCGCCTGGCAAACTCGGGATTCTCCGTAATGATGCGGATCTCCCGGGCGTTGAAGGTATTGCAGTAGAGCAGCACGCCATAGGCCTCCGCCCGGGCGCAGCAGCCCCGCTGCACCGGCACCCGGCACAATTCACTTTTCACCTGGTAGGCAAAGGACTGCATACTTCCTCCTATTTCTCCATACGGTTGCGCACGAAGCCGGTATCCTCCTCCACCACGCGGATGGTCCGCTGGCGGTACAGAGTCATCAGCTCCGCGGCCACATGGCCGGGGTTATGGCGGATAAGCTGGTTTTCCACCGCGCAGATGGGCCGGGCGATCATCTCCACCCCCAGGTGCTCGCACGCCCGCTCATCGCAGAACACGGGGATGCTCCCCTCCCGGGCATAACGCTGGGCTATCAGCCGGGGCAGCGGTGCGGAATTGACCAGGCACAGGTCAAAAAGGCCCGGACAGGAGTGGTTGAATATGGCCTGGATATGGTCGCTGGCGGTATACCCCTCGGTCTCGCCGCTCTCCGTCATTACGTTGCAGACGTATATTTTCATGGAATCGCTGGCGGCGATGGCGTCCACAATGCCGTCCACCAGCAGGTTGGGGATGATGCTGGTATACAGGCTGCCCGGGGCCAGGACGATGAGATCCGCCTGGCGGATCGCCTCCACCGCCTCCGGCAGGGCCTTGGCCTGATCCGGACGCAGCCGGACCCGGCGGATGCGGCAGCCCTCCTGCCGTTTCATCTGGCAGATGCTGGATTCGCCCTGGATGGTGTGCCCATTTTCAAATTCCGCCTCCAGGCGGAGGTTGGCGTTGGTCACCGGCAGGACCTGGCCTGTGATGGCCAGCACCTGGCTCAGCCCCGCAACCGCCTGGTCGAAGCTGGGCATGATGCCGTTGAGCGCCGCCAGGAGCAGATTGCCAAAGCTCTGCCCCGCCAGGCTCCCCTCGGTGAAGCGGTAGCCCATGAGCCGGGTCATGATCGGCTCGGCACTGGCCAGCGCCTCCATACAGTTGCGTATGTCCCCCGGCGGCAGCATGCCCAAGTCCCGCCGGAGCATACCGGAGCCGCCGCCGTCATCGGTAACCGCCACGATGGCCGTTAGGTTCTTGCTGTAGAGCTTCAATCCCCGCAAGAGGGTGGATTGCCCATGCCCGCCGCCGATGACAACGATCCGCGGCCCGTTTTCCGGCGCCACACGATAGTAATCGCTTACCATAGGCCGCTCCTTTACCGGGTAATATCCCGGTGGATCTCCGTGACGGGGTAGCCGATGCTCTGGATATACTCGGAGAGGGCATGGGCCACGGCTACGGAGCGGTGGTGCCCACCGGTGCAGCCGATGCCGAGGACCAGGACGGTCTTCCCCTCCTCGCTGTAAAGGGGCAGCAGGAAGGACAGCATATCCTCCATCTTCTTCATAAAATCGTTGGTCTGACTAAAGCTGAACACATAGTCCCGCACCGCGTCATCCAGGCCCGTCTTGCGCTTGAGCTCCTCAATATAGTAGGGATTGGGCATGAAGCGCACATCCATCACCAGGTCCGCCTCCACCGGGATGCCGTTCTTAAAGCCGAAGGACAGCACGTTTACATGCATCCCGTCCTCCAGGGTGGCGTCGCTGAATAGGTTCAGTATCTCCGCGTGGAGCTTCGTTGTGGAGAACCCGGAGGTATCCAGCACATAATCCGCGTGGTCCCGCACCGGCTGCAGCAGGATGCGCTCTTTCTGCAGTGCCTCGGCCACGCTTACCCCATCCCCCGCCAGGGGATGGCTGCGGCGGGTCTCCTTATAGCGGTTGATGATGGACTGGGTATCCGCCTCCAAAAAGAGCATCCGGCAGTTGATGCCTGCGGACTTCATATGCTCCAGTGCATCGATGAGCTTTTGCGCCGGCTCGCCGGTGCGCACGTCGTACACCAGCGCCACCCGGTCATAGCGTCCCTTGGACGCGGCGCAGAACTCCGCAAAGACCACCATCATCTCCGCCGGCAGATTGTCTACGATATAATATCCGATATCCTCCAGATAGGAGGCCACCCGGCTCTTTCCGCTTCCGGACAGCCCGGAAATGACCAATATCTCCATACCTGTCTCCTTTCAGTTCTCTATGATACGGACCTCCGGCTCCAAATGCACGCCGCTGCGCTGCATCACCCGGTCCTGCACCTGGCCCATCAGCGCCAGCACATCCGCACAGGTGGCGCCGCCGATGTTAATAACAAAGCCCGCATGCTTTTGGGATACCTGCGCGCCGCCTACGGTAAGGCCCTTCAGCCCCGTTTCCTGGATCAGCGTCCCGGCGTAATAGCCCTCCGGCCGCTTAAAGGTGCTGCCGGCGCTGGGATACTCCAAGGGCTGGCTCGCCTTACGCTTTGCCATCAGTTCTGCCATCCTGGCCCCGATCTGCGCCGGGTCCCCCTTTTCAAGGTGCAGTTTTGCGCCGAGGATCACCGTATTCCCATCGGAAAAAGCACTTTTTCGGTAGCCGAAGGCACAATCCTCACCGGGAATATGCCGGATGCCGTCCTCCGTGAGGACGGTGACCTCCTGCACCACCTGCTTCATCTCCCCGCCGTAGGCGCCGGCGTTCATAAACACCGCGCCGCCCAGGCTGCCGGGAATGCCATGGGCAAATTCCAGCCCGGTGAGGGCCTGGCTCTGGGCAAAGAGCGCAAGACGCGCCAGGGAAATCCCGGCGTCTGCCTCGACGACCGTCTCGCCTGTCAGCCTGACGCCGCTCATCTCCCCCGCCGTGCGGATGACCAATCGGTCCAGGCCCTCATCGGAAATCAGCAGGTTGGTCCCGTTTCCCATGATGAAGGGCCGCGCCCCGCACTCCTGGGCCAGGCCCATGAGGATCACCAGCTGCTCCCGGTTTTTCGGGCAGGCCAGCCGGCGGGCAGGGCCGCCGATGCGGAAGGATGTGAAGCGGCTCATGGATGCGTCCCGCTCCACGGGCAGATCCGGCAGATACTCCCCTATGGCTTTGTCCAGTTTTTCATACCAAGTCATATTTTGCTCCTTCAAATCCGCTTTTTCTTTCCCAGCAGCGCCGCGCCGATGATCCCGGCGGCAGAGCCGAGCTCTGCCTTGACGATGCGGGTGCGGCGTTCCGGCTCACAGGGGATGCTCTGCTGGGCCACGATGCGCCGCACCGGGAACAGCAGCTGTTCGTCCTGCTCATTGCTTACGCCGCCGCCGATGGCCAGCGTGTCCGGCTGGAAGATATTCACCAAATTCACAATACCCGCGCACAGATAGTCTATGTAAGCGTTGCACACATATTGCCCGATGGGGTCGCCCCGGCGGGCTGCGATGAAGGCCGACTGACCGCTGACGTGCCCATCGTTTTCGTCCACCACCTGGCGCAGAATGCTCTCGGGATTCTCCTCCATCACACGCTGGGTCAGCCGTTTGAGGGCCGAAGCGGAGGCATACCGCTCCCAGCAGCCCTTGCGCCCGCAGGGACAGCTCTGGCCGTTATACTCAATGCTCATGTGGCCCACTTCGCCGGCCATGCCGTTGGAGCCATGATAGATCTTGCCGTTGTGGATGATGCCGCCGCCGATGCCCGTTCCCAGGGTGATGGTCACAAAGCGCTTGCTGCTGCGGCCCGCCCCGGCGTAATACTCCCCCACGGCTGCACAGTTGCCGTCGTTTTCCAGGTAGAGAGGCTTGTTCATATATTTGTGGAACAGACGACGCAGGGGCACCCGGCGAAACGGCAGGTTGCAGCTATACTGCAGGGAGCCGGAACGGATCTCCACCACACCGGGCACGCCCACGCCGATGGAAAAAACCTCATCTAAGTCCACTTCGGCCTCCCGGGCCAGTTCCTCCGTCATCCGGGCCAGGTGGCGGGCCAGGGAGTCCGGGGACTCGATCTGCGCGATCTTCATTTTCTGCTTGGCCAGGATCTGCCCTGCGTCATCCACCAATCCGGCCTTCAGGTTAGTGGCGCCGATGTCTATGCCAATGTATTTCATTACTTCTTTCTCCGATTTGCTTCATTCAGTGCGTCGTAGTGCTGGTCCAGCCGGGTCACAAAATCCCGGGCGGGATTATAGCCGTATTTCATCTGACGGTTTTTCATGGTGGCGATCTCCACGATGCCGGCCAGGTTTCGGCCCGGGCGGACGGGAATGGTCACATAGGGCAGCTCCACGCCCAGCAGCTCGTAGGTTTCCTCTCCCAGGCCCAGGCGGTCATAAAATTTGCCGTCCTTCCACTGCTCCAGCTGGACCACCAGGTCGATCTCCGTATCAAACTGCACTGCACCCATGCCGAACAGCTGCTGCACATCCACAACGCCCACGCCGCGTATCTCGATATAATGCCGGATCAGCTCCGGCGCCGTGCCGTACAGGGATGTGGAAATGCGGCGGATCTCCACCGCGTCGTCCGCCACCAGGCGGTGGCCGCGCTTGAGCAGCTCAATAGCGGTCTCGCTCTTGCCGATGCCGGAGTCGCCCAAAATCAGCACGCCCTGGCCGTTGATATTCATGAGCACGCCGTGGCGGGTGATCTGTGGGGCCAGCTTTTTATTCAGATAGTCGATGATCTCGCTGGTGGCGTCCACCGTTTTCCGGTCCGTGCGCAGCAGGGTGCGGCCGTGCTTCTGTGCCAGCTCGATGAGCTCCGGAAAAACCTCCATGCTGCGGGCAACGATCAGCGCCGGGATCTCGCAGCGCAGCAGGTCCTCCAGGACGCTCCGGCGTTTCTCCGCGCCCATGGCCTGGAGAAAAACCATCTCCGCTTTGCCCAGGATCTGCAGGCGGATGGGTTCAAAATACTCGTAAAAGCCCACCAGCTGCAGTGCCGGACGGTTCACATCGGAGATGGTCACCGTCTGGGTCGCGTAATTGGGCGCCTGATTCAGGACCTCCATATTGAACTCCTTCACCAGCTCCGGGAGCTTCGCCGGTGTGCGCTTGACCTTATCCATATCGGATCCTTTCCGGGCAAAATCATCCGCCGCTTTCGGCCACAAAAATATTGCCCATTTTCACTAATATTAATAATATATTATAGCTCAAAGCCGCCCGCTGCGCAATATGTTTTGAAAAATCCGATTTTTTTTCATTTTTTTATCAAAAGTACTTGCATTATTCTGTAACATCTGTTAAACTATCAAATGCTTGCGAAAGCAAAGCAGTAAGTCATACACAGCAAGGAGGTGCAACGGATGGCTAAGTGCGAATTTTGCGACAAGGGCGTGACCTTTGGTATTAAGGTTTCCCACTCTCACCGGCGTTCCAATCGTCCCTGGAAGCCCAATGTCAAGCGTGTCAAGGCGATCATCAACGGCACGCCCCGCCATGTATATGTTTGTACCCGGTGCCTGCGTTCCGGTAAAGTAACCAGAGCGATCTGATTTCAGGACAAACAAACGCCCTGCTCAAAATGAGCAGGGCGTTTTACATTTTAGTTTACTTTTTCCATCCGCTGACCACGGGCAAAAGCATGCGGTACAGCTCCTCCCGGTTTTTCGGGTCGATAGGGACCACCTCGGCCCGGGGGTGTGCGCACACCTGCCGCAGAAACTCCACATCCATCCGGTTCTTCACGGCGGCCAGCACCGGCGTATCCCCGTCCAGCGTCTGCAGCACCGCGCGGCGAAACGCCTGGGCGCCGGACTCCATGAAGCCCAGCTCGTCCATAAGGATCACCTGGCAGGACTGCGGGCTTTGCAGGTAGGCCGTTCCCAAAGCATCAAAAACCTCGGGAAAGATCTCCTTTTGCCGGCCGAAATCGCCGCAGCGGCCCACCAGATTCTCTGTCCCTCTTTGGCGCTGGTCCATGGGCACCGCGGCGGGATAGATATAGATGGGGTGCATGACCTCTCCGGCGTTTTCATCCATTTTCGTGCAGAATCCGCTCACCGTCAGCTGGGCTGCCTCCACCAGGCGGCGGATCAGCGTAGACTTGCCCACGCCCTTTTCGCCGCAGATCAGGATATGTTTTTTCATGGTTTTCTCCTTTAATGAATAGTGAAGATGCCCGGTCTCTGCCGGGCATCTCTTTTTTACCACCAATAGCGGGGCATCTTAGGCCGCTCGTAGGGCGTTTTCATCAGTGGCAGGCTGCATCGCATTTCGCCGTCCAGGGCAAAGTAAGCGCCGGCCACGGCGGGAGCCGTGGGGATGGTGGTGATCTCGCCAATGCCGATGGCGCCACAGGCCATATCCTGGCCTTTCTTCTCCACCAAAATGCTGTTGATGGGCGGGACTTTATCGGCCCGGAACAGGCCCAGGGTGCCGTACTTGGCACTGGGGATACAGTCATACAGCGGATAGTGCTCCGTAAGTGTAAATCCAAGGGCCATGGCCACGCCGCCCTCGATCTGCCCCTCGCAGTTCAGCGGATTGATTGCCTTACCCACAAAGTGCGCCGCGTCGATCTCCTTGATGGTGCCGTCGTCGTTGAGCACGCAGACCTGGGTGGCGTAGCCGTAAGCCACATGGCTCACGGGATTTTCCACATTCTGTGCACCCAGGGGGTCTGTCTTGGCCAGGTACTCGCCGTAGAACTCCTGGCCCTCCAGCTTTTTCCAGTCCACCCGAGCATCTTCGGCCAGTTCGGTTCCCACGACGCCGTCGCCGCAGTTTTCACCTGGCAAATCCTTCATTTCTGCAATATTTGCAATGCCTGTATAGTCAGATGCCTTCACATCTGCACCGGCAGCTTTCAGCAGCTTTTGGCAGGCGCGGCGGCAGGCCTCGCCGGTGACGAGGGTCTGCCGGGAGCCGGAGGTAGTGCCGGAATCCGGCGAATCCACATTGTTGGCCGCCTGGTAGACGATGTCCTCCCGATCACAGTGGAGCATGGTGCCCACGATCTGCGTCAGCACCGTGCCAAGGCCCTGGCCGATGCAGGACGCGCCGCTGCGGATGTGAATTTTGCCGCCCTGCACTGCCACGATACAGCGGCCGGTATCAGGGATGCCAACGCCCACGCCGGCATTTTTCATGGCGCAGGCAATGCCCACGTTTTTATTCTGTTCGCAGATGTCCTTCACGGCCTCCAGCGTCTCTACCAGGCCTGTGGAGGGCGGCGCGATCTGCCCGTTGGGCAGGGCCTGACCGGGACGGATGGCGTTGCGATAGCGGATCTCCCAGGGGGAAATACCCAGCTCGTGGGCCATTTTCGTCAGCGTCATCTCCATGGCGAAGCAGGTCTGCGTCACGCCAAAGCCGCGGAACGCGCCGGCAGGCGGGTTATTGGTATAGTACGCCCGACCGGTGATCTCAAAATTCTCGTAGTGATACGGCCCCGCGGCATGGGTACAGGCCCGCTCCAGCACAGGCCCGCCCAGGGACGCATAGGCCCCGGTATCTGCGGTGACCTCCGCCTTGACGCCCTGGATCAGGCCGTCGTTATTGCAGCCCATGGTGATGGTCACCTTCATAGGATGACGCTTGGGGTGGACAAGGATGCTCTCCTGGCGGCTGAGCTTCACCTTCACCGGCCGGCCGGACAGATACGCGATAAGCGCCGCATGGTGCTGCACGGTCATATCCTCTTTCCCGCCGAAGCCGCCGCCCACCAGCATATTGGTCACATGGACCTTTTCCTTGGGGATGCCCAGCATGATGGAGGTCTCCCGGGCGGTGTCGTAGGTGCCCTGGTCCGTAGAGAGAATGGCCACGCCGTCCCCATCCCGATAGGCTACGGCGCACTCCGGCTCCAGGAAGGCGTGCTCGGTATAAGGGGTCTCGTAGTGATACATCAGCACAT
This sequence comes from uncultured Eubacteriales bacterium, assembly GCA_902388735.1. Lineage (GTDB taxonomy): Bacteria > Bacillota > Clostridia > Oscillospirales > Oscillospiraceae > Vescimonas. Next base: position 71,858 of record CABMQL010000001.1, on the reverse strand, counting down.
AATCCGCATCGCGGATGGCCTGGTCGGCATTGCCCCGGGACACGTGCTTCTCGCACAGCAGGTTACCGGATTCATGGACCTGGGGCGCAAAGGGCTGGGCAGCATAGGTGGGGCTGAAAACCGGCTTCAGCGGCTCGTACTCCACCTCCACCAGTTTTTTGGCTTTTTCCAAAATCTCCGGAGTCTCCGCCGCCACCAGGCAGATGGCATCACCCAGGAAATGGGTGATCTTCCCCACGGGGATCATGGTATCCCAGTCCTGCATCAGGTGGCCCACCTTTACCTTGCCCGGGATGTCGTCGGCGGTGTACACGCCCACAACGCCCGGCAGGGCCTCGGCCTTTTCCTTATGGATGGCCAGCACACGGGCCCGGGGATACTTGCTGCGGACAGCGCTGCCGTAGATCATGCCGTCCAGGTAAATGTCATCGGGGTATTTGCCGGTACCCAGGACCTTTTCCCGGGCATCGATACGCGGCATGGCTTCGCCCACCCGGGCGCAGTCCTTTTCCCGGGGAATTTCTCCGCCGCTGCGGAAAATCTCGGCCGCCAGCAAAATGGCGTCAATGATCTTTTTATAGCCCGTGCAGCGGCAAATGTTGTTTCGGATGGCGAAGGCCACCTCCTCCCGGGAAGGGTCCGGGTTCACATCCAGCAGCGCCTTGGCAGAGATGACCATGCCGGGAATGCAGAAGCCGCACTGCACCGCGCCGGCTTTGGCGAAGGCCCAGGCATAGACCTCCTTTTCCGTGTCGCTGAGGCCCTCCACAGTGATAATATGTTTCCCCTCCAGCTTGTCCGTGGAGGGAACACAGGCCTTGGTGGCTTTGCCGTCGATGAGTACATGGCAGGTGCCGCAGGCACCCTCACTGCAGCCGTCCTTCACAGAGGTCAGGCGCAGCTCATCCCGCAAAAAGCGCAGCAGCTTTTGATTTTTATCAGTGGATACCGCTTGTCCGTTGACATAAAATGAAGCCATATTTCCTTCTCCTTCGGCCTATATACTCCGCTGGATCTATGTGCTGCATATAAGCAATTATAATCGATTTTATTATACCGTATTCCCGCTTTGTCTGCAAGAAGCTCTCTCTATTTTCCTTCTCCTTTTTTCAGATAAACGCTAAAAAAAGAAATGTGAAGGGATATCCCTTCACATTTCTTTTTATTATTGGCAAAATTGCTCGATGGCGGATAAAAGCTCCGTTTTCCCGATTCCCTTCTCCGCGGAAAACGGGATCAGGAGTGCCGACTCGGGCAGCTCCAGCGTCTGGCGGATGCGCTGCAGATTCGGCTCCACCTCGCTCTTTTTCAGCTTGTCCAGTTTGTTGGCCACAACGATCAGCGGGCAGCCGCTCTCCTTGAACCAGGTGCACATAGTCTCATCATCCGCCGTAGGCTTGTGCCGGGCATCCACAATGAGCACGCCCAGGGTAATGAGACCCTGCTCCTGGAAATAATTCTCCATCAGCCGGCCCCAGCGGTCCCGCTCCTCCTTGGATACCTTGGCATAGCCATAGCCGGGCAGATCGGTAAAGTATATTTTCCCGTCAATAAGAAAATAGTTCACCTGAGTGGTCTTGCCGGGAGTGGCACCCACCCGGGCGAAATTTTTGCGGTTCAGCAGGCGGTTGATCACCGAGGATTTGCCCACATTGGAGCGGCCGGCAAAGGCCACCTGGGGCCGGCCGTCCCGGATAAATGTGCTCTGCTTGACGGCGGAGAGGATAAACTCCGCTTTGTTAAAGTTGATACCCATATTGGCTCCTTATACGCGCAGCTCCGCCCTGGGGCCGGGCTGCACGGAAATCAGCGGCATACTGTCCGCAGTAGGCTCGGCCTTTCGGCTTTCCTCCGGCACAAGGGCTACAGGGAAAACCTCCTCCACCGTGTCCACGGGTACAAAATGCAGCTTTTTGCGTACGGTTTGGTCGATGTCCTCCAGGTCCTTCTCGTTTTCACGAGGGATGATCACTGTTTCGATGCCGTTTCGCAGGGCGGCCATAGTCTTCTCCTTCAGCCCGCCAATGGGCAGCACACGGCCCCGGAGGGTCACCTCCCCGGTCATGGCCACATCCCGGCGGACCTTCCGGTTCGTCAGGGCCGACAGCATGGCGGTGGTGATGGCGATGCCGGCGGAGGGTCCGTCCTTGGGCACGGCGCCCTCGGGGAAATGAATGTGGATGTCCTTGGTCTTGTAGAAATCCTTCTCAATGCCCAGCTGTGCAGCCCGGCTGCGCAGGCAGCTCAGGGCCGTCTTGGCAGACTCCTGCATCACGGTGCCCAGGTTACCCGTCAGCTCCAGCTTGCCGGAGCCGTCCATGACGTTGACCTCCACTTCCAGTATCTCGCCGCCTACCTGGGTCCAGGCTAGACCGTTGACCACGCCCACCTCGTTTTGCCGCAGGTGCGCCGAATCCGTATAGCGGACAACGCCCAAAAAGTCTTTCAAATCCGTCGGTGTAACGGCGATCTTCTTTACACCTTCTGTGGCGATCTTCATGGCGGTTTTGCGGCAGATGGCGGCAATTTCCCGCTCCAGCACGCGCACACCGGACTCCCTCGTATAGCCGCTGATGATGCCGCGGAGGGCATCGTCGGAAATGCTCAGCTGGCGCTTTTGCAGACCATGCTCCTTCAGCTGCTTGGGAATCAGATGCCGCCGGGCGATCTCCACCTTCTCCTCGTCGGTATAGCTGCCCAACTCGATGACCTCCATGCGGTCCAGCAGCGGCCGGGGGATGGTGTCGGTGGTGTTGGCGGTGGTGATGAACATAACCCGACTCAGATCCACGGGGATCTCCAGGAAATGATCCCGGAAGCTGCTGTTCTGCTCGCTGTCCAGCACCTCCAGCAGCGCGGAGGCAGGGTCGCCCCGCATATCGCTGGCCAGCTTGTCGATCTCGTCCAGCACCAGCAGGGGATTCATAGATCCGCTGTGGATCAGCCCGTCAATGATGCGGCCGGGCATAGCGCCTATGTACGTCTTGCGGTGGCCGCGGATGTCCGCCTCATCCCGCACGCCGCCCAGGCTGATGCGGTAGAGCTTGCGGTTCATGGCCCTGGCAACGGAGATGGCGATGGAGGTCTTGCCCACGCCCGGAGGACCTACCAGGCAGATGATCTTTCCCTTGGCCTGGGGATGGATCTGCCGGACGGCTATGTACTCCAATATGCGCTCTTTCACCTTGGTCAGGCCGTAGTGATCCTTATCCAGCATGGCCCGGGCCTTTTCCACATCAGCCCGCTCCTTGGTTTCTTTCCCCCAGGGCATCTCCAGGCAGGTATCCAGATAATTGCGGATCACCGACGCCTCGGCACTGCCGTAGGGCTGCTTGGCCAGGCGTGAGACCTCCTTCATCAGCTTCTCCTCGATCTCCTCAGAGACCTTCAGCTTCTGAACCTTTTCGGTATACTCCTGAATTTCATCGTCGCCGTCCTCGCCCAGCTCATGCTGCAGGACCTTCACCTGCTCCCGCAGGATCATATCCTTCTGCACCCGGCCCACACGGTCCCGGACCTTTTTCTCCATCTCCACTTCCAGGGAGATCACATCCAGCTCACGGGTGAGGATCTCATTCACCAGCTTCAGCCGTTTCACGGGGTGCAGCTCCTCCAGGATCCGCTGGCGGTCCATGTGCCGGAGGGTAATGCTGTAGGCGATATAATTGGCTATCTCGCCGGGGTCCTTGCTGTCCAGGACGGTGGCCATGACCTCATCCAGCAGATCCGGCACCATGTCCTTATACTCTCCCAAAAGGGCGTAGGTCTGCCGCATGACAGCCTCTACCCGGCTGGTCATTTTTCCGGGAAACTCGTCCTCGATCAAAATCACATTCGCCTGCAGGAAGGGCTTCGTCTGCCACAGGCGCTTGATGCAGCCCTTTTCCATGCCCCGGACCACCACCCGGACGGTGGAGTCAGAGGTCTTGATGATCTGCAGCACATGGGCCACCGTGCCCATGGAGTAGAGGTCGTCTTCCCCCGGGTGCATCACGGCCAGCTCCCGCTGGGTCACCAGGAAAATGTCCTTTCCCTCCTCCATGGCATTGTTCAGCGCCAGCATAGAAATCTCTCGTTCTACATCAAACCCGGTGGTCTGGCCGGGGAAAACCGTCAGCCCGCGCAGGGCTAAAACGGGAATATTCATCGTTCTTTGTTCCATTGGGTATTCGCTCCTTTCAGCTGCCAAACGCAGCAAGGGAAAAAGGGGAGGGACGAATCCTCGCCTCTCCCCTATCGCTCATTTAAGAGGCCGGCGCAGACGGATCGTCTGCCTTTCCGGTCTTCAGTTTTGCCGTACGGGACTCTTTTCCCGTGTCATGTACGACCTCCGGCTCAGCCTTTCCGGCCACGCAGTCGGCGGTAATGGTCACCCGCCGGATGGTCGGATCCGAGGGAATATCGAACATCACCTTCGTGAGGATCCCCTCCATAACGGCACGCAGACCCCGGGCACCGATGTTCCGCTCGATGGCCTTGTCGGCCACGGCCTCCAGCGCGTCCTCCGTAAAGGAAAGCTGCACATTGTCGTAGGAAAACAGCTTTTGGTACTGCTTGACCAGGGCGTTTTTCGGCTGGGTAAGGATCTGCACCAGGTCATCCCGGGTCAGTCCGTCCAGGGCAGCGATCACCGGCAGGCGGCCCACCAACTCCGGAATGATACCGAACTTCAGCAGGTCGTGGGGCTGCACTTCCTTGAGAAGGGCCCCGGTCTGCCGCTCCGCCTTGCTCTCCACCACGGCATCGAAGCCGATGCCCTTGCGGTCCGTGCGCTTTTCGATGATTTTCTCCAGGCCGTCGAAAGCGCCGCCGCAGATAAAGAGAATGTTGTGGGTGTCCACCTGGATGAACTCCTGGTGGGGGTGCTTGCGCCCGCCCTGGGGCGGCACATTGGCAACCGTGCCCTCCAGGATCTTCAGCAGTGCCTGCTGTACACCCTCGCCGGACACGTCCCGGGTGATGGAGGTGTTTTCGCTCTTGCGGGCGATCTTGTCGATCTCATCCACATAGATGATGCCCCGCTCCGCCAGCTCCACGTCAAAGTCTGCCGCCTGGAGCAGGCGCAGCAGAATGTTCTCCACATCGTCGCCCACATAGCCGGCCTCCGTGAGGGTAGTGGCGTCAGCAATGGCAAAAGGCACCTGCAGGACCCGGGCCAGGGTCTGGGCAAACAGAGTCTTGCCGCTGCCGGTGGGGCCGATCATGAGGATGTTGCTCTTTTGCAGCTCCACATCCTCGCCGCCGCCGTAAAAGATGCGCTTATAGTGGTTGTACACGGACACGGAGAGGGCGATTTTCGCCGCCTCCTGTCCGATGACATATTCGTCCAGCACCGCCTTGATCTCCCGGGGAGTGGGCAGACGGTCCGGCGCTTCCAATTTGTTTTCCGCAGCAGGGCTGTAATCATCCTCCAGAATGGACATACACAGCTGGACGCACTCGTCGCAGATCCGGACACCGGGGCCCTGGATCATGCGGTGCACCTGATTTTCGCTCTTGCCGCAGAAAGAGCAGTGCAGCTCTTTGTTTTTTTCCGCCATGTTTACCTCTTGTAAATGACCTTATCCACCAGGCCGTACTCCTTGGCTTCCTCGGCGATCATCCAGTTATCGCGCTCGGAGTCCAGCTTCACCTGCTCAGGCGTCTTGCCGGTGTTCTCGGCCAGGATGCGGTTCATCCGCTGTTTGATCTTCAGGAAATGCTCCACATCGATCTCCATATCGGTGACCTTACCCTGGGTACCGGCGGAGGGCTGGTGGATCATCACCTCGGCGTTGGGCAGGGCGATGCGCTTACCCTTGGCGCCGGAGGACAGCAGGAACGCGCCCATGCTGGCAGCCATGCCGATGCAGATGGTAGACACATCACACTTGATATACTGCATGGTATCATAGATCGCCATGCCAGCCGTGACGGAACCGCCGGGGCTGTTGATGTACATCTGAATGTCCTTGTCGGGATCCTGCGCCTCCAGGTACAGCAGCTGCGCAACTACCAGGCTGGCAGTTGTATCATTCACCTCTTCGCCCAGGAAGACGATGCGGTCGTTGAGCAAGCGGGAGAAAATGTCATAAGACCGCTCCCCCCGGTTGGTCTGCTCCACAACATAAGGAACTAAGCTCATAGAAATATACCTCCTGTTCAAATGGGGCCTTGCACTGCAAGGCATAATACAAAATTATACCCGCCCGTAAGTGATTTTAACAGTTGAGATTACTCTTTGTCTTCCTTCTTCTCTTCAGCCTTGTCTTCGGATTTCTCCTCGGCCTTCCCCTCGGGCTCCACGGCCACGGCGCTGTCGGCAACGACCTTGATGACCTTCTCCCGGATGACCTGCTCCTTCACATCGGCGGCAGGCAGATACTTCTTGATGGACTCCAGATCCATGCCGTACTTCTCGGCGATGGTCTTCATCTCATTTTCCACTTCCTCATCGGAAGCTTCCAGATTCTCGGCCTTCACAATGGCGCTCACAGCCAGGTCCATACGCACCTGCTTCAGAGCGGGCTCCATAGATTGCTTCTGAATGGCGTCCTCATCCATGCCGGTCATCTTCACATACTGGTCAAAGGGGATACCTTGGGCAGCCAGCTGCTGCTTGAAGTTGTCCATCATTCTCTGGGATTGCAGCACCACCATATCCTCGGGGATGTCAGCCTCGATGCCGTCGGCCACCTTCTGCATCAGCGCATCCTCAAAGGCGTGCTGGGCAGCAGTCTTGCGCTCGTCGGTAATCTTCTTCTTCAGGTCGGCCTTCAATTCCTTCAGCGTGTCAAACTCGGACACATCCTTGGCAAACTCATCGTCAATGGCGGGGACTTCCTTCACCTTGACCTCATTGACCTTCACATGGAATACCACAGGCTTGCCGGCAAGCTCCGGGGTATAGTCCTCGGGGAAGGTGATGTCAATGTCCTTCTCCTCGCCCACCTTCATGCCCATGAGCTGATCCTCAAAACCGGGCACGAAGCTGCCGGAGCCAATCTCCAGGTCAAAATTCTCGCCCTTGCCGCCATCGAAGGCCACGCCGTTGTCAAAGCCCTCAAAGTCGATGTTGGCGGTATCGCCCTTCTTTACAGCACGCTCCACGCTCACCAGGCGGCTGTTGCGCTCGGCCATTTCCTTTAGCCGTGCGTTCACATCGGCGGCCATGACCTTTACATTGGCCTTGGGAGCCTCCAGGCCCTTGTACTGGCCCAGCTTCACCTCGGGATATACGGCGACGGTGGCCTTGAAGGTAACACCATCCTTACCGCAGTTCTCCAGCTCCACCTCAGGATAGCCCACAACCTCCAGCTTCTCATCGTTGACAGCCTTCTCATAGGCGTCGGGCAGGACAATATTCACGGCCTCCTCATAGAAGACCTCTGCACCGTACATGCTCTCAACGATCTTGCGGGGAGCCTTGCCGGGGCGGAAGCCGGGGATGTTCATCTTGCCGCGCATCTTCAGATAAGCCTTGTTGATGGCAGCCTCAAAGTCCTCGGCGCTGACTTCAATGGTCAAAGCGACCTTGCTCTTTTCCAGTTTCTCACAGGATTTTACACTCATTTTTGTTTTTCCTCCGTTCAGCATTAATAATGCGAATCAATGCAATTAAATATGATAACAGAAAAGCTCTGCAATTTCCACACTTTTTTGCACTATTCTAAAATTTTTTTCGGCTTGAACCGCAGATAGTCGGCGGAGACCAGGGAAAAGTCCGTTCCGTTCCGCTCTCCCTGCACCGCCCGGCCATGGGCCGCGCCCCCGTGGAGGTGGCCGTAATAGCATTTTTTCACGCCGTATTGCTGCAGCAGCCGCAGCATTTCCTCGCAGCGGTAGCCGGTGTAGAGGGGCGGATAATGCAGAAAACAGAGTTTCTCCCGCTCCCCTGCGGCCTTTAGTGAGGTCTCCAGACGACCTGCCTCCCGGTTACGCATTTTCTCCGTGTGGCTGCCCGGCTCCTCCAGCTCGTAAAACCAGCCCCTGGTGCCGCACAGGGCCACATCCCCGTAGAAAACGCAGTTGTTGTGCAGGATCTGCAGGGAGTCCAGCCCGTGCACGTCAAAAAAACGCTGCATTTTCGCCGCCGTGTTCCACCAGTAGTCGTGGTTGCCCTTCATGAGGATCTTTTTCCCCGGCAGCTGGTGGATAAATGTCAGATCCCGCAGGGACTCCTCCAGGCTCATGCCCCAGGATAAGTCGCCGCACAGCACCGTCACATCCTCGCTTCCCAGCTCCGAAAAGCCCTCCCGGATCCGCTCCACATAGTTGCTCCAGCCCTCGCCGAAAACATCCATGGGTTTATCCGAGCCCAGGGACAGGTGCAGGTCCCCTATGGTATATAAAGCCATACTTACTCCTTATTATAATAACCTCCGCAGATTGTTCCAGAAGATGTCCTCCAGCAGGGCCTGGCCGTAGCCCCGCTCCCGCAAAGCCGCGTACAGCTTCGGCATATCCTGCATCCCCTGCATCCCGGCAGCCAGGGCCTCGCAGCCGTCCAGGTCGCCGCCCAGGCACAGGGTCTTTTCTCCGCCCAGGTTCAAAAAGTGCTCCACATGGGCCACAAGCTCCTCCATGGTCCCCTGAGGGCCCACAAAGTCCCGGTAGAGATTCAGACCCACCACGCCGCCGCTGTCCCGGATGGCCCGGAACTGGTCGTCCGTCAGGTTCCGCCGGTGTGGACAGAGGGCCCGGGCATTGGAGTGGGACGCCACCACCGGGCCGCGGGTCGTTTTGACCGTATCCCAAAAGCCCGCGTCGGAGATGTGGGACATATCCGGGTAAATATTCAGTGCTTCCATACGGCGCAGGAAATTTTTTCCCTTTTCAGAAAGGCCCCGGTCCGGATCCTCGCAGTTGGTGCCGCAGAGGCTGTTGGCCCGGTTCCAAACGGGGTTCAGCAGCCGCACGCCCCAGGCGTGGGCCATCTCCAGGTTCCGCTCCTCACAGTCCAGCAGGTCGGCTCCCTCGATGCTCAAAAGGGCCGCTATCTTCCCCTGGCGCACCGCCTCGTCCACCTCCGCACCGGTCCGGCAATGAGTGATACAGTCACTGTTTTCCTCCATTTCCCGCAGAAAGCGGTCATGGAGTCTTTGGCACTGGGCCGGCATCCCGTCTGCCGGGGCGTTTTTCGCGTCCCAATACAGGGCGAAAAACTGGCCGTACTGGGCGAATTCCCGGCCCCGCAGCAGGTCGATGTGTCCGCCGTTTTCCCGCAGGCAGCCACAGGCGTCGTAGTACGCCTCCTGAGCCTCCCGGTCAGATTTCATTTCCAGGGCCCCGCCGCAGCCGGTCTCCTCGCAGCGGTAAATGGTGTCACAGTGGGCGTCAAAATACGGTATTTTCAATTTGCCTCCACCTCAAATGCGTTTTTCATATAGGTTATGCGCGCCGCTTCGCCGTCAGCACCCCGGTAGACCTCCGCCACATCAAAGCGCACCGGGCAGTCCAGGTCCTTCTCGCTGAGGTAGAACAGCGCCGTTTTCCGTATGCGCTCCCGCTTGGCGGCGGTAACATAGTCCCGGGGCAGGCCCACGGCCAGGTTACTCCGGGTCTTCACCTCTATAAAGCAGAGGGTGTTTCCGTCCATGGCAATAAGGTCGATCTCCCCGAAGCGGCAGTGGTAGCTGTGCGCCACCAAGCGAAGCTTTTTCCTGCGGAGGTAGTTTGCCACCTGCGCCTCGCCCCAGGTCCCTACGCTGCGGCTCATGTGCGCTTCTCCTCCCACTTTTTCAGGAATGTGCGCCGATGCTCCGGGCAGGGGCCGTAGGCATCCAGCATCTGATAGTGCAGCTTGGTGCCGTAGCCCTTGTGCTTAGCGAATTGGTACTGGGGATAGCGCTCGTCCAGCTCATCGGCCACGAACCGGTCCCGGCTCACCTTGGCCAGGATGGACGCGGCGGCAATGCTGGCGCTCTTGCCGTCGCCGCCTACCACCAGCCTGTGCGGCGTGGTGATGGCCACGCTGCGGCCCTTGTCCCGGTTGCCGTCGATGAGGGCCACCTCGGGCCGGATGGCCAGCGCATCGATAGCCTGCTGCATGGCTTTCATCCGGGCGCTTAAAATATCCGTGGCGTCGATCTCCGCCGCTTCCACCCGCGCCACAGCCCAGCAGACAGCCCTTTGGGTAATGACTTCATACAGGGCCTCCCGCTTCCTCTCCGTGAGTTTTTTGCTGTCGTCAAGGCCCTGGATATGGCAGTAGGGCGGCAGGATCACCGCCGCGGCGTACACCGGTCCCGCCAAAGGCCCGGCTCCGGCCTCGTCACAGCCGCAGATGATCTCCGCTCCCTGCTCCATCAGCTCCCGTTCCATCTGCCACAGGTCCGTTTTTTCGGTCATTTATTTCACATCCTCCACCGTTTCCAGTGTAAAGCGGCCTAACTTGCCACCCCGGAATTCATCCAGCAAAACCCGGCTCATGCGCTCGGTGTCCACTTCGGCGCCCCGCATGAGAAAGCCCCGCTTGCGCCCGGCCCGGGTCAGCAGGTCGTAGCCCATTTCATCCGCCTGGGGCTCTACCTTGTACCGATCCTGAATGACATCGGCATAGTGCCTGCCCAGGTACTCCATAAGGCAGCTGCCCAGCTCCTCAATGTCCATCACATCGTCCTTGATGGCACCGGTAAAGGCCAGGTGCATACCCACGTTCACATCCTCGAATTTCGGCCAGAGCATGCCGGGGGTATCCAGCAGCTCCAGGGTGTTGTCCACCGGGACCCACTGCTTGCTGCGGGTAACACCGGGCCGGTCCTCGGCCTTGGCGGTCTTGCGCTTGGCTACCTTATTAATAAAGGTGGATTTGCCCACATTGGGGATGCCCAGCACCATCACCCGCACCACGCGGCCCACCTGGCCCTTGTCTGCATGGGCCTGGAGCTTATCCTTCAGCAGCTCCCGCACGGCGGCGGCGAACTGGGCCGTGCCCACACCGTTTTTGGCATTGGACTCCAGCACGGCGTAACCTTTTCCCCGGAAATATGCCGCCCAGCGGGCCGTCTCCTTAGGGTCGGCCTGGTCCACCCGGTTCAGCACCACCAGCCGGGGCTTCCCTGCCGTCATTTCGTCCACATCGGGATTGCGGCTGGAAATGGGGATCCGCGCGTCCAAAATCTCGCATACGGCGTCCATATGGCCCATTTCCGCCACGATCATCCGCTTGGTTTTCGTCATGTGTCCCGGATACCAGGACAGTCCTTCTATCTGCATGGCTGCCTCCTTACAATTTGGTCAGATGTGCCCCGGCGGCCTTGAGCATCAGCTTCTTGGTGCCCACTTTGTCAAAGGCCACCTCAATCAGCGCATCGCCGCCCATAGGCCGCACGCTGAGCACCATACCCTGTCCAAAGGCGCTGTGGCGCACCTGATCCCCGGCGCTTAGCTGCATCAGCGGCGCGGAAGCAGCCGCCGGCACCCGGCGGGTCGTTGTGGAATGCTGTAAAGGTTTTTGCCTTGTCTGCTGCTTGATCTCCTGTGCTTTATATGTTCCGCGCGTGGTGCTCCCCCAGCCGCCGGACCAGCCATCGCTCCAGTCATCGTCCCACTGGAGCGCCTTTCTCGGCTCGGGCTTTCCGAGCCAGCGCATATTCTCCGCCGGGATCTCCTCCAGGAATCGGGAGGGCATCTTCGGCTCCGTTTGGCCAAAAAGCATCCGCTGGCGCACGTTGGTCATGGTCAGGGTCTTGCGGGCCCGGGTCATGGCCACATAGCAGAGCCTGCGCTCCTCCTCCATTTCCTCCTGCTCGCCCATAGCGCGGTTCCCGGGGAACACGCCCTCGTCCATGCCGGTGACATACACATGGTCAAATTCCAGGCCCTTGGCGCTGTGCATGGTCATCAGGGTCACGCAGTTGTCGCTGTCGGACTGGCCGTCCAAGTCGGTATACAGGGCCACATCGTTGAGAAAGCCCGCCAGGGACGGGTCATCGGGGTCGTTTTCCAGGAAAGCGCTGATGCTGGAGGCCAACTCCTGCACGTTCTCCAGCCGGCCCCGACTCTCCATGTCATTCTTTTCCTGCAGCATCTGCACATAGCCGGACATCTGGCAGACCCTGCCGTAAAATTCCACCAGCTCCAGCTGGTCGCACAGCGCCCGCAGCTCCATAATCAGCTGCCCGAAATCCTCCATCCGCCCGGCGGCGGACTTCAGCTCCGGGTAATTCCGGGCGGTGCGGACGATCTCAAACAGAGGCTTCCCCTCCGCCGCCGCAATAGCCTGGGCCTTTTCCAGGGACGCCCCGCCGATCTTCCGGGAGGGCACATTGATGATCCGTCGCAGGCGCAGGTCGTCCGCCGGGTTGCAGATCACACACAGATATGCCAGCATATCCTTCACCTCTGCCCGGTCGAAGAACTTCACACCGCCCACGATCTTATAGGGCACGCCGTTGCGCTTGAAGGCATATTCCAAGGCGTTGGACTGGGCGTTCATCCGGTACAGAATGGCGTTGTCCCGCCAGTTGGCGCCCCGGTTGTAGCGGGTCATGATGTCTCCCACCACAAAGTTGGCCTCGTCGCTCTCGTTGAAGCAGGTCTTGATGGTCACCGGGTCCCCGGCGCCGTTTTGGGTCCACAGAGTCTTGCCCTTGCGCCCCTCATTGTTGCGGATCACCGCGTTGGCCGCGTCCAGGATGTTTTGGGTAGACCGGTAATTCTGCTCCAAACGGATGGTCCGTGCGTTCTTATAGCGCTGCTCAAAGCTGAGGATATTGGTGATATCCGCGCCCCGGAAGCGGTAAATGCTTTGGTCGTCATCGCCCACCACGCAGATGTTGCCGTGAGGGCCCGTCAGCAGACCCGCCAGGAGGAACTGCAGGTGGTTGGTGTCCTGGTACTCATCAATGAGTATGTAGCGGAACTTATTCTGATAGTACGCGCGCACCTCTTTGTCGCTCTGCAGCAGGGTCACCGTATGCAGGATGATGTCGTCAAAGTCCAGGGCGTTGGCCTCCCGGAGCTTTTGGTTGTAAAGCCTATATACTTTACCGATCCTGATTTTCCGCCAATCTCCCCGCTGCTCCCACAGCTGGCAGAACTCCTCCGGGGAGAGCATGTCCCCCTTGGCGTTGGAGATCACCGACAGCAGCTCTCGAGTGGGAAACTGCTTTTCCTCCAAACCCAGGTCCTTGAGAATATCCTTGATGACTCGCTTGGAGTCGTCGGTGTCATAGATGGTAAAATTGCGGTCATAGCCCAGTTTGTCAATATCCCGGCGCAGAATGCGAACGCAGGCCGCGTGGAAAGTGGCTGCCCACACATCCAGGGCCTCCTCCCCCAGCATCCGCTCCAGGCGCTCCTTCAGCTCCCCGGCGGCCTTGTTGGTGAAGGTAATGGCCAGCACCTCCCATGGCCGGGCCGGCTGCACGGCACACAGATACTGCATCACGGGCCGCATCTCCTCCTGGGGGTCCTGGATATACTGCTCCAGAAACGCCACCTCGTCCTCGGAGATAGGAATGGGGATCTCCTCCGTGTCGCTGCCCCGGCCATAGCGCAGCAGGTTTGCCACCCGGTTAATGAGCACCGTGGTCTTGCCGGAGCCCGCACCCGCCAGCAGCAGCAGCGGCCCCTCAGTGGTCAGCACGCCCTCCCGCTGCATGGGATTGAGCCGCTTGTAGTCCAGCTCAATGGCCTTGCGCCGGGCGGCTATAAATCGTCTTTCTAATTCGTTCATATTGGCCTCTCTCAATTGATTTCATTCCTATTTTATATCAATTCTCCCCTCCGGTCAACCGCCTAAATAAAAAATTAGAATTTTTGTTCGATTTCCTCTTGACAAGAACTCTTGTTCGATTTATAATCCTTAGTAGAACAAAAGTTTTATTTGGAGGAACTCACCATGACGACTTTCGGATGGATCATCACAATCATCGGTGTAGCCGCTTTTTCCGGCCAGCTCATGCGCCTGATCGAGCGGGTGGATCAGCCCCGCAGCCGGCGCAGCGCCGCCTGAAATGGACCTGCTGGATAAGCTGACCATCCTCACGGATGCCGCCAAATATGACGCTTCCTGTACATCCAGCGGCGTCAAGCGCGGTTCTCGTCCCGGGATGATCGGAAATACATCCTCCTCCATTGCCGGCTGTTGTCACAGCTTTTCCGCTGACGGACGCTGCATCTCCCTGCTGAAGGTGCTCATGACCAATTACTGTGTGTACGACTGCAAATACTGTGTCAACCGCCGCAGCAACGATACCCGCCGCACCGCGTTTACTCCCCGGGAGCTGGCCGATCTGACCATTCAGTTCTATCGCCGCAACTATATTGAGGGACTTTTTCTCTCCAGCGGTGTTCTGCGCGACCCGGACTATACCACCCTGCGCATGATCGAGTCGCTGCGGCTGCTGCGGCAGGAATACGGCTTCAACGGCTATATCCACGCCAAGGCCATTCCCGGCACAAGCCCTGAGCTGGTGCAGCGGCTGGGCTATTTGGCGGACCGTCTCAGCGTGAATATTGAGCTGCCGTCCCAAAAGGGACTGGCCTCCCTGGCCCCGGACAAGAGCAAGGCCGCCATTCTTGCGCCCATGCGGCTCATTGAGGCCCAGGGCCGGCAGAATAAAGAGGAACTGGTGAAGTACCGCCACGCCCCCGCCTTTGCCCCGGCCGGGCAGAGCACGCAGCTCATTGTGGGCGCCACGGAGGATAGTGACCGGCACATTCTGCATCTGACCGAATCACTGTATGCCCGCTATCGGCTCAAACGGGTCTTTTATTCCGCATATGTGCCCGTTGTGGAAAACCCCCTCCTCCCTGCACTGCATACCAAGCCGCCGCTTCTGCGGGAACATCGGCTGTACCAGGCGGATTGGCTCCTGCGGTCTTATGGTTTCCGGGCCGAGGAATTGCTGGATGACCAGCACCCGAATTTCGATCCCATGCTGGATCCGAAGTGCTATTGGGCCATCACCCACCCGGAGCAGTTTCCCGTGGAGATCATGACCGCCGGCTTAGACCGGCTTCTGCGTGTCCCCGGCATCGGCCCCACCGGCGCCCGGCGCATACTTTCCGCCCGGCGAACGGGTCCTCTCCATTTTGACGACCTGAAGAAGATGGGTATCGTTCTCAAGCGGGCACAATTTTTTATCCTGTGCGGCGGACGCATGCGGGAGGGACTTCATTTTACCGCCGATAGCCTGGCCTTTCAGCTGCAGGCTGTGGAACGCGGCAGTCTGCCTGTTCCGGCCGCCCAGCAGCTATCTCTCTTTGACGCAACGGGGTGAACGCAGTGTCCTGGATCGACATGGTTTATGAATATGACGGCAGCTACGAAGGATTTCTCTGCTGCATTTATGAGAGTTATGTAAATAAAGAATTCCCCATTGCCTTTGCCGGCAATGAGGAATTTCCCGTTCTCACTCTTTATCCCGTCCGCTGTGTGGAAACAGACCTCACGCACAGCGAACGTATCCTGCGCAGCATCGAAAGCCGCTCTGCCCGGGCGGGGCGCCTGCTTTACCGGGCCTTTCACACCTGCATGGCCGACAAGGAAGCCTGTCTGTACCGTTTTGTCCAAAAGCTCTATGCCGATGGCCCGCAGTTTTTGCACCGCACCTCTGGTGAGGCCTGCTTCCCGCTATATAAGGCCGTCCGCCATTTATCCGGCGAGCTGGAAAAGCTCCGGGGCTTTGTGCGCTTCTCCGACTTCGGCGGCATATTAGGCGCTGAGATTGAGCCCAAAAACCGGGTGCTCCCCTTTCTGAGGGGTTACTTTTGCAGCCGCTACGCCAACGAATCCTTTTTCCTGTATGACCGCACGCATGGGGAGCTGCTTTTATACAGCGGGGGCCGGTCCCACATTGTGCAGGCCGATTCCCTGACCCTTGCGCCGCCGGACGAACAGGAGGCGCAATACCGCAAGCTGTGGAAAACATTTTTTGACACCGTTGCCATTGAAGATCGGTATAACCCGCGCTGCCAAAACACATTTTTGCCCAAGCGCTATCGCGCTACCATGACGGAGTTCCAGTCGGAAAGCGCCTTTATTCCCGAAGCATCTCCCGCAGATGTGCCACTCCCTTCCGCTCCAGACGGGATACCTGCACCTGAGACACTCCCAGGATCCGCGCCGCCTGCTCCTGAGTCATGCATTTGAAGAACCGAAGATAAATCGTTTCCTGTTCCCGCTCCGGAAGGGCCCGTATGGCCTCCCGGAGCGCGATTTTTTCAACCAGGGACTCCTCCGGCGCGTCCGTGCCCAGGGTAGATTCCAGCGTCAGCCCCTCCGCCGTCTCCTGCTGCAGCGATTCCGGAGCGGAGACGGCCAGTTCCGCCGCGGCGATCTCCTCGGCGCTCCATCCGGTCTCGGCGGCGACCTCTGATAACCTCGGTTCCCGCCCTAAGGCGGTGCGCAGCCGCTGTCGGGCCGACCAGATACTTTGCCCTCTCTCCCGCAGTGTGCGCCCTACCTTCACCGGTCCGTCATCCCGTAAAAATCGCCGAATTTCTCCCGCGATCTTTGGCACCGCATAGGTGGAAAACTGCGTTCCATATGTAATGTCAAATCCCTTTACAGCTTTTATGAATCCTATGCATCCCAGCTGATACAGGTCCTCCGGGTCTGCCCCGCAGCCGTAGTATCGCCGCACTACGGCCCAGATCAGCCCGCTGTTTTCCATCAGCATTTTTTCGCAGGCATCGCTGTCCCCCGACTGTGCCCGATCCAGCAGGGCCAGTCTGCTGTCACTCATTTCCGCTCCCCCAGCCGGGTGGAGATCCGCTTACGCATGGTCACCGTTGTCCCTTTCTGCGGCGCAGACCGCACACGCAGTGTATCCATGAAGCTCTCCATAATGGTAAAGCCCATGCCGCTGCGCTCATCGTTTCCGGTGGTAAACATGGGCTTGCGGGCCTGCTCCACATCCGCAATGCCCACGCCCCAGTCCTTGACCACGATCTCCAGGATGTTTCCCTCCCGGATCCGCAGCTTCATAACGATCCGTCCAAAATCCTCCGGATAGCCGTGAACGATGGCGTTGGTCACCGCCTCGCTGACTGCCGTTTTGATGTCCCCCAGTTCCTCCAGCGTGGGGTCCAGCTGCATGGCAAAACCCGCTGCTGCCACCCGGGCAAATGCTTCATTGCTGCTGCGGCTGGGAAATTCCAGCGCTACCTGATTTTCACTTTTCATCTGCATCCTCCATTTCGATCATTCTTTGGATACCGGCCGCGAAAAACACCTTTTTTACCTGCGCCGATGGATTCACGATCCGCATTTTTCCCCCTAGCTGCTTTACCTGCTGCAGCGTGTGCAGCGCTATAGCAATGCCGGAGCTGTCCATGAAGGTCACGCCGGAAAAATCCAGGATAACCTCCAGCGGCAGCGCATATTCCAGTTCGTTTGCGATGTTTTTCATAAGCTGGCGGGCGGCATGGTGATCCAGCTCGCCGGACAGGCGCAGCCGCAGCCTGCGATCCGCGCTCTCTGCTTTTACTTGCATTTTTTATCACTTCCCGTAAAAAAATCACCGTAGGCATCAGCCTACGATGATTATACTTTTTTCTCCGATATTTTTTTGTCGAAGAACCTTGCAGATGTTAAAAAACTCTGCTTTTTATGATCCTTGCTATATGGTTTTTAGCTGTAAGTAATACTAATATTTATTATAATATTTTGACGCTTTACTTTTCTTGTTAATAATCCTACTATACAGTCACAGACAGGAAAAAGTTTCAAGTTGATCCATTTTTCTAGGAGGCATTTATTATGAAAAACATGGACGCTTATATTATGACTGCTATCGTTTCCCTGATCCTGGTCGTTGCCACTGCTTTCCTGATGACCGCTGCCGACGCACCCATCCGCGAGGCCGGTATGTACCTGCCCCTGATTTTCGGCGCCATTGGCACCTGGGCCGCCAGCAAGGCTGGTCTGCTGGAGTTGCGTCATGAAGAAGACGCCGCTCGCCGCAACGCTCACAGCGCGGCATAAATACGTTACCTTTCTTTTCTCTCCTCAAGATCCAATACAGAAAAATGGTCGGCACAGTCTTGTGTGCCGGCCATTTTTCTTTTTCCTTATCCACAGCCTGCGGCAGACTATACAGCAAGAAAGGGCGGCACGATTTCGTGCCGCCTTTTCCTTATTACATATTACCTTGTCTTATGATTTGCGCCGGCGCTCAGCCTCTCATGGCAGCGGCGGATTCATCCAGCTTGGCAATGAGGGCCCGGGCTTTCTCCGCCTTTTCCCGCTCGGCGTTCACCACCGCTTCGGGTGCCTTGGAGACGAACTTCTCGTTGCTGAGCTTCTGCTCAATGCGCGCCAGGTTCTCAGCGGCCTTTGCCCGCTCCTTGGCGATGCGCTCCAGCTCCTTCTCAAAGTCCACCAGCTCCGCCAGGGGCAGATAAACGTTGGCGCCATGGGTCACCACGGTGACCAGGCCCGTAAGATCCGCGGGAGCCGCGTCCGTTACGGTGAGCTCGCTGGCATAAGCCATGCGCTTGATGAAGTGCTCGCCCAGGCGATAGTCTTCCGCATGGTCTGTGACAATAATCATCTGTGCCTTTTTGCTCGGCGGCACGTTCATCTCGGCCCGGCGGGCACGGACGGCGGAAATGGCGTCCTTCACCGCCTCCATGGCCTGCTCCTCCGCCCGGAAGTCAAACTCCGGATGGTACTCGGGCCACTTGGCGCGGATCAGGTAATCGCCCTCATGAGGCAGGGCCTGCCAGATCTCCTCCGTAATGAACGGCATGAAGGGATGCAGCAGTTCCAGAATGCGCAGCAGCACATAGCACAGCACATTCTCCGCCGCCAGCTTGGCGCCCTCATCCTCGCCGTTGAGGCGGGTCTTGGTCAGCTCGATATACCAGTCACAATAGGTGTCCCAAATGAAGTCATAGATCTTAGCAGAGGCCACGCCCAGCTCAAAGGCGTCCATATTGTCCGTGACCTCCCGGATGAGGGTGTTGAGCTTGCTGAGGATCCACTTGTCCTCCAGCTCCAGCTTCTCGGGCAGCTCCACCTTGTCGATGGTCAGGTTCATCATCACAAAGCGGGAGGCGTTCCAGATCTTATTGGCAAAGTTCCGCATGGCCTCGCATTTTTCCACATAGAAGCGCATATCGTTGCCGGGGCTGTTGCCGGTGATGAGGTTGAAGCGCAGGGCGTCGGCGCCGTACTGCTCCGCCATCTCCAGGGGATCGATGCCGTTGCCCAAAGACTTGGACATCTTGCGGCCTTTGTCGTCCCGGACCAGGCCATGAATGAACACGGTCTTGAAGGGCTCCTTCTTCATCTGCTCCATGCCGGAGAAGATCATCCGGGCCACCCAGAAGAAGATGATGTCGTAACCGGTGACCATGACGGAGGTGGGGTACCAATACTTCAGGTCGGCCGACTCCGTATCGGGCCAGCCCAGGGTGGAAAACGGCCACAGAGCCGAGGAGAACCAGGTGTCCAGCACGTCCTCGTCCCGGGTCAGGTGGGTGCTGCCGCACTTCTCGCACTTGGTGGGATCCTGGCGGCTCACATTGATGTGACCGCAGTCATCGCAGTACCAGGCAGGGATCTGATGGCCCCACCAAAGCTGGCGGGAAATGCACCAGTCATGGACGTTTTCCATCCAGTTGATATAGGTCTTGGTAAAGCGCTCGGGCACGAACTTGATGGTGCCGTCCTCCACCACGCGGATGGCCTCCTTGGCCAGGGGCGCCATCTTCACGAACCACTGGGCGGAGATCAAGGGCTCCACATCGTTGTGGCAGCGGTAGCAGGTGCCCACGTTGTGGGAGTAGGGCTCGGACTTAATGAGATAACCCTGCTCCTCCAGGTCCTTCACAATGGCCTTGCGGCACTCGTAACGGTCCATGCCGTTGTAGGGGCCGCCGTTTTCGTTGATAGTGCCGTCGTCGGCGATAACGCGGATGACCTCCAGGTTGTGGCGCAGGCCCACCTCGAAGTCGTTGGGATCATGGGCGGGAGTCATCTTCACGGCGCCGGTGCCGAAGCCGATCTCGCAGTATTCGTCGCCCACAATGGGGATCTCCCGGTTCATAATGGGCAGGATGCAGGTCTTGCCGATGAGATGCTTGAACTTCTCGTCCTCCGGGTTCACAGCCACGCCCGTATCGCCCATCATAGTCTCGGGCCGGGTGGTGGCAATTACGATGTCTCCGCTGCCGTCGGTAAGGGGATAACGCACATACCAAAGGTGACCGGGCTTATCGGCGTACTCCACCTCGGCGTCGGACAGGGCTGTCAGGCAGTGGGGGCACCAGTTGATGATGCGGCTGCCCTTATAGATCAGGCCCTTGTCATACAGCTCGCAGAAGGTCTCCCGCACGGCCTTGGAGCAGCCCTCGTCCATGGTGAAGCGGCTGCGGTCCCAGTCGCAGGAAGCGCCCATCTTCATCTGCTGCTGCACGATGCGGTTGCCGTATTTCTCCTTCCAGTCCCACACGCGCTCCAGGAACTTCTCCCGGCCCAGGTCGTGGCGGGTGAGGCCCTCCTCCTTGCGCAGGTTCTCCTCCACCTTGATCTGAGTAGCGATGCCGGCGTGGTCGGTGCCGGGCAGCCACAGGGCCTCATACCCCTGCATCCGCTTGAAACGGGTGAGGATGTCCTGCAGGGTGGAGTCCATGGCGTGACCCATGTGCAGCTGGCCGGTGACGTTGGGGGGCGGCATAACGATGGAAAACGGCTTCTTGTCCGGGTTAGGCTCCGCCTTGAAGCAGCCGCCGTCCATCCACATCTGATAGATCCGGGGCTCCACATCCCGGGGGTCGTAGACCTTGGGTAATTCTTTTCTCATGGTGAACTCTCCTTTTCCGAAATTCGGCAAAACAAAAGGTCCGCTCCGTCTTGCCGCAAAAGCAAAACAGGGCGAACCATAAATACAGTCCGTGGTACCACCTGTGTTCGGAGGGGGGAACCCTCCGCACTCAAAAACCGATAACGGCGGCCGGCCGCTGCCGCTTGCTCTCGCTGGGCGGCAGAACTCCGGAGCGACTTCCTCCCCGCCGTCACGGAAGCTCACACCGGCCGCTTCCTCTCTTGGCATCCCGCGCGGGAGTACTGCTCTCCTTCATCGTTTGTTGGAATATAGCGGTATTTTACTGTATCTTTTGCCGGAAGTCAAGAGGAAATGCATCATCCCGGGTCACGCGCGGGCAAGGCCCCTCGGTCTGAGCCCCGGGTTTCCTGCAGAAACTTATACCTTATTTTAATTGCCGCAGCGTATTATTCTTCCATTTAACGATAAATGCCTGCTTTTTGCAAGATTCATTTCATTCGGTTGCAAATTTATGAAAGATTTTTCGCAAAAAGTTTATATATTTTTTGAACTTTTATATTTAGTATTCTGTGATATTTTTATGATTTTCCGAATTATCTTGAATATAATTACAGATATAGTCCAAAAACAGCGCATTCGATCAAAACCACCACAAGAAAAAAAATAATAAAATTGCAATTATAACTTGCAAAACGTAAGAAAGTGCGATACAATAGCTGCAGCGTGATCCGCCCCATGCGGATAGAGGATAAAAAAAAATATAAGGGAGAATTACTATGAAAAAGTTTTTCGCACTGCTTTTGGCTCTGGTCATGTCCCTAAGCCTGTTCGCCTGCGGCAGCAAGAGCGGCGGCGCCAAGACCAAGATGCGCTTCGTCACCGGCGGTGAATCCGGTACTTATTATGCTTTCGGCAGCGTCATCGCCCAGCACGCCACCAACAACGCCGGCATCGACGTCGTGGGCCTGGTGGGCAACGGCTCCAAGTCCAACGTCGAGGAGCTGGAGGCCGGCAACGCTGAGCTGGCCTTCTGCCAGTCCGACGTTATGGCTTACGCTTACAACGGCACCAACATCTTCGACAAGAAGGTCGACTGCTTCTCCACCGTGGCTGCCCTCTATGCCGAGCAGGTGCAGATCGTCACTGTGGATCCCAGCATCAAGACCGTGGCTGACCTGGCCGGCAAGAACGTCTCCGTAGGCGCCGCCGGTTCCGGTGTGTACTTCAACGCCGTGGATATCCTGAGCGCTTATGGCATCGGCGATCTGGATGCCGACGGCAAGTTCACCAAGATCAACGCCACCTACCAGTCCTTCGGCGACAGCGCTGACGCTCTGAAGGACGGCAAGATCGACGCCGCCTTCATCGTGGCCGGTGCCCCCACCACCGCTATCGTGGACCTGTCCACCACTAAGCCCGTGTCCCTGGTTTCCCTGGATGATGAGCACATTGACGCTCTGCTCAAGTCCTCCCCCTACTACTCCAAGTGCACCATCAAGGCTGATGTGTACGGCCTGGATTCCGACACCACCACCGTGGCCGTGGGCGCTGTGATCCTGGCCCGTGACGATGTGCCCGCCGAAGCCATCAAGGCTCTGTGCGCCGACATCTTTGATAACGCCTCCAGCCTGGTCAGCAGCCACGCCAAGTACGGCGAGCTGAACCTGGAGTATGCCTCCTCCATCACCTCCGTGCCCTATCATGCCGGTGCTGTGGAGTACTTCGCTGAGCACAACATCACCGTGGCCGGCAAGTAATTCTGTTCGGATTCTTAACGAGAAACGCAAGTGAAATGACTACGGCGGAGCCTATCCGCCGTAGTCCTCACTGTCTATAACAAAAAAGGAGGACGCTCCCCTTGAGCATCTTTAAGAAAAAGGACCAGACGGCTCCCGCGGTGGATACCGCTCCCGCTGCTGACAGCAGCAGCGATATGGAGACCGATCTGGACGAGGTCATGCGCAAGTATGACCGTGAGTCCGCCACCCGCATATGGGAGGGCGTACCCAAGATCATCATCACGGTGATCATGACGATTTTCTCCCTGTACTGCCTGTATATGACCCTGTTTTCCACCGCTCTGCCCGAGGTGCGCCTGACCCTGTTTGTGGGCTGCATCATTATCCTGGGCTTTTTGACCTACCCGGCCAAGAAAGGCCATGTGAAGGTCAACTCCCTGCCCTGGTACGACATTGTGCTGATGGTGGTGGGCGCAGGCTGCTTCTTCTACTTTGCCTTCAATGCACTGCCTCTTATCCAGTTGGCCACCCGCATTGAGCCCATCCATGTGGTCATCGGCGTCGTCGGCATTTTGGTGCTGGTGGAGCTGTGCCGCCGCTGCGTGGGCATCCCCATTCTGTGCGTGGTAGGTGCTCTGCTGATCTACACCTTCTATAACCAGCTCAGCTACAACCCCAGCTTCTATAACGCCCTGAAGAACGTGGTGTATAAGCTGTTCTACACCACCTCCGGCGTCATCGGCACACCCATCAATGTGTGCTTCACTTACATCGTCCTGTTCATCGTCTTCGGCGCGTTCCTGGAGCGCACCGGCATCGCCAGCTTCTTCATTGACTTTGCAAACCGCGTGGCCGGATGGTCCAGCGGCGGTCCCGCCAAGGTGGCTGTCATCTCCTCCGCCCTGTGCGGCATGGTGTCCGGTTCCTCCGTGGGCAACACCGTGACCACCGGCTCCGTGACCATCCCCATGATGAAGAAGACCGGCTACAAGCCTGAGTTTGCCGGTGCAGTGGAAGCGGCCGCCTCCACCGGCGGACAGATCATGCCGCCCATCATGGGCGCCGCTGCCTTCCTGATGGCGGAATACATGGATCTGCCCTATGCGCAGGTAGCTGTGAAGGCCATCCTCCCCGCTGTTCTGTACTTCTCCGGCATTTTCATTGCCGTCCATTTGGAGGCAAAGCGCCTGGGCCTGAAGGGTATTCCCCGCACGGAGCTGCCCAAGTGGGGCTATCTGCTCAGAAACATTTATTTGATCCTGCCTCTGGTCCTGCTGGTATGGCTGGTGTCCTCCGGCGCAAAGACCATGGCCACCTCCGCCGCCTATTCCATCCTGGCTTCCTTTGTCATCGGGTTCATCCATCTGCTGGCTACCAACATCCGGGGGATGAAGGGCCAAAGCTTTGGCAAGATCCTGTGGGAGACTGTGAAGACCTCCCTTCTGTCCGCCGTTGATGCTCTCGCCGCCGGTGCCAAGGGCGCCATCACCGTGGCTGTGGCCTGCGCCATGGCCGGTATGATCGCCGGATGCATCACCGTAACGGGTCTTGCCTCCATCCTCATCAACGCCATCGTATCTCTGGCCGGCAATGCCACCATCATCGGCCTGGTTCTGACCATGGTGTGCTGCATCGTGCTGGGCATGGGTGTGCCTACCACCGCCAACTACTGCATCATGGCTTCCACCTGCGCCCCCATCCTGATCCAGTTGGGCTTCCCCGTTGTCGCCGCCCATTTCTTTGTGTTCTACTTCGGCATCGTGGCGGACATCACGCCCCCCGTGGCCCTGGCTGCCTATGCCGGCTCCGCCATTGCCAAGTCCAACCCCATGAAGACCGGTATCAATGCCACAAAGCTGGCTATAGCCGCCTTTATCGTGCCATACATATTCGCCTATAACTCCAGCATGCTCTTTGTCGGCAATGTGGAATGGTATGACGTGCTGCTCATTTCCATCACCGCTCTGCTGGGCCTGTTCGGCATTGCAGCGGCTCTCAACGGCCATCTGTTCCGCAAGATCCCCATGGTGCTGCGTCTCGCCCTTGTGGCAGGCGGTCTGGGCATGATGATCCCCGGCCTGGCCTCTGACCTGATCGGTCTCGCTGTGGTGGGCGCCATTGTCGTGTTCCAGTACATCTCCAGCAAAAAGCAAACCGCATCCGCGGCATAAAGACACTTTTCTCCTTTCTATACAAACCACCGATTCTCTCACGGGAATCGGTGGTTTATCTATATCTCTATACGCTCTTTTCATTAGCATTTTTAATGACTCACGCGTCAAAAACACTTGCAACCTGCGCACAATAGTCTTATAATACAGGCACATGCACAAAAACATAATCAAGAAGGTGATCACAATGGAACTTCAAATTCAGGACCTCGTTTCATCCATCAAAAAGGATGGCATCGACAGCGCCAATAAGGAAGCTGCCGCTATTGTAGCCCAGGCCAAGGAGCAAGCGAATTCCATCATCGCCCAGGCAAAGGCCGAGGCTGAAAAGCTGCGCCAGGATGCAAACGCTGAGATCGACGTGTTCAAAAACAGCGCCCGTCTCAGTGCCGAGCAGGCCAAGCGCGACGCCGTGCTGGCTTTCCGCCAGGAGATCCAAAAGGAATTCGAGAAGATCCTGGCTGCCGATGTGTGCAAGGCACTGGATCAGCAGACACTGGCCACCCTCATCCGCGCCGCTTTGCAGGGTGAGGACGTATCCGCCTACACGGTGGAGGTAGGCCAGGTGACGGACGCCATCCGTCAGGAGCTTGCCCAGGAGCTGAAAAACGGCCTGGAGATCCGCCCCTCCAAGAAGGTGGACGCCGGCTTCCGCCTGGCTGCCAAGGACGGCTCCGGTTATTTCGACTGCTCCGATGAGGAGATCGCGGAAATGCTCATGCCCTTCTTCCGGGATACTCGCCTGTAAGGAGGTGCCGCATGGCTTCCTACTATTATCTCATCTCCAGTCTGCCCATGCTCCGCACCCAGGGTGAGCCGCCCATGGACTATGCCGCGTTCCTCTCTCAATGCAGGTCCGCGGTGAACGAAGGGGTGTATAAGACCCTGGAGGAGCTGACGGTACGCTCTGACAAAGGGCCGCTGCTTTCCAGCTGGGGGGAATTCTACCGGGCTCTCTCCCGGGAGCTGACTTATCAGCGCAGTGTGAAGCTGGGCCGGCCCTGCCCCGTCCCCTCTGATCGGGACGCTGGCATTGTGCAGGCGGTGACGGCGGCAGTAAATGCGGAAACCCCCCTGGAGGGTGAGCGTCTATTACTGGACCTGGAATTTCGCCGCCTGGATGACATGATCGGCCTGCACAATTTTGACGAGCATGCCCTTTATGGCTACGCCATGAAGCTGCAGCTTCTGGAGCGCCAGCGCACCTTCCGGTATGACCGGGGCAAGCGGGCCTTTGACGGGCTGATGGACAACATCCGGCAGCAGATTTCCAGCCTATAACAAAACAGGAGAATCAATATGGACAAAGTAACAGGATTTGTGACCGGAGTGAACGGAAACCTGGTATCGGCCAGCTTCTCCGGCTCCGTGCGAAAAAATGAAGTGGGCTATGTCCTGGTGGGTGACGAGCGGCTCAAGGGCGAGGTCATCCGCATAAACGGCGACACGGCCAGCATGCAGATCTATGAAATGACAAACGGCATCCAGGTGGGCGACAAGGTAGAGCTCTCCGGCCAGCTCATGAGCGTGGAGCTGGGGCCGGGCCTGCTGACCCAGGTGTTCGATGGCCTGCAGAATCCCCTGCCCAAGCTGGCGGAAAAATGCGGCTTCTTCCTGGAGCGCGGCGTGTACCTGGATCCCATCCCCGACCGGGACTGGGAGTTTACCCCTCGGGTCGCCCCCGGTGATGTGGTCACCGCAGGCGATGCCATCGGCAGCGTGCCGGAGGGTCTGTTCACGCATCTGATCATGGTTCCCTTTGACCTGACGGACGAATGGACGGTCAAATCCGTCCGGGAAAAGGGCGTATACAACGTGCGGGACACCATGGCGGTGCTGGAAAACGAAAAGGGCGAGCAGCGGGAGCTGACCATGGTCTTCTCCTGGCCCGTAAAGCAGCCCATCCGCTGCTATGAGGAGCGTCTGCGCCCCGATGAGACCCTGGTGACCAAGATCCGCTCCATCGACACCTTCCTGCCCGTGGCCAAGGGCGGCACCTTCTGCGTGCCCGGCCCCTTCGGCGCCGGCAAGACCGTGCTGCAGCACATGGAGGCCAAGAACGCCGACGTGGACATCGTCATCGTGGCCGCCTGCGGCGAGCGCGCCGGCGAGGTGGTGGAGGTGCTGACGGAGTTCCCGGAGCTGATCGATCCCCGCACCGGCCGCTCCCTCATGGAGCGCACCATTATTATCTGCAACACCTCCTCCATGCCCGTGGCAGCCCGTGAGGCATCGGTTTACACCGCCGTGACCATGGCGGAATATTACCGGCAGATGGGCCTGGACGTGCTGCTGCTGGCAGACTCCACCAGCCGCTGGGCCCAGGCTATGCGCGAAATGAGCGGCCGTCTGGAGGAGATCCCCGGCGAGGAAGCCTTCCCCGCCTATTTGGAGTCCGTCATCGCCTCCTTCTACGAGCGGGCCGGCAAGGTCCGCCTCAAGAGCGGCGAGATCGCCTCCGTGACCATCGGCGGCACCGTCTCCCCTGCCGGCGGTAACTTTGAGGAGCCCGTGACCCAGGCCACGCTGAAGGTGGTAGGCGCGTTCCACGGCCTGTCCCGCGAGCGGTCCGATGCCCGCAAATACCCCGCCATCCACCCCATCGATTCCTGGTCCAAGTACAAGGGCGTGGTGGACATGGATCGGGTAGAACAGGCCCGGTCCATCCTCAAGCGCAGCAACGAGATCAACCAGATGATGAAGGTCATCGGTGAGGAGGGCACCTCCGCCGAGGACTACATCGTTTATCAAAAGGGCGAGCTGCTGGACGCAGTCTATTTGCAGCAGAACTCCTTCGACCCCATCGACGCCGCCTGTGATCCCGATCGCCAGGTGTACGAGTTTGATGTGCTCTACGATGTGCTGACCCGGGACTTCGTCCTGGAGGACAAGAAAGAGATCCGTGCCTTCTTCAATCAGGTCCGGCAGGAGTTCCTGGACTGGCACAACACCCAGTTCCGCACGCCGGAGTTCGAAGCCCAGGAAAAGAAGCTGAAGGACTTTTACCTGAGCAAGGTCCAGGGCTGAGGAGGGAAGCAATATGCAGAAAGTTTACACGAAAATCGAATCCATCGTGGGCAATGTAGTCACCGTCCGGGCCTCCGGCGTCCGTTTGGGTGACCTGGCCCTGGTGGGCAAAAGCTATGCCAACGTGATCAAGCTGAATAAGGACATGGTAACGCTCCAGGTCTTCAGCGGCACCCAGGGCGTCAGCACCACGGATCCGGTCCGTTTTTTGGGCCGGCCTATGATGGTGTCCTTCTCGGATCACCTGCTGGGCCGCATCTTTGACGGCGCCGGCGTCCCCCGCGATAACGGCCCCGCACTGACGGAGAATATGATCCCCATCGGTGGTCCGTCCGTGAACCCGTCTAAGCGTACTGTTCCCAATAAGATGATCCGCACCGGTATCCCCATGATCGATGTGTTCAACACCCTGGTGGAGAGTCAGAAGCTGCCCATCTTCTCCGTGTCCGGCGAGCCGTACAACCAGCTGCTCTCCCGCATTGCTATGCAGGCGCAGGTAGACGTGATCGTCCTGGGCGGCATGGGCCTGAAGTACGACGACTACCTGTTCTTCCGGGACACCCTGGAAAAGAGCGGCGCCATGGGCCGCACGGTGATGTTCATCCACACCGCCTCCGACCCCACGGTGGAGTGTACCCTGGTGCCGGACCTGGCCCTGGCCGTGGCCGAGCAGTTCGCGCTGGACGGCAAGCGGGTGCTGGTCCTGCTGACCGATATGACTAACTATGCCGACGCGCAGAAGGAAATGGCCATCACCATGGAACAGGTGCCGTCCAACCGCGGCTATCCGGGTGACCTTTACAGCTGCCTGGCCGCCCGCTATGAAAAGGCCGTTGACTTTGAGGACGCCGGCTCCATCACCATCCTGGGCGTGACCACCATGCCCGGTGACGACGTGACCCACCCCGTCCCCGATAACACCGGCTATATCACCGAGGGCCAGTACTATCTGAAAAACGGCCATATCGAGCCCTTTGGCTCCCTGTCCCGTCTGAAGCAGAACGTTAACGGCAAGACCCGCAGCGACCACCGGGCCCTCATGGACGGTATGATCCGCCTGTACAGCGCCTATAAGGAGAGCCTGGAGAAGAAGTCCATGGGCTTTGCCATGTCCGAGTGGGATGAAAAGCTCCTGAAGTACGGCCATCTGTTTGAGACAAAGCTGATGGATCTGAGCGTGAACATCCCCCTGGAGGAGGCGCTGGATCTGGGCTGGGAGATCCTGGCCGAGTGCTTTGAGCCCAATGAAACGGGTCTGAAAACCAGTCTCATTCAGGAAAGATGGCCCAAGCCCTCCGCCCAGGAGTGAGGAGGCGCCTATGGCTGTTAAACTCACAAAAAACGAACTGAAGGTGCAGAAGGACCGCCTGAAGCAGTTTCAGCGTTACCTGCCCACCCTGCAGCTGAAAAAGCAGCAGCTCCAGTCCGTGGTGATGCATGTCACCGCCCAGCTGGAGGAGGTGGAGCAGCAGCGCCGGGCCGCCGTGGACGGACTGGACGACTGGGTAGCTGTCTTCGCAGAAAACGAGAGCTTTCCCGAGGGCAAACAGCTCCAGTCCCTCATCCGTCCCAGCCATGTGGAATGCGGCCAGGAGAACATCGCCGGCGTCACCGTGCCGGTGTTCCGGGATCTGCGCTTTGAGGAGATCCGGTACGATGTGGCGGACTATCCCCTTTGGGTCGATACCGCCGCTGTCCGCCTGCGGGAGATCGCCCGGCTGGACGCCCTGGCCAAGACCCTCCGCCGCCAGGTGGAGCTGCTGGAAAAGGAGCTGCGCTCCACGGCCCAGCGGGTAAACCTGTTTGAAAAGGTGAAGATCCCCGAGGCCAAGGAAAACATCCGCGTCATCGGCATCTACCTTGGCGATCAGCAGACCTCCGCCGTGGTGCGGGGCAAGATCGCCAAGAAAAAGCTGCAGGAGGTGGGCCAATGATTGAAAAAATGAAGGTGGTCCACATTGTGACCACCGCGGCCGAAAAGACCGCTCTGCTGGACCGTCTGCAGCAGCTGGGCATCGTCCATTTCTCTGAAAAGGCCGCTGCGGATCAGCAGCATCTCCAGCGCTTTGCCGACCTGTCCCGGATGGTCACCGTGCTGCAGGAGTACGGCGATGTCCCCCCGGAGAAGGCCCCCTTGTCCGATAATGAATTTGAGATCTTTTTCTCCGAGCTATCCACCTGCATGGAGCGCAAAAAGGCGCTGCAGGAGGAGCAGACCGCCGCTCATGCCGCCGCAGAAAGGCTGGCCGAATGGGGTCGGTTCTCCCCGGCTGAGGTGCGTTCCCTCAAGGATGCAGGCTGGGACATCCACATTTACCGCACGGATAAGAAGACCATGGCCGCTCTGCTGAATGCCCCGGACGTGCAGGTCATCCGCCTGTCCCCCGTGGGCAAGATGCAGACCTTTGCCACCCTCTCTCCCCTGCCCGGCGAATATTCCGCCACGGAGTTCCCCATTCCCGATAAGGGCCTGGAGGAGCTGGAGCAGGAGCAGCAGCACTGCGCCCAGGGACTTGCGGACTGCGAAGTCACCCTTCGTCAGGCGGCTTCTCACCTGCCCAGCATCCATGCGCAGATGCTCAAAACGCAGAATGACGCCGAATATTCCGCCGTCAGCAACACCTCCCAGAGCCAGGACGGCCTGGTGTGGCTGCGGGGCTATCTGCCCGCCGCCCAGGTAGAGGACTTCAAGACGGCCGCCGCCCAGGCCCACTGGGCATGGGCCCTGGAGGATCCGGACGCGGATGACGACCAGGTCCCCACCAAGGTCAAATACAATAAGGTGACCAAGCTGATGATCCCGGTATTTGACATTTTGGGCACCGTTCCCGGCTACCGGGAGTACGACATTTCTTTCTGGTTCCTGGGCTTTTTCACATTGTTCTTCGCCATGATCATCGGCGACGCGGGGTACGGCTGTTTGTTCCTGCTGCTGGCCCTGGTCCTGACCCTGAAGGGCAAGAAAAAATCCAATGCCGTGCAGCTGCTGTGGGTGCTGTCCATTGCCACCATTATATGGGGCGCGCTCACAGGTACCTGGTTCGGCCTGGAGCAGGCTATGGATGTGCCGCTGCTGCGCAGCCTGGTGATCCCCACCTTTGCCAACTATCCGGCGTACTTCGATGTATCCACCACCACCCAGCAGAATACCATCATGAAGTTCTGCTTCATTTTGGGCACGGTGCAGCTGTCCTTGGCCTGCGTCATGAACATCCGCCGCAAGCTGAAGGAGAAGGATCTGAGCTGGGTGGCCGATCTGGGCTGGCTGGCCGCCATCGACGCGCTGTACTTTGTGGTGCTGTACCTGGTCATCGGCCAGGAGGTGAATCTGATACCTGTGGCCTGCGTGGTCATTGCCGGCTTCCTGCTGGTGGTGTTTTTCGGCGGCATGGCGCCGGATAAGACCTTCGCCCAGGGCCTCAAGGCGGGGCTCGGCGACGCGTTTACGGTGTTCCTCAACACCATCAGCGCATTCGGCAATATCATGAGCTATATCCGCCTGTTTGCCGTGGGCATGGCATCCCTGGCCATCGCTCAGAGCTTCAACAACATGGCCTTCGGCTTCAAGGGCCCCCTGGTGGTGGCCGCGGTGCTGATCCTGCTCATTGGACACGGGCTGAACATTGTCATGGGCCTGCTCTCCGTAGTGGTCCACGGCGTCCGGCTGAATCTGCTGGAGTTCTCCGGTCAGTTGGGTATGGAATGGGCCGGTATCGCATACGATCCCTTCAAAAAGGGCGACAAAATAAAAAAATAAACGGATAGGAGATTAATTATGAATATCGCATTTATTGGTATGGCGTGCGCTCTGGGCCTGTCCGCCATGGGCTCTGCATTCGGTTCCGGCTTTGCCGCACAGGCTTCCGTCGGCGCGTGGAAAAAGTGCTACGCCAACGGCAAACCCGCCCCCTTCATCATGGTGGCTTTCTCCGGCGCTCCCCTGACCCAGACCATCTATGGCTTCCTGCTGATGAACTTCATCCGCAGCGCTGTGGAGGGCGGCTGTGACTCCCTGCTGGCCATGTTCACCGGTATCTTCGCCGGCCTGGCCATCGGCCTGTCCGCCTTCTTCCAGGGCAAGGTCGCCGCGGCCTCCGCAGATGCTTTGGGCGAAACCGGAAAGGGCACGGCCAACTACTTCATCGTCATCGGTATCATCGAAACCGTGGCTCTGTTCACCCTGGTGTTCAGCCTGCTGCTGCTGCAGTAAAAATAGCCAAAAAGATCAGGGCCAGGAAGGCCCTGATCTTTTTAATTTCCTCTGTGACCGTCCCCTATGCGGATGCACTGCATAGGGGACGGTTTATCATTTTCAGCGCACGGGCAGGCTTCACACCTCAGCCCAGGTCCACGTCGATGGCGAACAGGCCGCCGGCACCACCGGAATACAGGTACAGCACGTTGTCATCGGGCTTGAACTTCCCCTCCCGGGCCAGTTTGACCAGGCCGGCAAAGGCCTTGCCGGTGTAAACAGGATCCAGGAACAGGCCCTCGTTGGCCGCCATCATGCGTATGGCGGCGTTGCCCTCCTGGGAGGGAATGGCGTAGCCGGGGCCGCACATGTTCACCAGGTGCACATCCGACTCGGTGGGCACAAAGTCCAGCTCCAGGAGTTTGGCCGTCTCTTGCATGATACGGGTGGTGATCACCTCAAAGGGATCGCTGTCCACCATCAGGCCCACCACCTGGGTCTCCGGCATGAACAGCTTGGCGCCCAGCGCCACGCCGGCGTGGGTGCCGCCGCTGCCCTCGGCGCAGCAGACGTAATCGAAATGCATGCCCGTGTCAGCGATCTCCTTCATGCAGTTCACATAGCCCAGGGCGCCGATGGCATTGGAGCCGCCGCAGGGGATCTTATAATACTTCTTTCCGCTGGCCTGGCCCACCCGGTCCATCTCGGCATAAATGTCGTCATAACTGTCCGTATCCATAAATCGGACATCGGTGTCCATGAGGTACTCCAGCAGCTGGTTGCCCTTGCGCTCGGTAACGCCGCGCTTTTTCAGGATCAGGATGGGCGTCATGCCCAGCTTCTTGGCGCAGGCAGCCGTCAGCATGGCGTGGTTGGACTGTGCGCCGCCGGTGGTAAACACGATCTCCGCGCCCTGGCGCTTGGCATCCGCCAGCAGGAACTCCAGCTTGCGGACCTTATTGCCGCCCAGGCCGATACCGGTCAGGTCGTCGCGCTTGACCCACACATTGGTCCCCAGCAGACGGCTGATATTTTCCAGCTTCTGAATCGGGGTGGGCAGCACTGCCAGGGAAATGCGGGGAAACTCCTGTAAACTCTTCATGTTCGTTCTCCTTTCATGATATGAATACTCTATGGATTCGGCCTGTCAGCGCAGGCCGTACTCCTTCAGCCTTTCGTAAAACACGGACCGGGACACATCCAGCTGCTTCATGGCTTTCTGCCGGTCTCCGCCGCACTGAGCCAGCACCTGCTGGATAAATCGTTTTTCCTCCTGCCGCAGATACTGCCGCAGCGTCAGCGGCGCAGACTCCGTGGGCAGATGGATATGCTCCGGATAGATGATATCCGAATCCGACAGCGCCGCCGCTCCCTCCAGCACGTTTTCCAGCTCCCGCAGGTTGCCGGGCCAGTCGTAGTTGATCAGCTTGCTGAAGGCCTCGCCGGACAGCGTTTTTTCCGGCATGTGATAGCGCTGGCAGATCTGCTCCGTCAGCTGGTTGGCCAGCAGATAGATGTCCTCCTTGTGGTCCCGCAGGGATGGCATCTCCACCGAAAAGGCCGAGAGCCGATAATACAGGTCCTGGCGGAACCGCCCGGAATCCACCTCGTCCCGCAGCTCCGGCCCGGCAATAATGAGCAGCCGCACATCCACGGGCACCGGGCGGGAGGAGCCCACCGGCATGACCTCCCGCCGCTGGATGGCATACAGCAGCTTGGCCTGCACATTCATAGGCAGGCCGCCCACCTCGTCCAGCAGCAGCGTGCCGCCGTCAGCCTCCAGGAAGGAGCCGGGTATGCCCCCCTCCCTGCCGAACAGCTGCTCCTCCAGCAGGCCCGGGGCCACGGCGGAGCAGTCTGCCTGAAGGAAGGGCCCGCCCCTGGGCTGCACCTGCTGGATGCTCTTGGCCAGCTTCGTCCGGCCCGTGCCCACCTCGCCGGTAATGAAAATATTGCAGTCCATTTGGCTGAGCTTATAGGCCCGACGCCGGACGGCGCGCATGGCGGCGGAGTTGCCGTAGGTCAGCAGCGAGCCTTCCTCCTCCGGCAGGCTGCGCTCGGAGGATTCCCGGTATTTCCGCTCCGCCGCGGCAATGGCGGTGTTGCGCTCCATAATCGTGGTGCGGATGTCCTCAATGTTGCGGAACTTGACGATGATGCCCGCGACCTTCTCCCCGTCCCGAATGGGCAGAATGGAGGCCAGCAGGGCAAATCCATTGATCTCATAGGCAACATCCGAGAAGCCGGGAGCCTGCCCGTCCAGCACCTGCCGCAGGTGCTCCTCGAACAGCTCGCCCTCGAAAAACTCCTTGAAGTGGTAACCCACCACGCAGATCTCCTGGTTGGGGCCCTTGGCAATATAGCTGCTGCCCCGCAGCAGGCTGCCCAGGCCCTCTTTCCGGGCAGAGTAACCCTTTTCTTCCCAAAACTTCACCTGCCGGGTCCGGTGGTCCAAAATGACCGCCTGACAGATGGAAACAAAGTAGGTGATGGAGTATACCCTCTCCCGCACTTCCACAGCGATCTGCTTGTCACCGATGTGTACGGAGATGGGCACGCCCTGAAAGGTCACATCCAGATGCAGCCCCACTGATTCGCCGCCCCGCAGATACTTGTAAACGGGCTTGACGCCCGGTCCCTTGTATACGCCCACCGCCGCCAAAATGTCATTGGGCCGCAGGCGCGGGTCCTGGATCCCCAGCACCGCCAGGTCCTCCGGCGTCAGATTGCCGTCATCGGCGCCCATGGCGGTGGTGGCCAGGATCACCAGGTCACCCGGCTCCAGCCGGCCGGCCGGATGGGCGTACAGGCTGTGGTTGAACAGGCCAAAGCGCTCCTTGGCCTGCTGGTTGATATGGGTCACGATTCCCTGCCGGTCCATGGTAAACATGGCGTGGGAGGAGGAATCCATGACATTTTGCAGTATATCCATCCTGCATACCTCTTTTCGCCCATTTTTGCGGAATCTGTTTCACTCTATGCTGTCTACGCAATAATTTTACACGATTGCCGCATGGTTTTCAATGGGAATAAAATCAAAGCCCGCCTGAGCGGGCCTTGATTTTATTGATTATTTTGCTTACAGGTCGCAGGCGCACAGGTCCTCGAAGGTTTCGCGCCGAATAGCCACATAGCTCTTGCCGCCGCTGAGCATCACGGTAGCGGGACGCGGCAGGCGGTTATAGTTGGAGGCCATGGAGTAGTTGTACGCACCGGTGGTGCACACTGCCACAGTATCACCGCGGCCCACGGAGGCGGGCAGCATCACATGCTCCTGAATGATGTCGCCGCTCTCGCAGCAGCGACCCACCACAGAGGCCTCAAAGTCGCACTTCTCATTCATCTTGTTGGCCAGCAGGCAGGTGTAGTTGGCCTTATACAGCGCGTAGCGGGGGTTATCCGGCATGCCGCCGTCGATGGAGACGTAGTTTTTGTAGCCGGGGATCTTCTTCACCGTGCCGCAGGTATACAGGGTCATACCTGCCGCGCCCACAATGCTGCGGCCGGGCTCCATGTGGATCTCGGGCATCTCAATGCCCAGCCGGGCGCAGGCCTCCTTGATGGCCGCCGCCACCTGGCTCACCTTGGTATCCACGTCCAGGTAGGGATCACTCTCCACATAGCGCACGCCATAACCGCCGCCCAGATCCAGCTGCTGGGCCATATAGCCGTGCTTTTCCTTCATGGCGGCAATGAACTCCAGCATGATGACCGCTGCGCGCTCAAAGATATCCTCGCCGAACACCTGGGAGCCCACATGGCAGTGGAAGCCCATCAGCTCCACATGGGGCTGGGCCAGGGTGAACACGGTGATCTCCTCAGCCTGGCCGGTCTCCACAGCGGAACCGAACTTGCTGTCCACCTTGCCGGTGGAAATAGCCTCATAGGTATGGGGGTCAATGCCCGGGGTCAGGCGCAGCAGCACCTTCTGCCGGATACCCCGGCGGCCGGCCTCGGCCTCGATGGCCTTGATCTCCTCCACATTGTCCGCCACAAAGTAGCCGATGTGGTGATCCATGCCGTACACGATGTCCTCGTCGGTCTTATTGTTGCTGTGGAAGTAGGCGTGAGACAGGTCGTAGCCCGCCTGCAGCGCGGTGTAGATCTCGCCCGAGGACACCACATCGATGCCCATGCCCTCCTCCTTCATGATCTCGTAGATGCGCTTAAAGGCATTGGCCTTGCTGGCGTACAGGGGGCGGCTGGTGGGGCCGAAGTGCTTCTTGAAGGCGTTCTGATACACGCGGCACTGATGGCGGATGTAGTCCTCATCCAGCAGATACAGCGGGGTGCCGTACTGCTTGGCCAGGGCCACGGTGTCCTGGCCGGCGAAGTGCAGGTGCCCATTGGCTCCAATGGTAATATTATCACAGATCATAGCTATGTCCTTTCTTTTTCCCATTAATTCGATTTGAATGTATGTGTAAGGCTCACAGCGAGCCGGATATACGAAATCAAGTGCTTAATCCGAATAGAAAATGCTGTATCATGTGCAAAAGTGTGAAAGAGATAGGGCGCAGGGGCTGCGGCTCAACCACACCGCAGCCCCCTGCCCATTCTGCTGAGAGCAGAGGAGGTACTGAAATAGATTACTCAGCCTTCTCGGCAACGGCAGCTTTCTTCTTGGCCAGAGCCTTGTCCAGCCAATCCTTGCCGTCCGCGAAGCGGGAGACGATGTAGCAGACCACATAGTCGCCGGCGGA
The DNA here is from genome assembly GCA_902388735.1 of uncultured Eubacteriales bacterium. GTDB lineage: Bacteria > Bacillota > Clostridia > Oscillospirales > Oscillospiraceae > Vescimonas. Next base: position 35,303 of record CABMQL010000001.1, on the reverse strand, counting down.
GTTGATCATGGTGGCGGGAGGATCGACCAGGTTGCCGATGGCCACCAGGATGGGGAATGCCAGTTCCATCTGATTGGGGAAGAAGATGGAGCAGATGATGTACTCACCGATGTAGCCGCCGCCGGGCACGCCGGACATACCGACGGAGGACAGCACGGCCACCAGAACGATGGGGATCAGCTTGTCCCAGCCCATATCCTGGCCGAACACGCCCCAAACGAAGGCGATCTTCAGCACGCAGGAGAAGCAGGAACCGTCCATGTGCATGGTAGCGCCCAGAGGAACGACCATCTCGGCAACGTCCTTGTTGATGCCGGTGTCCTCAGCCTCTTCCATGTTGGTGGGGATGGTGGCCACAGAGGAGCAGGTGCCCAAAGAGACCACAGCGGGCTTGGTGATGTGCTTGAACATGGTCTTCACGCCGTGCTTGCCGCCGCCGAACCAGGCGAACAGCGGGAACGCAGTAAAGATGTAGACGAAGCACAGGGGATAGTACACAGCCATGGCGCGGCCATAGGAGCCGGCGATCTGGGGACCATAGTCGGCAACCAGACCGGCGAAGATGGCGAAGAAAGCCACGGGAGCGTAATAGGTGATGATCTTGATAAACTTCATCATGACATTGGTCATGCCGCTGAGCCACTTGGCGACCAAGGTCTCAGAACCGCCGGCCATATTGGTAGCAAAGCCGAACAGCACGGAGAACACGATCAGGGGCAGCATAGCCCGGCGGGTCAACAGACCCACGAAGTCGCTGGCGGTGAAGAAGTTTACGATCATGTCGGAGATAGAGGCATACTCGCCCATCTCCTCAGAGGGGATGTCATTCCAGGGGACCAGGACCGGGGGGAAGATCTTCATCAGGACGAACATGATGACGGCGGCGATAGCGCCGGTGATGACGAAGGTCGCCACGGTGGTGCCCATGATCTTACCGGCACGCTTCATGCTCTTCATGTTGGCGATGGAGCCCGCGATAGACACGAACACCAGGGGAACCACCACGCAGAACATCATGTTGATAAACACGGTGCCAAGGGGCTTAACGACAGGGGCCACACCGGGGGCCAGCCAGCCCACCAGCGCGCCGATGACCATTGAACCCAGCATGATGCCAAGGAAAATATAATTCTTGACGACTGCTTTCTTTTCCATTAGTTTTTACTCCTCCTAACTGATTTTGGTTGATTTGATTTGCTCTCTATGTAAAGCATATTGCTTACATACCTCATGTAAATAGGGCCGTCAGATGGTCAGGGCCTCGTCGGTGATCTCACCCTTGCAGACGATGTTGGTGGGGCCGGTGAGGAACAGGTCGGTAACATGCCCGTCGCCGTCCCGCTCCACATCGATATACAGCGTGCCGCCGGTCATATCCACCCGGACGTTTTTGCCGGAAACCTTGCCCAGCAGCGTCAGCACAGTTACCACAGAGCCGGTGCCGGTGCCGCAGGCGTAGGTAAAGTCCTCCACGCCCCGCTCATAGGTGCGCTCATACACATGGTCGGCTCCGATGATCTCATAGAAGTTCACGTTGGCGCCCTTGGGAAAATCCTTGTAGTGGCGCAGCTTGCGGCCCAGCTGGAACAGCGTCTGCGTGTCGAAATCCTTCAGGTTCTTCACGGGCACTGCCGCATGGGGGATGCCTGGGTTGCCCAGCTCCACATACGCGCAGTCATAGGTCACGCCGTCCACTTCGGCCTTGCCATCCAGGCGCATGTTGCAGGGGTCGTTGAGCCGCACGCGGTACAGCCGCTGATCCACTCGCCAGCCGGTAACCAGGCCTGCCGTGGTCTCCACCTTCTGCACCTCGCCGGCCAGGCCGTTTTCATAGCCGTAGCGGCAGATGCAGCGGGCGCCGTTGCCGCACATCTCGCCCATGGACCCGTCGGAGTTGAAGAACAGCATCTTGTAGTCGCCGCCGTAGGTGGGTTTTTTCACCACCATAAATCCGTCGGCGCCAATGGACATGTGCCGCTCGCAGACGGCACGGATGATCTCCGGCCACTTTTCGTCAGCAATGGCATCCTGCCGGTCATCCACCACGATGAAGTCGTTGCCGGCGCCGTTCATTTTCCAAAACTCCATGGCGTAACGCCCTCCTTTTTGTTTGTAACTGCATTTTACAGGGCCTATACATGTTTGTCAAATTTTTGTCATTATCCTGTTTTCCGGATATATTGTCCTAAAATTCGGACTATTCTTTTATCACCTTTTCCCTCCCCCGGCTTTCAGCCATATGCGGCGCGCAGAATACCCCGGGAGCTATGCCCCAGCGCAAAAGCGGCAGGGGCGCGGTGAAATTCACCGCACCCCTGCCGCTTATTTTAAATATGTCGCTCTTTTTATTGCATCAATTTGGCGGGCTCTCCTCCCTCTCCGCATCTGCTCCGCTCCTGCTTATGCTGCATCATTACAATGGAGCCCATCACAACCACGATTCCAAAATAGTGTATGACCGTCAGCTTTTCGCCCAACACCAATACACCGAGGATCGCAGCTGTCACAGTCTCCATGGAGGCGATCACAGGCACCTTGCTGCTCTCCTGTATCCGCTGTACCCCTTGATAATAAAGGAGATACCCTATTGCAGTGGGGATCAGCGCATAGAGAAATCCAAGCCGCACAATGGTCGGCGTCACCGTGACCGGCGTATCCCACGGTCTCATAAATACAGCCAAAAACAAGGCAGCAAAAAAATAGCTGTAGGTGCTGATCACAAACGGATCGCTCCCCTCTCCGGCAAGCTTCCCGAAGATGGCGGTCAGGGCGTAGCATAGCCCTGCCGCAGCGCCAAAAAGAATCCCCAAAAGGGACAGGGAGCCCGCAGAAAATTGCCCTCCGGTGGCTGCCAGCACGCAGCCGAACACGTTTATAAGCAGCGCGGCCCCCTTGCGGCCGGTGATCCGCTCGCGAAAGAAAATTGCGGAGAGAGTGGCCGTGAAAACCGGAGCGACGTTCAGGAGGACCGCACTGACCGTCACGCCTACCCGCACCACGGCCCAGCTGTAAAAAACATTGTAAACGCCGTGGCAGACCAGCCCCAGCATTGCGCTGAAGAAAAGAACCCTTCCACTGACGCGGAACGACGAAATTCCGGACCGGATTACCGTTACCACCAGCAGGATCACAAATGCAAACACCATGCGCAAAAAGCTGATGACAGCGGCGCCGGCGCCTGCATCGGACATCAGGCGGATAAATAGCCCAATGCTTCCCCACAGGCACCCAGCGGCAAAAATCAGAATCGCCCCGGGCTCAAGGGCTGCGTTTTTCCGTTTCAAAAGACCTTATCTCCATTTTCCACCGGCTCCATAGGGGTGAGCAGGACGACCCCCTGTTTGGATTCGGTTCCCAGGATCCGGACCTCGCTTTTGACGCTCCCGATGTGCATCGGCTCCAGATTGACGCAGCAAATAAGCTGCTTTCCCAGCAGGTCCTCCGGCCGGTAAAGCTCCGTCAGCTGTGCGGAGGAGGTTTTCTCCCCCAGCTCCGGGCCAAAATCCAGCGTGACCTTGTAGGCCGGTTTACGGGCCTTTTTATTGATGGAAACGGACGTGACCGTTCCCGCGCAGATCTGTACCTTGTCAAAATCTTCCATAGTTATCATGGGTAACACCTCGTCTTTCATAAGGAAGTGTACCGCAGCTATTGCATTTTGCAAAGACAGACTATATGATATAGCTATAAGAATATCTTATTTATCTTGGAGGATATAATGGACGATTATAAGATCCATATTTTGCTGACCGCCATTCGCACAGGGAGCTTCAGCAAGGCCGCCCTGGAGCTGAACTGCACCCAATCCGCCGTGACCCAGGCCATGAACAGCCTGGAAAACGAGCTGGGCTGCAAGGTCCTGCAGCGAAGCCATAACGGCATCCGCCTGACGCCCGTCGGAGAGGAACTTTTGCCTCTTTTGGTAGAGGCGGACGCCTCCCTGGCGCGGCTTTCCCAGCGGGCGCGGCAGTCAGCGGCGGGCCTGTCCGCGCCTCTGCGGATCGGTGCGTTTTCCAGCATTTCCAGCACATGGCTGCCCAAGGTGCTGCAGGAGTATCACGCGCTCCATCCGGAAACCGCCTTCGATATCCAGGTCGGGACGGACACCCTTTCCGGCTGGCTGCTCCACGGGTCGGTGGATCTGGCGTTGGGCGATTCGGTCCGCTGCCGCGCTTTTCGGTGGTCTCCCCTGATGGACGACCCCTATTTCGCGGTTTTTCCGGAGTCCCTGGCGCCGGAATGCGACTGCATCCCCCAGGAAACCCTTGCCGGCTACCCCTTCGTTATGGCGCCCCTGAACGCGCTGGACCAGTATTTGTCCGTTTGCCCCGCCAATCAGCTCCGGGTAAACTGCGACGATGATTCCACCCTTCTATCCATGGTGGCCCAGGGCATCGGCGTAACGGCCATGCCGCAGCTATGCCTGCATAATCTCCCGGACCGGGTCCGCACCCTGGCCTTGACGCCGCCGACCAAGCGGGTGCTGGGCGTGGCTCTGCCCAATTCCCCCACCAAGGAAGCGGTCCGCTTCGCCCGCTTTCTCTGTCAGAAATTCCCCTATCCGGCCCCCTGACAGGCTATCAGGATGCTATGTGTAACCCCCCGGTGCCTTGCAGCGCCGGGGGGTGCGTCCTATGGTCCTCTAAAAATTATGTCCCATCTCAAGGGTTCTCTTTGTCCCGCCGCAGGATCCGCCTATAAAACCACAGGGCCGCCAGCATGGAGATGCAGTCTACAATAGGCTGCACCATGGTGCACCCGTACATGGGAATGAGCCTATCCAGCAGAAACAGCAGCGGAATATCCAGCACGCCCTTGCGCAGCACGGAGCAGATCAGCGACTCTTTCACCCGTCCCATGGCCTGGAATTGGGTGATCATAGGATAGCACACGGCCATCATCGGCATGGCCAGCACCATGATCCGCAGGAATGCAGCGCCGTAGGCAACGGTGGCGGGTGTGTCGATGAACAGTCCCACCAGCACCGGCGCCAGCAGTTCATAGGCCAGCACGCACACCAGCGAAAACGCCACCGATACTCCGCAGCCCAGCTTGAATATCCGGTGCCGCCGGTCCTGGTTGCCGGCGGCATAGTTGTAAGCCAGCAGCGGCAGCAGGCCGCCGGAGACGCCGATGGAAAAATACAGCGGCAGCATATCCAGCTTCTTCACGATGCCCAGGGCCGCTACCGCGTCGGTATCGTAGGCGGACATGAACTTCATCAGCGCGCCTACCGCCACCACCGTCAGCAGATACTGGGCACAGGAGGGAAAGCCGATCTTCAGTATACCGCCCATGTGCCCGGCGGTATAGCGCAGGCTGCCGGGCCGCAGCGATACCACGGTGCCGCGCCTCCCGCAAAAGATGCACGCGAGCAGAAACAGCGTACCGATGCCGTTGGAGATAGCCGTGGCCAGCCCCGCCCCCTGGGCTCCCAGGCCCAAAAACCGCGGCAGCACGAATAGCGGGTCCAGGGCAATATTGATGACACCGCCCAGGGTAACCCCCGCCGACGCCAGTCCCGCGCTGCCCTCCGCGCGCAGGAGGTTCGCAAGCAGGATGTTGATGATGGCGCAGGGGCCGCCCCAAATGACCACCCATCTGGCATAGTCAAACGCCGTTGCGTAAGTCTCCGCCGTGGCCCCGCACAGATGCAGCAGCGGTGCGGCAAACAGCGCAAATACGCCGGAAAACAGCACCGCCGCAAGCAGGCACCACCAAAAGGAGATAGCCGCGATATGCCGTGCGCCGCTCCCGTCATGCCGGCCCATGGCCCGGGCCATACAGCTGGCCCCACCCACGGCAAACAAGTTGGCTATGGCCGTCATCAGCACGGTGATGGTATACGCCACCGACACCGCCGCCGTCTGCCGGGGGGCATTCAGCAGCCCCACGAAGTAGGTGTCTGCCAAATTGTAGACCAGCAGCACCATCTGGCTGGTGACGGAGGGCACGATCTGCCGCCGCACCGCCTGCGGCACGGGCATTTGCTCGAATAGATAGGTTTTGTCGGTTGAAGGATCCATTTTACGCCTCCTGCAGCTTGCATAAGGCTATTTTACGCCGGATAAAAGCGAAAAAAGGCCATATGGATCGCATTCGCGGACACCCCACATCTTGCCTTTCCCTGCCCCGGGCACAATTCCCGTTGTATTTTTTCTCTCGATATGCTACCATAATAGAAATAAGTCGAAAAAGCAGCGGCGCAGTCAGGCGCACGAAAGGAGTTCCCATGAAAAAACCACCTAAACCCAAAGATACAGCCCGCCGGCTCAAGGACACCATCCACCAGCAGCCGGCCGTTTTTGCCGTCTATGTAGTCCTGCGGCTGATCGTGGTAGCCGAGCTGGTCCTGTCCATCCTCCGGGGTGAATATGAGAGTGCCTTCATCTGTCTGCTGGTGCTGTTTCTGTTCATTCTGCCGTTTTTCATCCAGCAAAACTTCGGCATCCAACTGCCAACCACCCTGGAGATCATCATCCTCCTGTTCATATTCGCGGCGGAGATATTAGGCGAGCTGGAGGGGTATTTCATCACCTACCCCAACTGGGACACCATGCTTCACGCCACCACAGGCTTTCTCTGTGCCGCCACCGGCTTTGCCCTTATTGATATTCTCAACCGCAACAGCCGCATCAAGTTCCAGCTCTCCCCTATCTATGTTGCCCTGGCCGCCTTCTGCTTTTCCATGACCGTGGGTGTACTGTGGGAGTTTTTCGAGTTCGGCATGGACCGGCTCTTCCACCTGGATATGCAAAAGGACACGGTGGTCCAGAGCATCACCTCCGTGATGCTGGACCCCACCAACAGCAATACTCCCGTCACCATCGACGGCATCCACTCCGTGGCGGTCAACGGCAATGACCTGGGTTTTGACGGCTACCTGGACATCGGCCTGTACGATACCATGGAGGATCTGTTCGTCAATTTCATCGGCGCCGTGACCTTCAGCGTCATCGGATACTTCTATATCAAGCACCGGGGCAAGGGCAAGCTGGCCCAGGCCTTCATCCCCACCCTCAGCGAGCAGGAGGATCAGGCCTCTGCCGCGCCGGACTCCTCCCAGGAAACCCCGGAGTAATAGAACGGTCGGTGGACCCGGATGTGCAGCGTTGCCGCCGTATAGCTTGGGTCCGCCTGTATCGGATCCACGCAGGCAGGCTCTGCCGTCTTTCTTGAAAATAGCAGAACTCGGAACAATTCCGGCGTACCACCGCGGTGGTACGCCGGAATTTTGATCTGCACCGATTTAACCTGTATTTTACGCAGTTCAGGTAGCGCAATTTACATTCCGCCTTTACAATTATGAGCGCAGAAAAGAGGAATGCTATGGAAATTCGATTGAACCGGATCGCAAAAAGCTTTGATAAAAAGCAGGTCATCCATCCCACAACACTCACCATTCAGGACGGGAGCTTTACAACACTGCTGGGGCCCTCCGGCTGCGGCAAAACGACGCTTCTGCGGATGATCGCCGGGCTGGAAACGCCGGATGACGGCGAGATCTGGCTGGACGATACCTGCGTTTTTTCCAAAGAGCGTAAAATCAACCTGCCGCCGGAGCGGCGGAACCTGGGCTTTGTGTTTCAGGATTTTGCCCTTTGGCCGCACATGACGGTGTTTGAAAACGTGGCCTTCGGCCTGCGGGCAAGAAAAGATACGGCAGATTTGCAGAGCAGAGTGCGCAGCGCACTGCGCACCGTGCATCTGGAGGATTTTGAAAAGCGTTATCCCCATCAGCTTTCCGGCGGTCAGCAGCAGCGCGTCGCCTTTGCCCGCGCCATTGCCGTCCAACCGGGATGCATTTTATTTGACGAACCGTTATCCGCTCTGGATGCTCTGTTGCGGGAAGAAATGCGGCACGAATTGACAGAGCTGACCTCCGCCCTCGGCATCACCTCCGTTTTCGTGACCCACGACCAAACGGAAGCCATGAGTATGAGCGACCGCATTGCTGTTCTGAACGGCGGTTATGTGGAACAATATGCTGCGCCGGAGACCATCTATCACGATCCCGCCAGCGAGTTCGTGGCACGCTTTGTGGGAAAGTCCAACTGGCTCAGTGAAACGGAAATGTTCCGGCCGGAAGCCGCCGCGCAAACCCCGGTCAAAGGCGCGCTGCACTTTGAGCTTCCTGTTCAGAGCGTGCAGTATCTGGGAAGCACCTATGAGATCACCGTCCCCTATCAAACTGCACTTTGGACACTTCACAGCGGGGCGAAGGTAAAGCCCGGCGAGATGCTGTCCGTTTACATAGATCCCAATCAAATCATTACTTTTCAAGAGAAAGAGGTTGTATCAGCATGAAAAAAAGTATCGTATGCCTGCTGCTTGCCCTTAGTCTTTGCCTGGGCCTGGCGGCCTGCGGCCAAAAACAGTCCCAGGAGCAGGAAAAAACGCCCCAGCTCTCCGGCAAGGTAACGATCTATATGCCCAGTCCTGCCGGTCTGGCCGACAAGCTGGCCGAGGCCTTTACCGCCAAGACCGGCGTGGAAGTTGAACAGTTCCAGGGCACCACCGGCGAGATCCTTGCCCGCCTGGAAGCGGAGCAGGCCAATCCCGTGGCCGATGTGGTCATCCTTGCCTCCTGGTCTGACGGTCTGAGCATGAAGGCCGATGGCAAGCTGGAGAGCTATACCCCTGCGGGTGCCGATAAGGTCAACAAGAGCTGGATCGACAGCGACAATACCCTGTTCGGTTACAGTGCCTCCGCTGTGGGTGTCATCTATAATACCACCGTTGTTCCCGAGCTGAACGCCGATTGGTCTGAGCTGGCAGATGCCAAGTACAAAGACATGATCGCCATTCCCGACCCGGAAAAGTCCGGTGCGTGCAAGGACTTCCTGGCGGGTTTTGTGACCGGCACCGCTGACGGCGAGGCCATTATGCAGAGCTGGGCGGACAACGGCCTGACCGTACCCGGCGCCAACAAGGCAGCGCTGGAAGCCGTTACCACCGGTGAAAAGGGCATCCTGATCGCGGGCGTGGACTACAACGCCTACTCCTCCATGGCCAAGGGCGAGCCCCTGAACATTTACTATCCCGCCTCCGGCACGGTGGTCAACCCCCGTCCTGCCATGATCCTCAAGACCGCCCCCGACATGGACAATGCCAAGGCGTTCATTGATTTCCTGTTCAGTGACGAGGCACAGCAGCTGGTGGCTGACGCCTTTCTGCTGCCCGGCCGCAGCGATGTGCAGTGCGAGAATCGCACCAACCTCTCCGACATTCCTCAGATCCCCACCGATTGGGCAAAGATGATGGATGTCGCTTCCGACACTGCCGCAAAGCTCAACAGTCTCTGCAAGTAACAAAGTGGAGGGCATATGAGACAGATCGATCTGAAAAAGAATCTACCGCAGGCGCTGTTGCTGGTGCTTTTGACAGGCCTCATTCTCTGCCCTCTGATTACAGTTTTTGCCAAGGCGGTCATCACAGATGGCCGCCTTGACCTGTATCAGGCGTGGCAGACCATCGCAAGTGCCGAGAATGTGCAGACCGTCTGCAACTCTCTGCTGCTGGGTATATGCGTGGTACTGTGCTCCACGGTCATTGCCGTCCCAACGGCTTACCTGCTGGCCCGCACACAGCTGAAAAAACACAGCTGGCTGGACATCATCTTCATGATCCCGTTTATGACGCCGCCGTATATCGCGTCCATGGGCTGGATCCTGTTCATGCAGAAAAAGGGTCTCTTTCAGCAGCTCTTCCCGGCCACCAGTGCATGGTCCGAGGGCTTCTTCTGCTTTGGCGGCCTGGTGCTGGTGATGAGCCTGCATGTGTTTCCCTTTCTCATGACCATGCTGAAAAACGCCATGCTGAATATCCCCGCCAGCCTGGAGGAAAGCGGTGCGGTGTTCGGCGCAGGCTTCGGCCTGCGGCTGCGGAAGATCTTCGCTCCGCTGCTCACCGGCAACTACGCCATTGGTGCACTGCTGGTGTTTGTCAAGACGCTTTCCGAATACGGAACGCCCTACACGCTGGGCCGCCGCATCGGATTCTATGTGTTCACCACCGACATCCACCGCTATTCCACCACCGCCCCCATTGACTTTGGGCGTTCGGCCAGCCTCTCCTCCATCCTGGTCTGCATCTGCATGGCCATGTGGCTGCTGCAGAACTATATCACGGGCAAAAACAGCTACCGGCTGGTCAGCGGCAAGGGCAGCCGGCCGGCCCAGACAAAGCTGTCCGCCGTCGGGAAAATCGGTGCGTGGCTGTGGGTGATCCTTGTGGTGCTGGTGGCCATCGGTGTGCCCTATTTTTCGATCATCTCCACTTCTCTTATTAAACTCCGGGGCTATGGCCTCGCCGTGGGCAACTTTACCCTTGGCCACTACAAGGAGCTGCTGACTACGCCAAAGGCCCTGTCGTCCATTTGGAAGAGCCTGTTCCTGGCAGTATCCTCCGCCACCATCTGTTCCGTCATCGGCACAGCGGTGGTCGCAGCGGTGCGCAAAGCCAAAGGCTTCTGCAAAAAGGCGCTGGAGGGCATCAGTCTGCTGCCCGAAATGCTGCCCAGCATCGTCCTGGTCATCGGCGTCATGCTGTTTTGGAACGCGATCTATAAGGTGATCCCTCTCTATAACACCATCGGCATCATGGTGCTGGCCTATGTGGTGCTGTATCTGCCCTACACGGTGCAGTATGTCACTTCTGCCTTCACGCAGATCAATGACAGCCTCCTGCAGGCCGGCCGTGTGTTTGGTGGAACACCCGCCTATGTGTTTCGCCGCGTCACGCTGCCCATGATCTCCCGCGGCATCTTTGCAGGCTGGATGATGATCTTCATCATCGCCTTCCGGGAGCTGGTAACAGCCAGCCTCATTGCGCCCCCCAATACGCTGGTGGTCTCCACCTACATCAACCGTGAGTTCGAGCAAGGCAGCGTGTCCCTCGGCATGGCCATGGCGGTGCTGTGCGTACTCATCACCACCACGGCGCTGCTGGTATTCAACCGCGTCACCGGAAAGGCGAAAGGCGTATGACTGAATGCTGCTCCTCCCTGGCGCCGCGGCAGCGCATAGCCGTGGCCGCCTCCGCTTATTTGCGCTGTGGCGGAAGCAGAAACTGTCAAGGGCAGCCGATTGGCGCGGGAATTTGTCGTTGCGCTGCCCATAGAGAGTTGAGCCGTGAGGCACAAATCGCGCTGCCGCAAGATTTTATCCGGGAGCAGTGCGTATCCGTATGAACGCTTATTCAAACTGTTTCAAAGCCTAAGCCGGTGCAGATAATGTGGGGTTTATCCGTTCCCGTTTTAAAGAAACGCCACATTTCGTTTCCTGTCGAGCCAGCGCAAAAGGCAGAAACGTTCAATGTGCTCAATTGGAGAAAAATATCACCACACGGACTCATAGAAACACCGGTTACGGATTCTTTTGAAAAAAGATCTTGCAGCAATTTCAATTTATCATCCAATATACAGGTGTCTTTCACTCTCATATCCACATTATCGTCTTCAGATGGGGAACTGAAAAGCAAATCATCACTGCCGATTAAAATTCTATCCTGCCTTGTAATTCTAAACGGACATTGAAGATGGAGAGCAAACGCTGCGACCTCGACGTTTTTCCCATGCCTATTTTTCCTGATAAACGTATCACCAAAGCCAAAATCTATAAGATCGCAGCTCCTCATGATGTATCTCAAACGCTTGCCCATCAGGGAGGCTTGAATATATTCTGCTACGTTGTTAAATTCCATGTAGTTATTCACCTCTTTTCAGGGAAAAGGGATATCAATATTCAATGTACTATAGCCGATTCTTAGATTGGCATTACCTTTTCCAAATTTAGCCATGCAAAACTCACAATGGTCATGGTCGTTTGACAGATCATGCGGTTCGTATAGGTGATAAATTAAATGCACACCTGTTAAATACCGCATTCACCTTTTAGCATTTGAAGATTATTCCACCATACATAGTCGTTCTCCGCTTTGGCCTTTTCAAAACAGGCATTCAACACGGAATAAAAGGATGGGGTTTTTACATATTTTTGAAGCCTATCTAATATGCAAAGAGCGCCAGGCCAATTCATATCTTGCAGCCATGCAAACAAATTATCTAGATAAGGAAAAAGCTCGGCATCCGATCTTTTTGATATGATCAGCGCACAATTATCCCACACATTTTTGTTGTTGCTTTCTGTGCAAGGCTGAATAAATGCCTGAATATCCTTTATATTTTCGGCCATTTTGATTCCGGCAGCCTGCTGGTCAAGAGTGTTGTTCCAATCGATCAGACTCAAAATATAATTAATATTGTCCATTTCAGTTTACTCCATAGAAGATTGTTATTTCTTTTTATAAATATCAAATTCTCGGAGATTGTGACCGCAGTACAGCTTTATCATTCTTGTTTCAAAGGTTTCATTAAATTTTTTCCAATACACGGGGAGTATGTTGACTTTTGAATGGGGAACAAATTCATTTTGAGGGCGGGTGGCGGAAATGTAATTTCCCACATAAATCAATTTTGACGGAATTGCCCTTTTTGATGTATTTAGAAGCTCGATCCTGTACTGCGGCAAAAAACCAAATGCATCCACTTGGTAATGAATTTTGGATTTTTCAGCAATATCTTCCTGTGGGCGGTTCATATCAATAGGCCAAAACCTTTCTTCAAATTTTGAGAAACCCGTCTGAACATACTCCAATTTGTTATATTCCTCTATGCTTGATGGGAGGACGGCATCTTTGGTTATTTTTACATATACAATCGGTACAATATGTCCGGGATACCAAACCCCTTCGTCGACTTTTTGAATCAGGAGATACTGGCCATATAGGGATTGTTCCCGTGCCAGGTCGCTTTCCATTGGATAGGCAAAGACGTCTCCTAAGTTCCACTGGCATTTGTACACTCTTTTTTTCACGGATTTTTTTGCTGGCGGTTGGGGGGAAAGCAGTTTCTTTTTCAGGTTAAGAACAGTTTTTTTCCATTGCTCTCTTTCTAGTTCTACTGCCTCTGTTGAATGGCGCGGGAACGTACTGCCGCTCTGATTGATCCAGTATAAGGCTTTCTCTTTAACTGGCGATAAGAGTACACCCCAATTCCATTGTGTATCTGCTAATGCAAACCAAAATAATGGCTCTTCGTCGATGTCGCCTATTATGCTTCTGTACTCTGCCAACATTTCATCGGTAATTTCTTGCGATGTTTTCCCAGTGCTGAGCAGCTTTTCGAATTCGTCTTTTATACGCCCGAAAAAAGGTAGAACTATTATCGTGTAAAAATGAGTTTCCTGTCCGTTTTATATGCAGCGGGAAAAATCGACGATGCCCGGTTTTCCAAAATGTCCAAACGCTACGAACAGGAGCAGGGCAAGAACGCAAGGAAAATCAAGGCTCTGCGGCTGGAACTGAAAAAGGACGAGAGCAAGCGCATGGTCGCTGAGCTGATTGACCACATCGAGGTGTACCACGCTGAAAAGCAGGACGACATTACCAACCAGCGCGTCGATATTCACTATAACTGCATCGGTGCCTTTGATGTGCCGGATCGCCGAAAGATCCCGGAGGCCGACATTATCATGGAAACCAAAAAAGGCGTAGCACTCAGCATGGCTTGTCCCTCATTTGGCAGGCACTCCAAAACCGGTGCCGTTCTCGATACGATTATATCACAGCTTTGTTCTTCGTTCAAGGCAGAATCGCCCATGCGCGTACCGGCATACCGCAGGCATCCATGATCCGGGGGACGCCCACCAGGATCACAGCACCGCGAGGCGGCACCTGATCCAGATCCTTCAGCGCCTCGATCTGGAATTTGTTCTGTGACAGAACATAGCGCTCGCAGGCATAGTCGCCATGTTTTACGATCTCCATGGCCGCGTCGGGATCCAGTGTCTCGTGGCCGATGGCCGCGACGCCCCGCTGATCCAACAGGAATTTTACCACTTCAATGCTCCAGCCGGGGAAGTGATTCTGACCCTCTGCGTCCGTCATCATCATCTGATCCATATCCGGCCAACGCTTCGACCAGTCGGTACGCAGCGCCACAAAGGAACCCGCCTCGATCTTTCCATATGCCGCTTCATACGCCTCGATATCGGATAGCTGCACGGCATAGTCGTTATTTTCCTTCACCTTCTCACTCACGTCCACCACGCAGAGCGGCATGCAAAGGTCCTTTACGCCAAAGATGCCGACGCCGGGACCGTTGCGGACAAAGTGATTGGGCGCATCGATATGGGTGCCGAACTGGCCGACAAACTTCTGGGTCATGACCTGAAGCTCCGCGCCGCCCAGTTCCTGCCAGCCGAACAGGGTCTTGTTCAGCTCAAATGCGTCATCGGGGAAGCCGCTCCAGTGAGGGCTGTCCGGGTATAATTCGTGGGAAAGCTCAAGCCATTTGTGCTGCTTCAACTCGTGGAACAGTTCCAGAACAGTATTCATACGCTTCTCCTTTTCCGGTGCGATACACCTCAATTTTCTTATTTTCCCGTCTCTCTTATAAGTGATTTTTCAAAATTTCCGCCGCGCGCTTCACGCCCTCCTCGATCCGCTCATCCGGCATGCTGGAGAAGTTGAAGCGCATATGATTCTCGTGACCGCCGTCCGGATAGAAGGGGCTGCCGCCCACATAGGTAATCTTATTCTCAATCATTTCCGGCAGGATGGCCTTTGCGTTCAACTGCTCCGGCAGTGTGATCCACACGAAGATGCCGCCATCCGGTTGGGTCGTGGTGCAGCCCTCCGGGAAATACCGTTCGATGGCATCGCAGATGATATCCCTTCTCTTGCCGTACAGCTTCCGCAGCTTGGCGATATGCTCGTCCAGATCAAACATATCCAGGAAATACGAAACCTGATACTGACTGAAGGTACTGGACTGCAGATCTACGGCGCCCTTCAGCTTTGCCATCTTGTCCAGAATGTCGGGGTCAACCACCGTCCAGCCCACGCGGAGACCGGGCATCAGGATCTTGGAGAAGGAGCCCAGAAAGGCTACGTTGCCTTTGGTATCTAGAGATTTGAGACTGGGAAGCACCTCGCCGGAGTACCGCAGCTCACCATAGGGATCGTCCTCCACCACCAGCACGTCATAGCGGTCAATGACCTCCATAAACTGCTTGCGGCGCTCCAGTGTCCATGAAATACCGGACGGGTTCTGGAAGTCCGGGATCACATAGATCATCTTGACCCGCTCGTTGGCCGCCAGAATCTTGTCCAGCTCCTCCGGGATCATGCCCTTTTCATCTGTGGGAACCGGCATAAACTGTGGGAAGCAGGTTCCCAAGCCGCTCAATGCGCCAAGGTAGGTGGGGCTTTCCACCAGCACAATGTCGCCCTTGTCCAAAAAGAGCTGGCCCAACAGGGAGAGCCCCTGCTGTGAGCCGGTAGTCAGCATAACGTTTTCTGCGCTGCACACCACCTGAAAGGCTTTTTTCATCCGTGCCGCGATCTGTTCACGCAGTGGATAATAGCCCTCTGTCGCGCCGTACTGGAGCGCCTGTGCGCCCTTTGTCCGATAGATCTCCGCATCCACCTTTGCCATCTGCTCCAGGGGAAACATCTCCGATGCCGGCAGACCGCTGGCAAAATTGAACAGATCGGGGATCGTTGCCAGCTTCACCAGTTCTCTGGTATCCGAGGGCTTTAAGGACTTTGCCAATTCTGAGTATCTCATATTTCTGCCTCCTGATCAATCGTTATTCTGATGAAAGTGATCCATGATCGCCTTATAGTGATCGATCACGGTCAATATATCCAGTCCGTACAGAACGCTGTCAAAGCCTTCCTTTACGCGCGGCATGATGTCATCCGCCTTGCCGGTGAAGATCATGGCCAGCTTGCCGTTGTCCTTGCAGGCCTTTAATATCCGCTCAACTGCCTTTTTGAATTCAGGATGCGTGAACTGACCATCCAGCCCCATGGCGATGGACAGGTCGAACGGCCCGATCAGAATACCGTCCACGCCATCTATTGCGGTGATTTCCTCAATGTGCTCCAGGCATCCTAAAGTTTCGCACTGAGGCAGCAGCAGCGTGTCACGGTTGCAGGCTGTCATATATCCGGTCATGCCGTCCGCGTAATCCTCGCCATAGCCCCATTTCCCATCCCGTGTCATGCAATAGCCGCGATCACCCAGCGGCTTGAATTTCGCATAGGCGATCAGGTCTTTAACCTGTTCCACCGTTTCAACGCCGGGAACGATCACGCCCTTGGCACCAGCGTCCAGCGACTTGAGGATCGCACCGCGGGAGATCTCCGCAATCCGGACGATAGGCGTGATCCCTGCCGCATCAGCGGCGGATATGTAAGCCTGCGCCTCACCGATCTCGACCGGGGCATGCTCCATGTCGATCAGCACGTAGTCCAGCCCGGTAACGCCAAGGCATTCCACTGCGCTTGTGCTTCTCAGATGTGTGATCGTACCAACGGAAGGTATTCCCTGACGGTACTTTTCCAGTATCCTATTCTTCACTGCCATCGCCTCTTTCTGTTTGATCGTATTATTTTTCGCAACTTTTTTGCCTTGGTTTGTATAAATTATACAAATTAAATTACTAACGTGTCAAAAGAAAGACCTTCATAGCGGTGTAGCTGTTTCCGTGTTCCGCCGCAGATACACATTGAGTAGTTATATCGCTTCTCTGTTCCTGTTTCAGAACACGATCAATAGGGATAATATTTGCTTCCTACTTGTTGATTGCAAGCGCACCATTGTCGACCAAAATAAAACCGCATGGAATTCTCATGTTTTTTCCTCCTAAAAACAAAATTCCCATGTCATCATCTCAGTCGGGAGATAAAACATGGGAATATAGGATATTTTCTGTGCCTGTTCTGCACACTTTGAAAGGTTGCCGCCCTGTACTCTTATGTTAAAAAAACAAAAGCTGCGTATAACATAAGTTATACGCAGCTTTTGTCTAATCTGGTACGCCCGACTGGATTCGAACCAGCGGCCTTTAGAGTCGGAGTCTAACGCTCTATCCAACTGAGCTACGGGCGCATATTCATTTTTGCAACACACTGATTATAGCAACTTTTCTTCCATTTGTAAAGAAATTTTTTCAAAAAACATTGTTAAAAAAGTTGACAAGTGATTCTTCCTGCGCTACAATATTGTCAATCAAACGCAAAAGAAAAGGAACGATCCGTTTTATGAGAAAGCAAAAGGTATCCGACGCCGTTATTCACCGTCTTCCCCGCTACTATCGCTATCTGGACGACCTGTATAATAAGGGAGTCGTGCGCATTTCCTCCAACTCCCTGGGCAGCAAAATGGACATCACCGCCTCCCAGATCCGTCAGGACCTGAGCTGTTTCGGTGAATTCGGCCAGCAGGGGTATGGCTACAATGTCGCCGAGCTCCGCTCGGAGATCGGGCATATCCTGGGCATCGACAAGGGCCACCGCCTCATCATCATCGGTGTGGGCCACCTGGGTCACGCTCTGCTGCAGAACTTTGACTTTGAAAAGGTTGGCTTCCATGTGGATACCGCCTTTGATATTTCCCCGGAACTTGTGGGCACTCGGATCCACGACGTCACCATCCGCTCCATGGACGAGCTGGAGCAGTATGTGGCGGAGAACCAGCCCAATGTGGCGGTGCTCACCGTGCCCCAGCATGTGGCCCAGCCTATGGCCAGCCGCCTGATTGACCTGGGCATCAAGGGCTTTTGGAACTTCACCAACGTGGAGCTGAGCACGGATGCACCGGACGTATTCTTTGAGGACGTCCATTTTGTGGACACCCTACTCACTCTCAGCTATCGCATCACCCGTCCCTGATGCACCTTTCCCCCGCTGCGGCATACTATGAAATGAGACCGGCAACACGGTCACAAATTTCGTAGGGAGGTCACAATATGTGCAATCAGGGGAATAGTTGTTGGATCATCATCTGCGTCATCATCCTGTTCCTGTTCTGCGGCAATGGCTGCGGCTGCGGCTGTGGCTGCAACAACAACCAAAGCAGCTGTGGCTGCGGCTGCTGATCGGCAGTAAAATTCATTCCCCCCATCCATCCCGGATGGGGGGAATTTTCGCTTTTAACCTCATGCAAATTATGCTATACTCTTTATAGGAGAAAAACGGAGGTGCCGCCCATGGACATGCACGCGCTTGAAGCCTATTACAGCCATCACATCCCCACCCTGCAGGACGCATCCGGCGAATACGCCGTGCTCATTCCGCTGCTGCAGAAGGCAGACGGGCTCCACCTGCTCTACGAGGTCCGCGCATCCTCCCTGCACCACCATCGAAGCGAGGTGTGCTTTCCCGGCGGCCGTATGGAGCCGGGTGAAACGCCGGGTGTCTGCGCCCTCCGGGAAACCTGGGAGGAGCTGGGTATCCCGCCGGAGCAGGTACGGGTTTTCGGCGAGGCGGACTTCCTGCACCTGCGCTCGGAGGGCCTCATGCGCCCAGTGGTGGGCCTGCTCCCGCCGCTATCCATGGCGGATCTGACTTTGAATCCCCAGGAGGTCAGCCGCGTGTTTACGGTGCCCGTAGCCTGGCTCATCGCCCATCCGCCGGAGCTTTATCGCTACACCCTCCGCCCCGAGGTAGGCAGCGATTTCCCCTATGACGCGGTGCGCACCCCGGCGGATTACACCTGGGCGCCGGGGGCTATGGAGGTGCCGGTCTATCGGGGTCTTCCCTATCCCTTATGGGGCCTGACCGCCCGCATCACCATGCATTTTATTCAGATTTTTCAGGAGCTGTAACGGCTCCTTCCTTTACAGCCTCTTTACCTTTTCCGCACCGGGCATAGTTGATGCAGATGCACACAATGACCGCGATACCGATGTAGCCAAACACCGGGAACACCGTGCCCACCAGGTTACCGAAGCCCGCCAGGCTGGCAGCCCACACCAGCAGCATCAGCACTGCCATGGTGATTTTTCTGTGGGCATCCATCACCTTCACATGGCGGTTCGCATACTCCATGAACGCCACAAGCGATGCAAGGCCGTTGCTGAACATCCCCAGCAGCAGCAAAAAGCCGTACACGATGCCAAGGGTCGGATTCAGCCGGGACGCCAGAGCCACCATGGGCATCTGCTCGGCCGCTGCCTCCGGGTACCCCGTCAGGGACGTGAGCACACTCCCGGCCACCAGCACCAGCAGCAACCCCCCCAGGGCGATACCCACGCGGATGGTTCTTTTCTCCCGCAGGTACTTTCCCAGCGGCGCCATGATCCCCACGGAGCCCAGCAGATTATAGGCCACATATGTAAGCGACGCAATGAACCAATTGGGCATCAGCGGGTTGCTGTGAGCCTGCTCCGGCAGGGTCAGGATCCCGTCGGTGCCGAACTCGATCCAGCTCATCACGGCAAAAAACACCGTGGCAAGCACGATGATGGGCACCAGGGCGGAGAAAACCTTCATCATGCCCGAGAGCCCCAGCAGGGCCACGACGCCCAGCAGCACCACGAACATCGCCGACGCCAACTGCGACGGCACGGACAGAAGCTGCTCCATGGTGGCACCCACGCCGGCAGTCATGATGACGACCACACACAGCAGGAAGATATTCAGAATAAGTCCCGCCGCCGTGCGCAGGATGGGAACATCCCACGGCACCATGATCTCCTCCACCTTCTCGATGCCCGACTTCTGCAGCAGGCGCATCATGATGATGCCGAAGGCCGCCAAAAGCACGCAGGCAAGGAGCAGCCCGATGTATCCCTTCACACCGAACTCACCGAAAAACTGCCACAGCTCCTGGCCGGACACAAACCCCGCACCCAAGAAACATCCCGCAAAGGCAAACGCCAGCGGGATGATTTTTATTTCTTTCATGTTTACGCTCCCTTTAACGATCTATGTATACTATAACAAAGCCCCCCCATTTCGTCAAGCCGTGTTCCCCCCGCACTTTCTTGACATATTTTTTACCAAATCATTCGGTAAAACGCATTGACGCTGGACGGGAAATACTATATAATTGCAGCAGATACGCTGCGCTTTTGCGCCATTTTCAAATACATAGTAGGAGGCTGTTGTATGATCCATACCATCCAAGGCATTGTAGAGGCCGCCAAGGGCGGTCAGAGCGGCATCATCGCCGTGGCTGCAGCTCATGACGAACCCGTTATCGAGGCGGTGGTGGCCGCTAAAAAAGAGGGCATCGCCACCCCCATCCTGGTAGGCCATGTGGATGAGATCCGGGCCATGCTGTCCGGCCTGGGCGAGGCGCCTGCTGATTACGAGATCATCCCCGGCGATACGGACACGGACTGCGCCGCCAAGGCCGTGGCCCTGTGCGCCGAGGGCAAGGCGAATTTCCTTATGAAGGGCATTTTGGGCACGGCAGACCTGATGCGCGCGGTGTTCAATAAAGAGCACGGCCTGCGCACCTCCCACCTGACCACCCACTGCATGTTCTACGAGATCCCCGCCCTGGGCAAGATGATCATCCTCACCGACGGCGGCGTGAACACCTTCCCGGACCTGGAGAAGAAGGCCGAGATCCTGGAAAATGCCGCCGCAGTGCTCCAGGCCCTGGGCTATGAGCACATCAATGCCGCCTGCATCTGCGGCGCGGAGCAGGTAAACCCCAAGGTGCAGTCCACCGTGGATGCCGACGCCCTGAGCAAGATGACTGACCGCTGGGCCAAATACAATATGGATGTCTGCGGTCCCGTGGCCCTGGACCTGGCTGTAAGCAAGGAGGCCTGCAAGCACAAGCACTTTACAGCCCCCGGCGCCGGCGATGCCGACATCCTGCTGGTGCCCAACTACGAGGTGGGCAACGGCATCGGCAAGGCCGCCTCCCTCTTTGGCGGCGCCAAGAATGCGGGCATTATCCTGGGCGCCAAGGTCCCCATCGTCCTGGTCTCCCGCGCTGACAGCGCCGAGTCCAAGCTGGCCTCCATCGCTGCCGGCAGCGTGCTGGCCCAGCGGATGCACCTGGCTTAATTTTGAGGAAGGAGAATCATCATGGTCAATCAAACCTTTTATGAATTGGGCACCGCCCCCTCTGTGATCCGCCAGCTGTTCGCCTATGGCCTGGAGCAGGCCAAGATCGTTGGCAAGGAGAACGTTTTTGACTATTCCCTGGGCAACCCCAGCATCCCCGCCCCCAAGAAGGTCAATGAATCCATCCACAAACTGGTGGACGAGACCGACTCCATCCAGCTCCACGGCTACTCCATGGCACCGGGCTTTGAGGAGCCCCGTCAGGCCATCGCCGCCGATCTTTCCCGCCGCTTCGGCCTGGACGTCCGCGGCAGCGATCTGTTTTTGACCTGCGGCGCGGCCCCGGCCCTCATCTCCGTTATTAAGGCCCTGGTGGTGGACGGCGACAGCGAGATCATGGTCATCGCCCCGTTTTTCCCGGAATATGCCCCCTTCATCGCCGCCAACGGCGGTAAGATGGTGATGGTTCCCGCCGACACCAAGGCCTTCCAGGTGCAGCTGGATGAGGTGGAAAAGCGCATCACTCCCCACACCCAGGCCATCATCGTCAACTCCCCCAACAACCCCTCCGGCGTGGTGTACACCGAGGAGACTCTCCGGGACCTGGCCGCCCTCTTAGAGCGCAAGAGCGCCCAGTACGGCCACCCCATCTATATCATTGCCGACGAGCCCTACCGGGAGCTGGTATACGGCGGCGTGAAGGTGCCCTTCATCCCCTGCCTGTATAAAAACACCATCGTGTGCTACTCCTATTCCAAGTCCCTGTCCCTGCCCGGTGAGCGCATCGGCTATGTGTATGTCCCCGCCTTTGCCGACGACAGCGCCGCCGTCTACGCTGCCATTTCCGGCGCGGCCCGGGCCATAGGCCATGTGTGCCCGCCCACGCTGATCCAAAAGGTGGTGGGCCTGTGCGCCCAGGAGCAGCCCGACCTGCAGGCCTACGACGAAAACCGCACCCTGCTCTATGACAGTCTCCGGGCCATGGGCTACGAGTGCGCCAAGCCCGACGGCGCATTCTACCTGTTCGTGAAAGCCCCCGGCGGCGACGCAGGTGCCTTCTCCGAAAAGGCCAAGCGGGAGCACAACCTGCTGGTAGTCCCCGCCGACGGCTTCGGCTGCCCGGGCTACTTCCGCCTGAGCTACTGCGTGGCAAACGACATGATCCGCCGCTCCCTGCCGGCCTTCAAGGCCATGATGGAGGCGTATCAATAAGAATCTTTACATAGCAAGAGGGAAGGCCCCGCTCACCGGGCGGGGCCTTCCCTTTTTTGTCCGTCAGCGCTATACAAAAAGTAAGCGGCAGCCGTTTGCCATCATCTTTCACAATTTTATCCGCATCTTTTCTGTGAATATCAACAAATTTCCCACTTGCAAATCCTTTTTTGCCCGACTATAATTATACATTATTTTATAGAAAGGTGATAACCAACATGAGCAAAATCGTTATTCCTGAAGGGTACAAAACGCCGCTGTCCGTGTATGAAATGCAGCGCGCCATCGAGTTCATCAAGAGCAATTTCCAGGTAAACCTTGGTCAGGCACTGAATCTGCGTCGGGTTTCCGCCCCCCTGTTCGTTGATGAGAATTCGGGTCTGAACGATAACCTCAACGGTGTCGAGCGTCCCGTTTCCTTCGACATCCCCGATGTTGGTTCCAACGCCCAGGTAGTCCACTCCCTGGCTAAGTGGAAGCGCCTGGCGCTGAAGAAATATGAGTTCAACGTGGGCAAGGGCCTGTTCACCGATATGAACGCCATCCGCCGCGACGAGGAAGTGGACAACACCCACTCCATCTACGTGGACCAGTGGGACTGGGAGAAGGTCATCTCCCGGGAAGACCGCAACGAGGATTACCTGCGCCAGACCGTCCGCGCCATCGTAGGCGCCGTGTGCGAAACCAATGACGCCCTGCAGATCGCCTTCCCCAGCCTGCACACCAAGCTGGACCGGGAGGTCTACTTCGTCACCACCCAGGAGCTGGAGGACCGCTGGCCCGATAAGACCCCCAAGGAGCGTGAGGACGCCATTTGCAAGGAGCATCACACCGTGTTCCTCATGCAGATCGGCGACGACCTCAAGGGCTCCGGCAAGCCTCATGACGGCCGTGCCCCGGACTATGACGACTGGGCCCTCAACGGCGACATCCTCATGTGGAACGATGTGCTGCAGCGCGGCTTTGAGATCTCCTCCATGGGCATCCGTGTGGATGAGATCTCCATGCGCTACCAGCTGAAAAAGCGCGGCTGCGAGGAGCGCAGCCAGCTGCCCTTCCACAAAATGCTGCTGGATGGCCAGCTGCCTCTGACCATCGGCGGCGGCATCGGTCAGAGCCGCCTGTGCATGCTGATGATCGGTACCTGCCACATCGGTGAGGTCCAGGCCAGCCAGTGGGACAAGAACACTGTGGACGCCTGCGAAAAGGCCGGCGTATTGCTGCTGTAATACAACCATCACACAAAAAAGAGCGACATGGACATATCCATGTCGCTCTTTTTATACCTATAGCAGAACGGGCACCGGCCGATCCATGGTCACCTCCTCCGGCGTGACACGGCAGCTGTAAGCCAGCACTTGTACCCCGGCCGCCGCCGCTTGCCGCAAGGCTTCACCAAAGGCCGGATGCGTCTCATCGTTGGGGCTAAAGTCCAGCACATCCGCCATCTGCACCACGAAAAACACCGTGGCCCGGTGGCCCTGCTCCACGGCGTGCATCAGTGTATGTAAATGCCGCACCCCCCGCTCCGTGGGCGCATCGGGAAATCGCACATGGCCGCCGCTCTCCAGGGTGACGCCCTTGACCTCCACATAGTGCCGCCCCGTCTCCGTTTCCAGCAGAAAGTCCAGGCGGCTGTCTTCAAAAAACACCTCAGGTCTCACGGACAGGATCCCCGGCTCCAGGTGTGTGGCCCATTCGCTGAAAATCTTATTGGGAGCCTGGGCGTCCATGTTCACCAGCCGCTCCCCCTTCTGCACGGTGATGAGATCGTAAGCCGTTTTCCGCCGGGGATTTGTCCCCCTCTCCAACCAGACCTGCACGCCGGGCTGCAGCAGCTCCCGGCAGCGGCCGGTATTCTTCACATGGCACACCACCTCCTCCCCCTGCAAACGCACATGGGCTATGAACCGATTGGGCCGCGCTATGAACTCCGCCGGCAAAACTTCTCCGTATCGCATCAGGAAATTTCCCCCCGTAATAAATACTTCTCATAGGGAAACTATAACATAAGATTCGTCAAATGAAAAGTCATTGTTATTATTCCCACAATATCTAAAAAATTTTTAGCTATTCTATCGAATTTTCTGTTTTTCTCGAGAAACTATTGAATATGCACAAAAACTTTGTTACAATGGACCCAAATTTCGATTTAGGAGGAATTGCCCATGGATTATTCCAATCTGTTCGTGTGCCTGATGGGCGTCGGCACGGTGTTTGTAGGATTGATCTGTATTATCCTGCTGGTAACGCTGATGAGCTATGTGTGCCGCAAATCCGAGGAGAAATCCGCACCCGTACCCGCTGCCGTCCCGGTCCATGCACTAAAGGCCGGCGTAGGGCCCGAGCTGATCGCCGCCGTCTCCGCTGCCATTGCCGAGGAGATGGGCACTGATATTTCTGCCATCCGTATTATTTCCATGAAACAAATCTGAGGAGGATATTATCAATGAAAAAGTACAGAGTAAATGTAAACGGTACCGTTTATGAAGTGGAGCTGGAGGAGATCACCGGCGCCGCCCCCGCCGCCGCACCTGCTCCTGCCGCTGTGGCCGCCGCTCCCGTTGCCGCCGCCCCTGCCGGCGGTGAGCAGATCACCTCTCCCATGCCCGGCAATATCCTCAGCGTCAATGTGGCCGCCGGCGACACGGTGAAAAAGGGTCAGGTGCTGATGATCCTGGAGGCCATGAAGATGGAAAACGAGATCATGTGCCCCTGTGACGGCAAGGTCGTTTCCGTGAGCGTTGCCAAGGGTGCCGCCGTGGAGTCCGGTACGCTGCTGTGCGTCATCGGTTAAGCGGAGGTCCGCTGTATGGAAGCTATCAATAATTTCCTAACCAGTACCGGCTTCTTCCAGTTCACCCAGGGGGGCAACTGGAAATGCATCGTCATGATCCTTATTTCCTGCTTGCTCCTGTTTTTGGGCATCAAGAAAAAATTTGAGCCGCTGCTGCTGGTGCCCATCGCCATCGGCATGCTGGTGACCAATCTGCCGGGCTCCGGCATGTTCCATGAGATTCTCTTTGCCGGCGGCCATGTCCATTGGGATATTTTCCAGGGCGAGCCTATCACCGCCGGTTTCCTGTCCGAGATGTTCAGCACCGGCGTTTCCGCCGACGTGCTGCAGCCGTATGTGGATGCCCTGTGGACCGCCGCCCAAAGCATATTCGATGCGGATGCCCTGAATCAGGCCGCCACACAGATCGCTGCCGCCAGCGGCGAGGCGGTGAACTCCATCGCCGTGCAGATCCAAACTTTGGCCAGCGCGGAGCAGTTTGCCGCCGCCAGCGGCATCACCATGAGCAACGTTACCGTTTCCGTGGGCCTTATCGATGTGCTGTATTTGGGTATCAAGCTGGGCATCTATCCATGCCTCATCTTCATGGGCGTGGGCGCTATGACCGACTTCGGCCCCCTCATCGCCAATCCCAAGAGCCTGCTGCTGGGCGCTGCCGCGCAGCTGGGTATCTTCATCACCTTCGTTGGCTGCCGTCTCATGGGCTTCAGCGGTGCTGAGGCAGCCTCCGTGGGTATCATCGGCGGTGCCGACGGCCCCACGGCCATCTTCGTCACCGCCATGCTGGCCCCGGCCCTGCTGGGCCCCATCGCCGTGTCGGCTTACTCCTACATGGCCTTGGTGCCCGTGATCCAGCCGCCCATTATGAAGCTCCTCACCACCGAAAAAGAGCGTCAGATCGTCATGAAGCCTCTGCGCCAGGTGAGCAAGAAGGAGAAGATCTTCTTCCCCGTGGTGGTCACCGTGTTCGTGGCGCTGCTGGTTCCCTCCGCGGCTCCCCTGATCGCCTGCCTGATGCTGGGCAACCTGGCTAAGGAGTGCGGCGTGCTGGACCGTCTGAGCAAGACCATGCAGAATGAGCTGATGAATATCGTCACCATCTTCCTGGGCATCTCCGTGGGCGCCACTGCCACCGCCGCCACCTTCCTCAGCCCCAAGACCCTGGGCATCATGCTCATGGGCGTTGTGGCTTTCGCCTTTGGCACCGCAGGCGGCGTGCTGCTGGCCAAGTTCATGAACCTGTTCCTGAAGGAAAAGATCAATCCCCTCATCGGTTCCGCCGGCGTTTCCGCCGTACCCATGGCCGCCCGTGTTTCTCAGACAGTCGGCCAGCGGTATAACCCCGGCAACTTCCTCTTGATGCACGCCATGGGTCCCAATGTGGCCGGTGTCATCGGCTCTGCCATCGCCGCCGGCGTGCTGATCTCCCTTTACGGTTAATGGAGGTAAAATACTATGGAATTTTTGTCCAATAAACCCCTGCTGATCACCGATACCATCCTCCGGGACGCCCACCAGTCCCAGGCGGCCACCCGCATGACCATTGAGGACATGCTGCCCGCCCTGGAAATGCTGGATTCCATCGGCTACTACTCCCTGGAGTGCTGGGGCGGCGCCACCTTTGACGCCTGCATGCGCTTCCTTAACGAGGATCCCTGGCAGCGCCTGCGCACCATCCGCCAGCATGTGAAGAATACCAAGCTGCAGATGCTGTTCCGTGGCCAGAACATCCTGGGCTACAAGCACTATGCCGACGACGTGGTGGATGCCTTCTGCCGCAAGTCCATTGAAAACGGCATCGACATCATCCGCATTTTCGACGCCCTGAACGATGTGCGCAACCTGGAGCAGGCCATCAAGTCCACCAAGAAATACGGCGGCCAGGTGGAGGCTACCCTCAGCTATACTATGTCCCCCATCCACAACGAGGCCTACTTCGTGAAGCTGGCCAAGGAGCTGGAGCAGATGGGCGCTGATGCCATCTGCATCAAGGATATGGCAAACCTTCTCCTGCCCATGGACGCCTACTCCCTGGTGAAGGCCCTGAAGGAGACGGTCTCCGTCCCCATTCACCTGCACACCCACAACACCTCCGGCACCGGCGACATGACGCTGCTCATGGCAGCCTACGCCGGGGTGGACATCGTGGATACCGCCCTCTCCCCCATGGCCAACGGCACCAGTCAGCCCGCCACCGAATCCCTGGTGGCCACGCTGAAGGGCACCGTCCGCGACACAGGCCTGGATCTGGGCAAGATGTCCGATGCCGCCGCTCACTTCCGCAAGGTGGCCCAGCGGCTGCAGGATGCCGGCATCCTGGACCCCAAGGTCCTGCGGGTGGACACCAACACGCTGCTGTATCAGGTGCCCGGCGGTATGCTCTCCAACCTGATCTCCCAGCTGAAGCAGGCAGGCAAGGAGGATAAATATTACGATGTGCTGGCGGAGATTCCCCGGGTCCGCAAGGACTTCGGCTATCCGCCCCTGGTGACCCCCTCCAGCCAGATCGTGGGCACCCAGGCCGTTATGAACATCATCATGGGCGAGCGCTACAAGGTGTTTCCCAAGGAGTCCAAGGCCATGCTCCGGGGCGAATATGGCAAGCTGCCCGGGGAGGTCAATGAAGATGTCCGGGCCAAGGCCGGTATCGCCCCCGAGGATGTCATCACCTGCCGCCCGGCAGACCTGCTGGAGCCGGAGCTGGAGAAGTATAAAGAGGAGTTCAAGGACATCGCCAAGAGCGAGGAAGACGTCCTGTCTCTGGCTCTGTTCCCCCAGGTGGCGCCCAAGTTCATCGCCAACCGCGATAAGCCCGCTGCCCCCGCTGCTCCCGCCGCCGCACCGGCAGACCCCAACGCCGTCCGGGAGCTGTATGTGGAATACAAATTCTGAGACTCACTTTCCTTAGATTTTCATCTTTCACCCCCCAAAAGCACAGAGCCGACTTGAGAAATCAAGTCGGCTCTGTGCTTTTATGAATAAAGTAAACAGGCCTCGCAAAGCGCGCCCGTAAGGGCCGATGCCTACATTGGCCCGCCCCACCGCACTCCCATAAGAAAAGAGGCCGGCCCGCAAGCCGCCCTCTTTCTATTCTCATACACTTTTCCCAAAATGGGCCCTATCAGCCCGGAGGCCAGGTCATATCCCGGCCGGACAGCACGTGGAAGTGCAGGTGATGCACGCTCTGACCGGCCTGCTCGCCGATGTTGGACACCACCCGATAGCTCTCCAGTCCCAGTTCACGGGTCAGCTTGGCGATGACCTCAAAAATATGGGCCACCACGGCGCTGTTTTCGCCGCTGATCTCCGCCACAGAGCCGATGTGGCTCTTGGGGATCACCAGGAAATGGGTGGGTGCCTGGGGGGCGATGTCATAAAAGGCATAGCACAGGTCGTCCTCGTACACCTTGTTGGAGGGGATCTCCCTTGCCGCAATGGCGCAGAACAGGCAATCGTTCTTCATAGGATCTGCTCCTTTCATTTAAATTGATTCATGGTTTCATTATACCGGTAGCCGATGGCCGCCAGCCGCTCCTCCAGGTCCGGGCGGCTCACGTCCAGGGCACCGCACAGCTCCTCCAGGCTATCGTATTCATCTCGCAGCCGGGCATTTACGAAGCTCAGCAGGATCACAGGGTCATTAGGAATCATCTCAGCCCAGCTTTTCAGACACGAAGTCATCCACCGCCGCCAGAGCATCGTCCACCTTCAGCAGGTCGCTGCCGCCGCCCATGGCGCTGTCGGGCTTGCCGCCGCCCTTGCCGCCGCAGACGCCGGACACCTGCTTCACCAGGTCACCGGCCTTCACGCCCTTGGCCACAGCCTCCTTGCCGCACACAGCCAGGAAGGTGACCTTTTCCTCGGAAATGCTGGCCAGGACGCCCACCACAGTGGGATCCTTATCCCGCAGGAAGTCGCCCATCTTGCGCAGGGCATTGGCATCCAGCCCCTCTCGGGTGGCGGTGAGCACATGCAGGCCCTTCACGGTCTTGGCCGCCGCCAGGAACTGCTTGGCCTCGCCCAGGGATGCCTCTGCCTTGAACTTATCCAGGGCCTGGCGCAGCTGCTTCATCTCGCTGGCCTGCTGCTCCATCCGCTCCAGCAGTCCGGAGGGCGCCGTTTTGAAGAACTGCGCAGCTCTGACCAGTACGCCGCTGGTCTTTTCCATACTTTCCAGGCTCATACGGCCGCAGGTTGCCTCTATACGGCGCACACCGGAGGCAACGCTGCTCTCGGACTTGATGCGGAAGGGCCCGGCCTTAGCGGTATTATCCAGGTGGGTACCGCCGCAGAACTCCATGGAGAAGTCGCCCATCTCCACCACGCGGACGGTCTCGCCGTACTTTTCGCCGAACATGGCCACAGCGCCCTTCTTCTTGGCCTCCTCAATGGGCAGCACCTCCGTCACCACGGGGTAGCCCTCCAGGATGGCATCGTTGACCATCCACTCCACCTGGCTCAGCTGCTCAGGAGTAATGGCCTCGAAATGGGTAAAGTCGAAGCGCAGGCGATCCGGCTCTACCAGGGAGCCGGCCTGGTGCACATGGTCACCCAGTACCTTCTTCAGCGCCGCATCCAGCAGATGGGTGGTGCTGTGGGCACGGCAGATGGCCTTGCGCCGCTGGGTGTCAATGGCCGGGCGCACGGTATCCCCTACCGTTACGCTGCCCTGGGCCACATGGCCGTAATGCATGAACTTGCCGCCCTTGTTCTTCTGCACGTCCGTCACCGTGAAGGTAAAGCCCTGCCCGGTGATCACGCCGTGGTCTGCCACCTGGCCGCCCATCTCCGCGTAGAAGGGGGTCTTGTCCAGCACCACGATGCCGTCACGGCCTTCCTCTAACTGTCCGCACAGCTCATCATCGCACACCAGGGCCACAACGCTTGCCTCGCAGCTGTCCTGATTATAGCCCACGAACTCTGTGGACGGCACCTCTTTGCCGAACTCCACGCCGGCCCAGCCCAGATCGCCCAGGGCCTTCCGGGCCTCCCGGGCCCGCTCCTTCTGCTCCTGCATCAGCTGGCGGAAGGCGTCCTCGTCCACCGTCAGGCCCTCGTCGGCGGCCATTTCGGCGGTCAAATCAATGGGGAAACCGAAGGTATCATACAGCTTGAAGGCGTCCGCGCCGGAGAACACCGTCTCGCCCTTTTGCTGGTGCTCGGCCAGCATCTCCCCAAAGATGCGCATACCCCCGTCGATGGTCCGGGCGAAGCTCTCCTCCTCGGTGCGGATGACCTTGGTGATGTAGGTCTGCTTCTCCCGCAGGTCGCCATACTGGCACTCATTTTCGTGGATCACGGTGTCCACGATCTTATACAGGAACGGCTCGTTCACGCCCAGGAGCTTGCCGTGGCGAGCGGCCCGGCGCAGCAGGCGGCGCAGCACATAACCCCGGCCCTCGTTGGAGGGGAGGATACCGTCGCAAATCATGAACGTAGCCGCCCGGATATGGTCCGTGATGACCCGCAGGGACACATCCCGTTTCTGGCTCTGACCATAGAACGCCCCGGTGAGCTCCGAAACCTTGTTAGTAATGTTCATCACCGTGTCCACATCAAACAGCGAATCCACATTCTGACACACCACCGCCAGGCGCTCCAGGCCCATACCGGTGTCGATATTCTTCTGCTTCAGCTCCGTATAATTGTCGTGGCCGTCGTTATCAAACTGGGAAAACACATTGTTCCAGATCTCGATATACCGGTCGCAATCGCAGCCCACGGTGCATCCGGGCTTACCGCAGCCGTATTTCTCACCCCGGTCGTAGTAAATCTCCGAGCAGGGGCCGCAGGGACCGGAGCCGTGCTCCCAGAAGTTATCCTCCTTGCCGAAGCGGAATATCCTCTCCTTGGGGATGCCGATCTCCTGATTCCAGATGTCAAAGGCCTCGTCATCGCTCTCATATACAGAGGGATACAGCCGCTCCTCCTCCAGCCCTACCACCTTGGTCAGAAATTCCCAGCTCCAGGCAATGGCCTCGTGCTTGAAGTAGTCGCCAAAGGAGAAGTTGCCCAGCATCTCGAAATAGGTGCCGTGGCGGGCGGTATGGCCCACGTTGTCAATGTCGCCGGTGCGGATGCACTTCTGGCAGGTACAGACCCGGCGCCGCGGGGGCTCCTCCTCCCCCTTGAACCAGGGCTTCATGGGGGTCATGCCGGCGTTGATAAGCAGGATGGATTTGTCGTTTTGGGGAACCAGCGAAAAGCTGGGCAGGCGCAGATGGCCCTTGCTCTCAAAGTAGCTCAGGAACATTTCCCGCAGCTCATTGAGGCCGCGATAGGGATGGCTCATAGTTGATTACTCCTTTTATCTTGAATTTTAATTTGCTCAACAATATTCAATAGCTCCCGGTCCAGGTTCTCATAAAACCGGGCGATGTGCAGTCCGTCCGCCAGGGCGTGGTTCACAAAAACCGTCACCGGCAGGGTGACGCGGCCGTTCTGCTCCGTGAATTTGCCCCAGGAAAACCGGGGATTTGAGTCGTCCGGCCCGATGGCAGGGTGCTTGAGCTGGGTATAGGCCAGCCAGGGCACACAGGAGACAAAGAAGTTGCTCAGCGGGTCGCCGCTTTCCACCAATTCATCGCCCCGCAGGGCCTCCGCCTGCCGCCGTTTGCCGTCTGCCAAAAAGTCCTCATAGGGCAAAAGCCCGCTGTCCACCAGGCAGTAGACATACACGCCGCTGTCTTTCATGGCCGTGTAGGAGGGGCAGCACCGGTCAAATTCCACCACCTGCCCATCCAGCAGCCGCCGCCGAAACTCTGGCACGGCGTTGGCAGCCCTTGTCAGAGCGTAGAGAAAACTCAGGAAAAACGGCCGTCCCCCCAAAGCAGAGCGAAACTCCGTAATGTCCACCGGCACGGTGATCCCCGCCCATGGATCCGCCATAGCTCGGAAATAGGCAAACTGCCCGCTGCGGGGATCCTCCGCCATGTTGATGACCCGATACGCCATCCTATCACCTCCAAAAACAAAAAACCTCCGCCCCACACATAGGGGCGAAGGTCAAGCTTCACGGTACCACCCTAATTCGGCAGAAAATTCTGCCCTCTTGGTCATCCGGTAACGGGGATGGATCGTCCGGCTCCTCACCGGCCGCTCCGAAGCGGCTTGCAGACGCCTTCCTCCAACGGGCTCCCACCATGCCCCGTCTCGCTTGGGATCAGCGGTCTGCTTGACTTCCTCTCAGCATTTTTCATTATTCTACCACAAATCCGTCCGTTGTCAATAGATTCTCCCTGGGATCTGTTCATTTTTGTCCATCTTTCCTCTTGCCCATCGACATTTTTCTGCTATACTGGTACCATCGATTAAAAACGGGGGAGCGTATCTCTATGAGCCGGAGTTCTAATATAGATTGGTACCGCCACCTGGCATTCGCCGCCGTGGGCGGCTTTTTCGCGACATACGCCATCCTGCTGCGTATGGGCATCATGGCCAACGCGCAGACCCTGAATCTGCTGGATATACTGCTCAACGCCTTCGAGGGCGATTGGCTGGGGGTGCTGATGCATGTGGGTGCCCTGGCCGTGTATATAGTGGGCACCATGTCCACGGTGTTCCTGCCTCACCTGTTCGGCTGGGATATGCGGCGGATCAGCCCGATGGTGGACGCGCTCTGCGCCGTCGTGCTGGCGTTCCTCCCGGCGGAAACGCCCACCATCCCCGCGCTTTACCCTATTTTCTTTGCTATGAGCGTCCAGTGGAGCTCCTTTACCGGGGCGCAGGGAAATGTCAGCTCTACCATCTTTTCCACCAACAACACCAAGCAGGCCTCCCTCTCCCTGGCCCGGCACCTGTGTGCCCGGGAAAAGGGGCAGCTGCGGCGGATGTGGTTTTATGTCACCACCATTCTCTGCTTCCATGTGGGCGCCGCGGCGGCTTACTTCGCTGTGGAGCTTTGGGAGATCAAGGCTTCTCTGTGTGCGCTGCCGCTGATCCTCTGGGCCTATTATATGGTGGTCTGTGAGGATCACTATCATCGGGCGCACGAGTCCGCCCCGGTTTGACCGACACATATTTTTCTGCGCTGTTGCAAAAGTGACAGCGCATTTTTTCTTTTTATACTATATTTTGTAGGAAGGCGTGGGGAATACTATCCATATATTGTGTTTTTTGGTGGTTTCAACAAATATCTATAAAATTATTTGGCAGGGTTTCTCCCTATATTTAGAGGAAACTCCCTTGTAAAAGCACAACATATAGTGTACTATATAGACAATTACGCACGATGGATATTAAGCCGCCCGAAGGGGCAGAGGAGGATATACACATGAAGATCATCAAGCGAAACGGTTCGGAGGCGGTCTTTGACATCACAAAGATCATCGTCGCCATTACCAAGGCCAACGATTCTGTGGAGGAAGCGGACCGCATGACCCCCGTGCAGATCCAGCGCATTGCCGAATCTGTGGAGCTGCAGTGCCAAAAAATCGGCCGCGCTCCCACCGTGGAGGAGATCCAGGACATGGTGGAGCACTATATCATGGCCCATGGCGCTTTCGAGGTGGCCAAGCACTACATCACCTACCGCTACACCCGCTCCCTGGTGCGCAAGTCCAACACCACCGACGAGAAGATCCTCTCCCTCATCGAGTGCAACAACGAGGAGGCCAAGCAGGAAAACTCCAATAAAAACCCCGTGGTGAACTCCACCCAGCGGGACTATATGGCCGGCGAGGTCAGCCGGGACCTTACGGAGCGCATCCTCCTGCCTCAGGATATTGTGGAGGCCCACCGGGAGGGCATCATCCACTTCCACGACAGCGATTATTACGCCCAACACATGCACAACTGCGACCTGGTGAACCTGGAGGACATGCTCCAAAACGGCACCGTCATCACCGGCACCCTCATTGAGAAGCCCCACAGCTTCGCCACCGCCTGCAACATCGCCACACAGATTGTGGCCCAGGTGGCCAGCAACCAGTACGGCGGTCAGTCCATCAGCCTGACCCATCTGGCCCCCTTCGTGCAGGTGAGCCGGGAAAAGCTCCGCTCCATTGTGCGGGAGGAGCTGGCCTCCGCCGGGCTCAACGCCGGTGAGCAGACCATCAATGACATCGCCGAAAAGCGCCTGCTGGATGAGATCCGCCGGGGCGTGCAGACCATTCAGTATCAGGTGGTGACCCTCCTGACCACCAACGGTCAGGCCCCCTTTGTCACCGTGTTCATGTACCTGAACGAGGCCCGGAACGAGCAGGAAAAGCATGACCTGGCTCTGATTATCGAGGAGACCCTGCGCCAGCGGCTCCAGGGCGTGAAGAACGAGAAGGGCATTTGGGTCACCCCCGCCTTCCCCAAGCTCATTTATGTGCTGGAGGAGGATAATATTCACGAGGACACCAAGTACTGGTACCTCACGGAGTTGGCCGCCCGCTGCACCGCCAAGCGCATGGTGCCGGACTATATCAGCGAAAAGAAAATGCTGGAGCTGAAGGGTGACGTATATGTGTGCATGGGCTGCCGCAGCTTCCTGACGCCGGACCGCTTCACCGACGCCGGCATCGGCAACATCGCCCACGCCGGCAACTATCAGCCCGGCAAGCACAAATACTACGGCCGCTTCAATCAGGGCGTGGTGACCATCAACCTGCCGGACGTGGCCCTGTCCTCCGGCGGTAATATCGAGAAATTCTGGAAGATCTTTGACGAGCGGCTGGAGCTGTGCCACCGTGCCCTGCTGTTCCGCCACGAGCGGCTGAAGGGCACCCTGTCCGACGCCGCCCCCATCCTGTGGCAGTACGGCGCCTGTGCGCGGCTGAAGAAAGGCGAACCCATTGACGAGCTGCTGTACCACGGCTACTCCACCATTTCCCTGGGCTATGCGGGCCTGTATGAGTGCGTGAAGTACATGACCGGCAAGTCCCATACGGATCCCTCCGCCACCCCCTTCGCCCTGAGCATCATGCAGCATATGAACGATGCCTGCGCCAAGTGGAAGAAAGAATCGGATGTGGACTTCTCCCTCTATGGCACACCTCTGGAATCCACCACCTATAAGTTTGCCAAGTGCCTGCAGAAGCGCTTCGGTGTCATCAAGGGCATCACCGACAAGGGCTATATCACCAACAGCTATCACGTCCATGTCACGGAGCCTATCGACGCTTTCAAGAAGCTGGAGTTCGAGGCCCAGTTCCAGCATCTGTCCCCCGGCGGCGCCATCAGCTATGTGGAGGTGCCGGACATGCAGAACAACATCCCCGCTGTGCTGGAGGTCATGAAGTTCATCTATGACCACATCATCTACGCCGAGTTGAATACCAAGAGCGACTATTGCCAGGTCTGCGGCTGGGACGGCGAGATCGAAGTGGTGGAGGAAGACGGCAAGCTCATCTGGAAGTGTCCCCAGTGCGGCAACACCGACCAGGATAAGATGAACGTCGCCCGCCGCACCTGCGGCTATATCGGCACCCAG